>DATBDL010000370.1:0-52763 GCA_036269975.1 Pseudonocardiaceae bacterium | reverse complement strand
TCCACCAACCCACCTCGATGACGATCATCGGGGTGGGTTGGTCGTGGGACGGAAGATTCTTGCCGCACCCGCCGCGCGGCCCCGGATGACGACCAGCCAGCCCACCGATTTTCTGTTGTGCCAATTACACAAGTGTGCGCTCGTGGCTACGGTTTGGCGCGGCTACCAGGAGCTGCGTGCCTTCCTGGCGACGCTGGACAGCACGTTCTCGCCGGGACATCTCGCGGAGGGGATCGTCTTCCATCACCCGAACGGGCGCCGTGCCAAGATCAAGCGCAAGGATTTCGCGCACGGCTAGACCGGATCGAGACCCGCCGTGAGCGTCCCCGTTGTGCACATACCGACCGGTCGGTACTATCGGCGGCTGTGGCGGAGCCCCTGGACATCGATGCCGTCGTGTTCGACTACGGCGGTGTGCTGACCACGCCGTTGCGCATGTCGACCGGCCAGTGGCTGGCGGCCGACCACGTCGTGCCGCAGAGCTTCGCCGAAGTGATGCGGGAGTGGCTCGGGCGCGCCGCCGCCCTCGGCAGCCCCATCCACCGCCTGGAGACCGGCGAGCTGACCGGCCCGGATTTCGAACGGCTGTTCGCGGCGCGCCTGGCCACCACCGACGGCAGTTCGGTCTCACCCGACGGCCTGCTGGACCGGCTGTTCGCCGGGATGCGCACCGACCACGCCATGTACGACCTGATCGACGACCTGCGCGCGGCCGGGCTGAAGATCGGGCTGCTGTCCAACAGTTGGGGCAACCACTACCCGGACGACCTGCACGACCTCTTCGACGCCGTCGTGATCAGCGGTGAGGTGGGCCTGCGCAAACCCGACCCGATGATCTACGGGCTCGTGCTGGACAAGCTCGCCCTCCCGGCCGACCGGTGCGTGTTCGTGGACGACGCCCCGGTCAACGTCGAAGCCGCCACCCGACTGGGCATGTACGCCATCCGCCACCGCGACGCCGACGAGACCCGCGCGGCGCTGCGCACGTTCGTCCCCGCGCTCGCCAGCAAGGACGTGACCGCATGACAGACCCGCCCGGCCTCGACCTCGCCCGGCTCACCACGTACCTCGACGCCGCGACTCCGGGACTGGCCACCGGGCCGCTCTCCGCAGAGCTCATCACCGGCGGCCGCTCCAACCTGACCTACTACCTGAGCGACGGCACGCACCGCTGGGTGTTGCGCCGACCGCCACTGGGGCACGTCCTGAGCACGGCGCACGACATGAACCGCGAGTACCGGGTGCTCTCCGCGCTGGCCAAGACGAGCGTGCCGGTGCCGGGCACGATCCACCTGTGCGCCGATCCCGAACCGCTCGGCGCGCCGTTCTACCTGATGACGCACGTGCCCGGCGTCGTGCTGCGCTCCCGGCGACAGTGCGAGCAACTGGGCACCGCGGGGTGCGCCGCACTGGGGGAACGGCTCGTCGAGGTACTCGCCGAACTGCACACGGTCGACCCCGACAGTGTCGGGCTCGGCGATTTCGGTCGCCCGCAAGGCTATTTGACTCGTCAGGTGACGCGCTGGCGCAAGCAACTGGACGCCTCCCGCAGCCGTGACGTCGCCGGGATCGACGACCTGCACGACCAGTTGGCCGCGTCGGTGCCCGAGTCGAGCCGGTTCGGGTTGCTGCACGGCGACTACCGGCTGGACAACGTGCTCGTCGACCCGGCCGTCCCGGACATCACGGCGGTGCTGGACTGGGAGATGGCGACGCTGGGCGATCCGCTGGCCGATGTGGGCCTGCTCGTCGTGTACACGCGCCGCCGCTCCGCCGAGGACGACGTGATCACCGGTGGCGTGAACACCGCGCCTGGTTTCCCGTCCACGAACGAGCTGATCGCCCGCTACGCCGCCATCACCGGCACCGACGTGTCCGCGTTGGACTGGTACGTGGGGCTGGCGTGTTTCAAGCTCGCCGTCGTCCTGGAAGGCATCCACTACCGATTCACGCAGGGCAAGACCGTCGGCGCCGGTTTCGACCGGATCGGCGACATGGTCCCGAACCTGGTGCGTGGCGGCCTGGCCGCGCTGGCAGGTCACGAGTGAGCGACGAGTGAGAGACAGAGGGCTGTGATGGATTTCGCATTCGACGAGCGCACCGAGGCGCTACGGACGGAACTGCGGGCGTTCCTGGACGAGCACGTCCTCCCGGCCGAGGCGATCGCGGCGCGACAGGTCGCCGAGGCCACCGATCCATGGGCACGGCCGCCGGTGATGGAGGACCTCAAGGCCGAGGCGCGCCGCCGTGGGCTGTGGAACCTGTTCCTGCCCGGTGACCACGGCGCCGGCCTGACGAACCTGCAGTACGCGCCGCTGGCCGAGCTCACCGGCCACAGCCCGGCGCTGGCGCCCGAAGCGATGAACTGTGCCGCGCCGGACACCGGCAACATGGAGGTGCTGACCATGTTCGGCACCGAGGAGCAGCAGGCACGCTGGCTCAAACCGTTGCTGGACGGCGCGATCCGCTCCGCGTTCTGCATGACCGAACCGGACGTGGCGTCCTCGGACGCCACGAACATCACGACCCGGATCGAACGCGACGGCGCCGACTACGTGATCAACGGCCGCAAGTGGTGGTCCTCTGGCGCGTTGAACCCGAACTGCCAGGTGCTGATCGTGATGGGCAAGACCGACCTGGACGCCGAACGGCACCGCCAGCAGAGCATGATCCTGGTGCCGAGGGACACGCCGGGCGTGCACGTCAAGCGCGCGGTGCACGTGTTCGGCTACACCGACGGCGCGCACGGCGGCCACGGCGAGGTCGTGTTCACCGATGTCCGGGTGCCGGCGAGCAACCTCATCGCCGGCGAGGGCGACGGTTTCGCGATCTCCCAGGCACGCCTCGGTCCCGGCCGCATCCATCACTGCATGCGCGCGTTGGGAATGGCCGAGCGGGCGCTGGAACTGATGTGCCGGCGGGTGATCGGCCGGGTCGCGTTCGGCAAGCCGCTGGCCGAGCAGGGCGTCGTGCAGGAGTGGATCGCGGAGTCGCGAATCCGGATCGAGCAGGCACGGCTGCTGGTGCTCAAGACGGCGTGGCTGATGGACACACAGGGCAACCGGGGCGCGCACACCGAGATCCAGGCGATCAAGGTCGCGGTGCCGGCCGCCGTGGAATGGGTGGTGGACAAGGCGATCCAGGCGCACGGGGGTGCCGGCGTGAGCCAGGACTTCCCGCTGGCGTCGCTCTACACGCAGGCCCGCACGATGCGCATCTTCGACGGCCCGGACGAGGTGCACCGCCGCTCACTCGCGCGGCGCGAACTCAAGCGCTACCTGTAGGCGGCAGACGGCGGGCGCGGGAACGCAGATAGTCGCGTTCCGCGGTGGACAGGGTGCTGCGGGACGCGTGCAGATACGTCTCCCGCGCGGCCCCGGTCTGGCCGACCCGTTCCTGCAGGTGCGCCCGCACCGCCAGCAGACGGTGATGATCGGCCGGCAACGCGTCGCCGGCCAGTTGGTCGACCACGTCCAGGCCGGCGGCCGGCCCGTGCACCATCGCCTCGGCGACCGCCCGGTTCAGGGTGACCACCGGATTGCCGGTCAGATCCTCCAACAGCTTGTAGAGCACCAGGATCTGCGGCCAGTCCGTCGCCCGCGCGCTGGGCGCCTGCGCGTGCAGGGCCGCGATCGCCGCCTGCACCAGGTACGGGCTGGGCGCGCGACCCGGCAGCACCTCGTCCAGGATCGCCAGGCCGGTACGGATGTCCTCGGCGTTCCAGCGGCTGCGGTCCTGCTCGTCCAGCGCGACCATCAACCCGTCGGCGTCGACACGGGCGGCGCGGCGCGCGTCGGTGAGCAGCATCAGGGCCAGCAGGCCCGCCGCTTCGCCGTGTGCCGGCAACTCGTGGTGCACCTGGCGGGCCAGCCGGATCGCCTCGCTGGTCAGGTCCGTGTCGTACAGCGTGGTCCCGGTCGTCGCCGTGTGGCCCTCGTTGAACATCAGGTACAGCACGGCCAGCACCGGCACCAACCGGTCCTCCGCCGCCGAAGAAGGCGACGGGAACACCGCGCCCGCGTCGCGGATCTTGGCCTTCGCACGGCTGATACGCTGCGCCATCGTCGCCTCGGGCACCAGATAGGCGTGCGCGATCTGCGCCGTCGTCAGGCCGGCGACCGCGCGCAACGTCAACGCCACCTGCGCCGACGTCGTCAACGCCGGATGACAGCACAGCTTCAACACCTCCAGGCTGTCGTCGCGGCCGGCGGACGGCTCGTGCGCCAACGGGTGCGCCAACTGGGTCTGTTCCAGTTCGCGCTGCCGGCGGCGCGAGTCGCTGCGGAACTGGTCCACCAGCCTGCGCCGCGCCACCGTCGAGAGCCACGCCTTCGGATCGTCCGGCGTGCCCTCGACCGGCCACTGCTCGTACGCCGCGAGCAGCGCGTCGGCCACGGCGTTCTCACACAGGTCGAACTGACCCGTCCCGTACCGGCGCAGCAGCGTCCCGAGGACCTGCGGCGCGTACGTCCGCAGCAGGTCCTCGGCACGCCAGCCGCCCGTCAGAGGTCGGCCCCCGCCGAGAACATCACCGGCCGGATCTCCAGCGCCAGGCCGTCGATCGCCGTGTCCGGGATGCGCAGCGCCAACTCCACCGCGCGTTGCTTCGACTCGACGTCGATCAGGTAGTAGCCGCCCATGAACTCCTTCGTCTCCGCGAACGGCCCCTCCGTCACCTGCGGTTTGCCACCGGTCCCCCGCACCACAGTGGACTGGCTCGGGTCGCCCAGCGCGTTCGTGCTCAGGAACTCACCCGACGCGGTGATCTCGTCGATGAACTTCTGGTGCCCGGCGCCGATGGCCTGCTGCTCATCGGCCGACATGCCCGCCAGCACCGCCGGGTCGACCTGCATCAGAATCACGTACTTCACGGTGTGCTCCTCTCCTCGTGGTGACCGCTGGATGCCGCGATCAGCCGGAGGTCGTCACCGCGACAGTGTTCTCGACAGTCTCCCAGAAGAAATTTCGACGCTACTGGCGCCAGAACTGGTTGTTGCCGCCGTTGAACGTCCAGATCTGCACCCTGCCGCCGTTGCCGATGGTCTGGGTCGCCGCGTCCAGCACGAAGCTACCGTTGCCCCCGAGGTTCGGCAGGGTCGTGAAGGTGGCGCCGTCGCCCGGACCGAAATCCCACCACTGACTGGCGTGACCGACACTGTCGTTGAAGCAGTCCCAGAGCTGCACCTTCTTCCCGACCGCGAGACCGCCCGCGTTGTCGGCATCCAAACACTTGGACTGGTATGCCACATTCACCAGTTCCGTGAAACCGTTCGTGGTCGTGCGTGGCCACCAGAACTGATTGAGCTGGCCGGTGCCCAGACACGTGAACAACTGCACCGTGTTGCCATTGACGCCGCCGTCCTGGGTCTTCGCGTCCAGACACAGGTTGTGGTTGGCGCCGTTGCGTAGCTGGAACACCTCCGAACCAGGTGGGATCGCGCCAGGAGCGATGGCGGAACCCTGCTCCGACAACACATACCGGGTCGCCGAGCCGGACTGTTGCGCGACGACGGCCGCCTGCGCGCCGGGCGTCGCGGCCGAGGCCGACCCGACGAAGACGGTGGACAGCGCCATGGTCGCGGCACCCACGAAGGTCAACAACATTCTTGTTCGCATTGTCAGAGCCCCCAGAAACTATTTCATTGCCGGCACCCGCCGGAACGGTGCCACTCTGCTTTTGCGATCGAGAACGGACTACCGCCGAAAGGGTGACTGGCCATTGTCGGCCATGTGCGTGACGTCGACCGGCAGCGGGATCTCCGGCGACATGAGATGGCACGCCACGCCGGTGCCCCGGCCCGGCAGCAGCGGCAGATCCCGGTGCCGACAGCGCTGCGCGATCCCAGGCGGCACCCCCGCCGCCAGCGCCGGGCAGCGCGGATGCAACCGGCAGCCCGCCGGCATCCGCGCCGGGTCGGGTGGCTCGCCGGTGAGCACGATCCGCTCGTCGCGCGCACCGCTCGTCGCGTCGGCCACCGACAGCAGCGCACGGGTGTAGGGGTGGCGCGGGGCGGTCAGCACCTCGTCGGCCGGGCCGAGCTCCACGATCCGCCCCAGATACATCACCGCGACCCGGTCGGCGATGTTCCACGCCAACCCCAGATCGTGCGTCACGACGATCGCGGCCAACCCCAGTTCGTCGCGCAACCGCAGCAGCAGCGCCAGGATCTCCCCGCGCACCGACGCGTCCAACGACGCCACCGGCTCGTCCGCGACCAGCACCCGCGGCCGCAACGCCAACGCCCCCGCGATCACGACCCGCTGCCGCTGCCCGCCGGACAGCTCGCTGGGCAGCATCGGCATGAACCGTTGCGCCGGCCGCAACCCGGCCCGCGCCAACGCATCCGCGACCAGTTCCCGCTCGGCACCGGGGAACCGGTGGATGCGCAGACCCTCCGCGACCGCCTCGTACACGGTGTGCCGGGGGTTCAGCGCGCCGGTCGGGTCCTGTAGCACCAACTGCACGTGCCGCCGGTAGTCCCGCAGGCCCCTGGCGCTCGTCGGCAGCGGGCGGCCCTCGAAGGACACCTGGCCGGCGTCCGGGCGACGCAACCCCAGCAGCGCGCGGGCCAGCGTCGTCTTCCCGCAACCGGACTCGCCGACCAGCGCCAGGATCTCCCCCGCCGCCAGATCCAGGTTGACGCCGTCCACGGCCGGCACGCCGCCCCCACCGGGCATCGGGTAGCGCACGGCGACGCCCTCGGCGCGCAGCAACGCGGTCACGAGCCCGCTCCGACGAGCACACACGCCGCGTCGTGCCGATGCCCGGCGCTGCGCAGCCGCACGTCCAGCGTGGCGCACTCGGTCCTCGCGTCGGCGCAGCGCGGATGGAACGGGCACCCCGCCGGCAGTGCCGCCGGATCGGGTGGGTCACCCGGCAGGCCACGCGGCGCGAACCGGGACGCCGGATCACCGATCGTCGGGAACGCGCCGGCCAGCGCCGCGGTGTAGGGGTGGGCGGCACTGTCGATCACCTCCCGCGACGGCCCGTGCTCCACGACCCGGCCGGCATACATCACGGCGAGCCGCTGACAGGTCCTGGCCAGCACCGACAGGTCGTGGCTGATCATGACGAGGCCGATCGAGCGGTCATCGACCAGTTCCGTCAACAGGTCCAGCACCTGCGCCTGCACCATCACGTCCAGCGCGGTGGTCGGCTCGTCCGCGATGACCAGCCGCGGATCGCACGCCAACGCCATCGCGATCATCACCCGCTGCCGCTGTCCACCGGACAGCTCATGGGGATACGCCCGCGCCCGCCGCGCGGGCAACCCGACCCGCTCCAGCAGCCGAGCGACCCGCGCGTCGACCGAGCCGTCGCGTGCCGTGCCGTGTTGCAGCATCGGTTCCGCGATCTGGTCGGACACCCGGCGCACCGGGTTCAGCGCGTGCATCGCGCCCTGGAACACGATCGACGCCCCCGCCCACCGCACCGCACGCAACGCGCCCCACGACATCGTCGCCACGTCGGCGCCCTCCAACAGGATCCGCCCGCCCACTCTCGCGGTACGCGGCAGCAGCCGTAGCACCGCCAGCGCCAGCGTCGACTTGCCCGACCCCGACTCGCCGGCAACACCCAACGTCTGGCCCGCCGCCAATGTCAGGTCGACGCCACGCACGGCCGGCACGTCACCGCGAGCGGTGCGGTAGGTGACCGTGGTGTCGCGGAACTCCAGCAGCGGCGTCATCGCGGCCGCCCCGATCGCAACGCGGGTGTCATGACGGCCTCCAACGCGCGCCCGCACAACGTGAACGCCAGCACGACGATCACGATCCCGATGCCCGGCGGCAACAGGTACCACCAGGCGCCCGCGGTGACGGCACCGTTCGTCCACGCCGCGTTGAGCATCGACCCCCACGACACCTGCGTCGGATCACCCAGCCCCAGAAACGACAGCGTCGACTCGCCGATGATCGCGCCGGCCACGTTCAGTGTCGTGTTGGCAAGCACCAGCGGCATCACCGCCGGCAACACGTGCCGCCCGATGACGTGCCAGTGGCCACCGCCCAACGCGCGGGCCCGCTCGATGTAGGGGCGGGTCTGCACCGTCATCGTCTGCGCCCGCACGATCCGCGCCGTCGTCGGCCACGACGTCACACCCAGCGCCAGCACGATCGTGAACAGGCCGCGTTCCAGCACGGTGGACAACGCGATCGCCAGCACGAGCGAGGGCAGGACCAGGAAGAAGTCCGTGATCCGCAGCAGCACCGCGCTCACCCACCCGCCGAAATGCCCGGCCAGCAGCCCGACCAGCGTGCCGATCCCCACCGACAACGCGGCCGCCGACAGCCCGACCAGCAGTGAGATCCGCGCACCCCACCACATCAGCAGCAGCACCGAACGGCCGCTCTCGTCGGTACCCAGCCAGTAGCGGGCACTCGGCGCCGCCAGGCGCGCCCCGGTCGCACGGGTGACATCCAGAGCGGCCGGATCGGACAGCACCGGCGCGAGCAGCGCCAGCGCCACGATCGCCACGAGGATCACCAGGCCGACCAGACCCGCGCGGTCGGTGGCGAACGTGCGGGCACCGGCGGCGAACGCGTGCCGGCGCCGCGCCCACGCGATGGTGGTCATGTCCTGACCCTCGGGTCCAGTGCCCGGTAGAGCAGTTCGGCCAGCACGTTCATCACCACGACCGCACCGGCCAGCGTGATGAACACGCCCTGCACCAGCGGCAGGTCCGGCACCTGCAACGCCTTGAACATCAACTGCCCCAACCCCGGCCACGAATAGACCGCCTCGACGGTCACCGCGCCCGACACGACCAGCCCCAGATTCAGGAAGATCAGCGTGACCGTGGGCAGCAACGCGTTGGGCACCGCGTGCCGGCGACGCACCTGGTCATCGCGCAGGCCCTTGGCGCGCGCCGTGGTCAGGTAGTCCGCGTGCGTCTCCTCGATCAGCGACGACCGCATGATCAGCAGGTACTGCGCGTAGACGACGGCGATCAGCGTCAGGCACGGCAACACCAGGTGGTGCGCGGTGTCCAGCGCCTGCGGCAGGAAACCTGCCGGCGTGTCCGGCGACGTCATGCCCTCCACCGGGAACAAGCCGGGGATCGGGCCGACACCGACGCCGAACACCATCAGCAGGATCAGGCCCAGCCAGAACTGCGGCACCGACCACAACGTCAGCGCGATCCCGGTGTTGACGCTGTCGAACGTCGAACCACGCCGCCAGCCGGCGCGGGTGCCCAGCCACAGCCCGAGCACCGCCGCGATCAGCGTCGCGGTGCCCACCAGCAACACCGTCGGCCACAGCCGTTGCAGGATCAGCGTGCCGACCGGCTGGTCGTACAGGAACGACGTGCCCAGATCGCCGTGCAGCAGGTCACGGACGTAGTCGACGAACTGCACGAACAACGGCCGATCAAGGCCCATCCGGGCGCGTAGATCCGCGATCTGCGCCGCCGTCGTCGCGTGGTCGCGGGTCATCGTCTTGACCGGGTCGCCAGGCACCACCCGGAACAGGAAGAACCCGAGCACCACCACCAGCAGCAGGCTGATGGCCGCGCCGCCCAGCTTCACCGCGACGAACCGCGCCGTTGCGGGCACCTGGCTGGAAACCGGCCGACGAGTGTCCACAACGGACGGTGCGGCCGTGTCGGTGGTCACGCGGTCACTCCCGGTCGGCGGCACCGGCGCGGCGCCGCACGCCGAGGAACACCCCGAGACCGCCCAGCACGACGACGACCACGACGATCGCGATGATCACGCCGGTGTTGCCGCCGGAACCCGACGACGACGTCGCCGACGCGATCGGGGTGGCCGAGTAGTAACCCCAGTAGCCGTTCTGCGCCATGATCACGCCACCCGGCTCCGGCTGGGCTTCGAACGGCGCGAACCGATCGGACCGGTATGCCTCCAGCACGTTCGGATACACCAGCGTGACTTCGGGAACCTGTTGGTAGAACAGGGATTCCAGCTTCTTGACGTCCGAGACCCGCGCGGTGGGGTTCATGTCGGAGAGCTGCCGCGCGTACAGGCTGTCGTAGCTGGGGTCGCAGAAGAACGCCTCGGTGCTCGCGCCCTGCCCGGCGGCGTCGGGCCGCTGCCCGCACGTCTGCAACGCGAGCACGGCGTCCGGATCCGGATCGACACCCCAACCGGAGAACGCGAGGTCGAAGTCACCGGCCGCGGTGACGTCGTCCAACTTGCCCGACGACACCATCTGCACGTTCACGCCGATGCCGATCGCGCCCAGCCAGCTCTTGAGGTAGGCGGCCATCTGGGTCTGTTCCGGCTTGTCGGTGCGCCCGATCAGGCGCAGGTCCAGCGGCTTGCCGTCCTTGCCGGTCCGGACACCGTCGGCGCCTCTGGGGTAGCCGGCCGCGTCCAGTGCCCTGTTCGCCGCGGTCGGGTTGAAGGCGTGCGCCTGCTGCTGGTCGGGATTCCAGTGGTAGGTGGCGAACTTGTCCGGGATGTAGCCGGTGCCGACCTGGGCGTACCCGCCGTACACCTGGCGCACCAGGGTCTGCGGGTCGATCGCCTGCGCGATCGCGGTGCGCACCGCGATGTCCTTGAGGTTCGGGTTGCCGTCACCGATCGGGGTGCCGGTGTTGGTGGCCGCGCCCGAGTTCATCACGAGGTCGACGAACCGGCCGCCGACGGCCTGGTTGGTCGTGATGCCCTTGTGGCCCTTCAACGAGTCGAACTGGGCCGCCGTCAGGCCGTTGACCAGGTCGATGTCGCCCTTGATCAGGGCCTGCACCTCGGCGTTGGTGTCGTCGAAGTGCACGAAGTCCAGCTCGTCGATCTTCGCCGCGCCCCGCCAGTAGCGCGGGTTCGCGGCCAGCTTCACGAACTGGCCCTCCCGGTAGTCGGTCAGCAGGTAGGGCCCGCTGCCCACGGTCGGGTGGCCGGGTGTCGGCAGGTTGGTGTACTTGGCGATGTCGCCGACACCGGACCAGACGTGCTTGGGCACGATCGGCACGTCCAGCGCCAGCATGGTGGCCTGCGGCGCCTTCGTGTCGATGACGAGCGTGGTCGCGTTGGGCGCGGTGACGGACGCGAAGTTGGCGACGAAGTTGCCGTTCGCGGTGGCCGCGTCCTTGTTGGTCATCATCAGGTTGAACGTGAACGCCGCGTCGGCCGCGGTGATCGGCACACCGTCCGACCAGGTGGCACCGGTGCGGATGGTGTAGGTCCAGGTACGGCCGTCCGCCGAGTGGGTCCAGCTCGTGGCCAGACCCGGCACCGGGTGCTCGTCCTTCGGGTCGTACGTGGTGAGGAACTCGTACATCACCCGGCCCAGATCGGTGCTGGAAGCCAGTTCGGCGAGGAACGGGTTGAGCGAGTCGATGTCCTGCGTGATCCCGACCCGCAACACCCTGCTCGGCGCGGCGGCGGCGTGCGCGGCCGCCGTCGTCAGCGTGATCGGCAGCAGTGCGACAACGGAAAGTAGCAGGGCGAGCCGTTGCGGTAACCTGGCGAACACAGCACACCACCTCGTCACGTCGGTTGGTAAAGAACCAACCATCATCGGTGGCGGGAAGTCAACGACTGTCCGCAGACGGTTCCAAGACGTAACGTGAACCCCGTGCGGATCATGATTTCGGCCGACATGGAAGGCGCGACCGGCGTCACCTGGACGGCGGACGTCGCGCCGGGCACCGAGCAGTGGCAGCGGTTCCGCCGCATGTTCACCGGTGACGTGAACGCCTGTGTCCGAGGACTGTGCGCGGCCGGCGCCACCGACGTACTGGTCAACGAGGCCCACGACAGCCAGCGCAACCTGCTGCTGGAGGACCTCGACGAGCGGGCGCGGCTGCTCACCGGCCGGCACAAACCGCTCTCGATGATGCAGGGTGTCGACAGCGGCGTCGAGGGCGTCGTGTTCCTCGGCTACCACGCCGGTGCCGGCGCGCAGGGCGTGCTGGCGCACACGTACCTGCCGAACTCGATCACCGGCGTGTGGCTCGACGGCGTCGCCGCCAGCGAGGGCCGCCTCAACGCGGCACTGGCCGCCGAGTACGGCGTCCCGGTGCTACTGGTCACCGGCGACGACCACACCTGCGTCGACGCCACCTCCTACGCGCCCGACGCGCGGCACGTCGCCGTCAAGGAATGCGTCAGCCGCTACGCCGCGATCTGCGCCCCACCGGGCGTGACGAGCGGGCTCATCGCGGCGGCCGCGGCCGCCGCGATGAACCGAGCCGGCCGGAGCGACGCGCGGCCGGCGGCGCACCGGATCGAGGTCGAGTTCGACGCGACCCACCTGGCGGCGGCCGCCGCCGTCGTGCCGACCGTGAACCAGATCGACACCCGGCGCGTCGGATTCGACGCGGCCACGATGACCGACGCCATGCAGGCGTTCAAGATCGTCACCGCGATCGCGTCCGGAGCCATCGAGGGCGCGTATGGGTGAGGAGACGGACGGCGCCGCCGACTACGCCGCCCAACTGTGCGCGCGGCTGATCCGGTTCGACACCAGCAACTTCGGCGGCGGCGACGCCCACGGCGAACGCGCCGCCGCCGAACACGTCGCTGGACTGCTCACCGACGCCGGTCTCGAACCGGCCCTGCTGGAACGCACACCTGGCCGCGCCAACGTGATCGCCCGCGTCCCCGGCCGCGACCCGCTGCTGCCCGCCGTGCTGGTGCAGGCGCATCTGGACGTCGTGCCGGCCGACCCGGCCGACTGGACGGTGCCGCCCTTCGCCGGGGAGATCAGGGACGGCTACGTGTGGGGTCGGGGCGCCACCGACATGAAGGACATGTGCGCCACCATCCTGACCGTCCTGCGGGAATGGGCCAGAACTGGGCGGCGACCCGCGCGGGACGTGGTCGTGGCGTTCGTCGCCGACGAGGAGGACACCGGCGAGGACGGCGCCCGCTGGCTGGTCCGCGAACACGCCGAGCGGTTCGCCGACTGCGCCGCCGCGATCAGCGAGAGCGGCGGCTTCACCCACCACGCCGGCGACGTGCGGCTCTACCCGATCGCCACGGCCGAACGCGGCACAGCACACCTGCGGGTCACCGCACACGGCCGCGCCGGCCACGCGTCCCGCCGCAACGACGACAACCCGGTGACCCGCCTGCTCGCCGGCCTGCACCGGGTGGCCACCCACCGCTGGCCGATCAGCCTCACCCCGGCCGTCGAAGCCTTCCTCACCCAAACCGCGGCCGCGCTGGGCAAACCGGTCGACCTGTCCGATGTGGACGCGGCACTGGCCGAACTCGGTGCGGCTGCGGCACTCGCGGAGAACACCGTGCGCGCCAGCGTCACACCGACCATGCTGCGGGCCGGCTACAAGGTCAATGTCATCCCGGCCACCGCGCAGGCCCAGTTGGACGTCCGCACCCTGCCCGGCATCGAGGCCGACGTGCTGGGCAGGATCGACGAACTGCTCGGCCCCGGCATCGGCCGCGAGTTCGTCGCGCACGAAACCCCGGTCCACGCACCCATCGACTCCCCGTGGTTCACCGCGATGGCCGACGCGCTGCGGGCCGAGGACTCGGGCGCCGTCGTCGTGCCCTACTGCATGGGCGGCGGCACCGACGCCAAGTCGTTCAGCACACTGGGCATCGACTGCTACGGCTTCGCACCACTGTGGCTGCCGGCCGGGTTCCCGTACCGCGCGCTGGCACACGGCGTGGACGAACGGGTCCCGGTCGCCGGCCTCGGGTTCGGCGTGCGCGTACTGGATCGCTTCCTGTCCGTGTGACTCACGTGAACAGTGCGCTGACGGACTCGCCGTGATGGATGCGCCGCACCGCTTCGGCGAGCATCGGGGCGACCGACAGGACCGTGAGCTTCGGGTCGGTCTCGGTGATCGGCACCGTGTTCGTGCACACGATCTCCACGACACCCGGCTCAGTCGCCAGTCGCTTCAGGGCGCCGTCGGCGAACAGGCCGTGCGTGCACGCCACCCGCATCGAACGGACGTCGCGCTCGCGCAGCCGCGCCAATAGTGCCAACACGGTGGTGCCGCGGGCGATCTCGTCGTCCAGCACGATCACGTCCTTGCCGTCCACGTCGCCGATCACCGCGCCCGTGGTGACCTCCTCGTCGGAAAGGCGTTGTTTCGCGCCGAACGCCACCGACACACCCAGCAGCCGCGCGAACGCCGCCGCCTCCTTCGCGTTGCCCAGATCCGGTGACACGACGACCGTGTTGGACAGGTCGGTGCGGCGGAAATGCACCGCCAGTTCCCGCAGCGCGTGCAGGTGATCCACCGGGACGCTGAAGAACCCGTGCACCTGCGGCGAATGCAGCGTCATCGTCAGCATGCGGCTCGCACCGGCCGTGACCAGCAGGTCCGCGACGAGCCGGCCACCGATGGAGATGCGGGGCGCGTCCTTCTTGTCCGACCGGGCGTAGGAGTAGTGCGGCATCACGACCGTCGTGCGCGCCGCCGAGGCGCCACGCGCGGCGTCCAGCATCAGCAGCAGCTCGACCAGGTGTTCCTGCACCGGCTTGACCAGCGGTTGGACCAGGAACACGTCCCGTTCCCGGCAGTTGGCCAGCAGTTGCACCTCGAGGCAGTCGTTGGCGAACCGGGTCAACCGGACCGGATGCAGCGGCGCGCCGAGATGGGCGCAGATCTCCTCGGCCAGCCCAGGATGGGCCGTACCGCTGAACACGGCGATGTCGCGCAACGCGACACTCCCTTCACTTTGGCTGACGGCGCACCATGACGTGCTCCACCACGTTCAACACCACCACGACGGCCGCCAGCACGCTCAACGCGACCAGTCCCGGCACGAACCGCGCCACCGGCAGCGACACCACGACCACGGCCGCCGCGCTCAGCCGGGTCCGCGACACCGTCCCGAACATGCGCCACCGCGGGTAGCCGAACGTCGCCAGATACAACGCGCACCCACCGAACAGCAACCCGACCTGGCCGGCGTCCAGCCGAGCGCCGGGGTGCGCGATCACGCCGGCCAACCCGACCGCGACCGCGATGATCCCGCCGCGCGCTGTGCGACGCGGCGGCCGGCGCGCCGATGGCCACGATCGACTCGCCGAGCGCGATGATCAGGAACCCGCCGAACCGCTCCGCGAGGTGACCCGGCGCGAACCGCACCCGCAGCAACTGCTGCCGGTTCACCGCCGGTGTAGCCAGGTCCGTCAAGGCGGCCACCGCCCACACGACGACCCGTGTTGGCGGCGGCAGGAACCCGCCGATCAGCAGCAGCGGCCCGGACACGGCCAGCGCCACCAGGTACGTCGGCGGCAGGAACCCGCCGTGGCGGCGGGCCAAAGCGAACAACACGGCCCGCGCGGCCAGGTAACAGGCACCGAACAGGACACCACCGCTGTGGTAGGCCACCGGCACTGCCAGCGCCATGAACAGCCCGACAAGACCGATCGCGAGGACGCTCAGGCGGTGGAGCGCGGTGTCGATGTCGTGCGTGTTCGCGTACACGCAGGTACCCACCCACACCCAGTAGATCGGGACGAACACCACGAGCGCGCGCACGACACCCAGCCACGACATCTCGCCGCGCAGCAGCGCGGACACCTCGGTGACCGCGAACACGAACACCAGGTCGAAGAACAGCTCGGCCCAGGTCACCCGCACCTCGGTCGCATCGTCCTGCTGGGACGGCGCGGCGTGATCAGGCACGACGCCAGCCTAGAACGAGCTCATGCCGAGGACGCGCGCCGGTAACGCTCGCCCAGCAGACGGACGTGCTCGACCAGCTCGGGCGGTTCGAGGATCTCGAAGTCGACACCGAGCAGCCCCAGGTGGACGGCCAGCGAGTCGATCGAGTTGCCGCCGGTGACCAGCACGCAGCGTTGCTCGTCCACCGGTTCGACCAGCCCGACAGCCGTGTTGACGCGTTCGGTGATCTGCTCGGCCGGCGCGTGCAGCAACACGCGTGCCTGATGGCGCCACGCCGCGCTGGACACCCGGCGCGACACGTAGGTGGCGATGTCGTCGTAGGGCGGGGGACGAGGCGTGAACCGCGGCCCGGTCGGCGTGCGCGGCGTGATCCGGTCGACGCGGAACGTGCGCCAGTCGGCCCGGTCGGTGTCCCACGCGACCAGGTACCAGCGGCGCCCCCAGTTGACCAGCCGGTCCGGTTCCACCGTGCGGACGCTGGGGTTGTCGTGGTGGTCGGTGTAGTCCAGGCGCAGCCGCTCGTGGTCGCGGCACGCGCCGGCGATGGTGGTGAGCACGGCGGGGTCGACGGTAGGGCCGCCGCCGACGCTGATGCGGACGGTGTAGTCCAGCAGTGTGGAGACCCGGCGCCGCAACCGGTGCGGCAACACCTGTTCCAGCTTCGCCAACGCCCGAACGGAGGTCTCCTCGATCCCGGTAACGGCACCGGCGGCCGCGGTACGCAACCCGATCGCGACGGCGACGGCCTCATCGTCGTCCAGCAGCAGCGGTGGCAACGCGGCACCCGCACCGAGCTGGTAGCCACCGGTGACGCCGGTGCTGGCGTGCACCGGATAGCCGAGACCGCGAAGTTTGTCCACGTCACGACGCACCGTCCGGTCGGTCACCCCGAGACGTTCGGCCAGCTCCGCGCCCGACCAGTCCTTGCGCGTCTGCAGCAGCGACAGCAGGCGCAGCAGCCGAGCCGACGTTTCCAGCATGCCCGCAGTGTGACACCCATTGCGGACAGCTCCCGACCGCTATCCTCGGCGTCGTGCTGGACAGGGTGCACCGCTTCAACCAGGCGCGGCCGTGGAGCCACAACAACCACTACCACCGCTGGATACTGCGCCGGTTGCCGACGTCGATCGAGTCGGCACTGGACGTGGGCTGCGGCAGCGGCGACCTGGTGCGGCTGCTGGCCACGCGGGCCAGATCGGTGGTCGGCGTGGACCGCGACGCCACGATCATCGGCCACGCGCCGAGACTGCCCAACGTCCGCTACGTGACCGGTGACGCCCTGGCGATGCCGGACGCCCGCTACCAGGTGATCACGTCCGTAGCTGCGCTGCACCACCTGCCGCTGGACCAGGCCCTGGCCACGTTCCGACGCCGGCTCACCCCCGGCGGCACGTTGATCGTGATCGGCCTGTACGCCCCGGCGACCATCACCGACCGCCTGTTGGAAGCGTTGGCCATACCGACGAACATGCTCATCAGCGCGGCACACGGCAAGTCGTCCCCGACGGTCGCGATGTCCGCGCCGGTCCGCGCGCCGGCAACGACGATGGCCGAAATCCGCGAACAGGCACAGCGACACCTACCGGGCGCCCGCATCCGACGGCACCTGTTCTGGCGTTATTCCTTGGTTTTCCGCGCCTGAGCGATGTGCGGGCCCCACCTGCCCCCCCGGAATATCGGCACCGACTGCTGCCACTGCGTCCCGAGACACAGCAGGAACGGAAGCGCGCCCGCGACGGCAGCGGTGATCCGCATCCGGATGCCGTGCGGATCGAGGAGAACCGTGCGGGCGACCAACCACAGCATCGCGGCGACGAGCACGAGCGCGAGGTTGAGCGGGGGTGCGTTCTCCATCACCAGGGCCAGCGCCGTCGCCAGTTCCCAGAGCACGAAGGCGAAGAATCCTGCCGTCATGGCCCGCCCGAACTGGCCGAGAAAGAATCGGGTCGAGAGCGACCGTCGTCGGGTGGCGCAGCGGTGGGCTACCGCTGCGATGGTGAAGCTCAGCGCAGTCAGGAGCTTGAACAGCTTGCCCGGCCGTTCTTCGATCAGCGCCGCGAGTTCCTCGGCTCGGCCGGGATCGGTGTAGAGGCGGCGGGCCGACCAGCGCACCAACTTCTGGGCCAGCCACGGCGACACGTCGCAGAACTCGTTGATCGCCAGCCCGGACACGACGGCGAACAGGATCTCCGCGCCGCTCATCACGCGTCGCCCCATCGCAGCCGGCCCGGTTTCGCCGGCCGGGACTGTGGCCGGCGCTCGGCGAGCAGGTCGCGTGCCGAGGTGACTCCGGTCGGCGTGAGTCGGTCGAACCGGCGGCGTGGCTTGTTCGGCTCGGTCGGCCGGTCGTCCCAGCGGCCCTCGATCCAGCCGTCCTGCTCCAGCCGTTCGAGTACGCCGTACACGGTCGGGCCGGACCGGCCGGTGGCCTTCATGATCGCCCAGCCGTGTGGTTCCTCCTGGTCGGCCAAGGCGCGTAGCAACACCTCCAAGACGTCCAGCAACGGCTTGGTGATCCGGATCGGACCCGTCATGCCGCTTGTCCTATCTAGGTCGAACTACTCTGTCGTGAGCTCAACGGGTGTCGCGAACACGTCCACCATCGCGCCGTTGCGCAGCACGGTCACCGCGAGCGGCTTCCCGATGGCCTCGTCGAACAGTTGCCGCTGGATGCCCTGCGCGTTGGACACCTTCGCCCTGGCCACGCTCAACACCAGGTCCCCGGCGTGCAGACCCGCACGGTCCGCGGGGCCGCCCGGCACGACCTGCACCAACCGCAGCCCCGCCGACTGGCCGGTGCGCGCGGCGACCGTGGCCGGCAGCGGCGCCGGCACCCCGACCACCCCGAGATACGCCCGCCGCACCCGGCCGTCGGTGAGCAGCGTGCTGATGATCCGGTTGGTGGTGTGGTTGATCGGGATCGCGAGGCCGAGGCCGATGCCGGCCAGCGCGGTGTTGATGCCGACCACCCGGCCGGCCGAGTCCGCCAGCGCGCCGCCGGAATTGCCGGGGTTGAGCGCGGCGTCGGTCTGGATGACGTCCTCGATCACCCGGCTGGCCCGCCCCGACTCCACCGGCACCGCCCGGCCCAGCGCGCTGACCACACCCGCCGTGACCGAGCCGGCGAGGCCGAGCGGATTGCCAACGGCCACCACGAGCTGCCCGACGACCAGCCGGTCGGCATTGCCCAGCACGGCCGCGCCCGGCGCCGGGCCGCGCGAGCGCAGGACCGCCAGATCGGACAGGGCGTCCGCGCCGACGACGTCGAACTTGGACTCCGTGCCGTCGGCGAACACGGCCGTGCCCTCACGGCCGGAGCCGACGACGTGCGCGTTGGTGAGCAGGAAACCGTCGTCGGTGAACGCGACCGCCGATCCGCTGCCGCGCCGCATCCGCACGCTGGCCACGTGCGGGGTGACCGACCTGGCGACGGCGACCACGGCACGGGAGTAGGCGTCCAGTGCGGTGATGTCGTCGTCGACGCGGTCGTCGTTCACGCGGTCGTCGTTCACGCGGTCGTCGTCGACCGGTTCGGGTGTCAGGTCGGTCGGTTCAGGTGTCACTCGGGACCACCGCCTCGGATTACGTGATTACAGCATTGCACCTACCTCAATGCTGCACCCGAGAGCGGTGTTCCCGCGTCAGCCCGCAGCGAACGCGCCGACCGAACAACGCTAGAACCGGTGCGACCGGTCCACCGTGATGAGCCCGGACGCCGACGCCAGGAAGTGCTCGAAGAAATGGCCCGTGTCGTCGTCGCCGGCGAAGTTCTCCGTCGAGTGCCCGTCCGCCGCCACGGTGACGCCGTTGGCCCGCTGGTCCAGCCCGAAGGAGTTCACCTCGTCGCTGGACTGCCGCACGCTGTGCTCGCGCCCGGTGGACTGTAGGTCGAACAGGCGCCGGCTCATGTCCACGGTCGCGGACAGGTCGAAGTTGTTGTCGTCGGTGATCTGGAACGTCGCCTGGATGGTGATCGGGTAGGCGAAGGTGTGCACGGTCGAGAGCACGAGGCCGTGCGGGCCGGTGGACAGCGACGTGTTGGTGCCGTTGTCGGACTCGGTCAACGCCTGCGCGAACCCGCCTGCGGTGACGGTGTCGGCGTTGCGGAACGCGACGTGCTGCGTGACGGTGGTGCGGATGCGACCGGCGGACGTGTTGACGAAACCGCTGGTGCTCCAGTCACGGGCCGCCGTCACGGTCGTCGTGACAGCGCCGTCCGCGCCGGGCTTGTTCGCCTCGGTCTGGGTGGCCGCCGGCGCGACCGTGTCCGACGTCAGCGCACCGCTGGTGGTCTTGGCGCCGTGGTCGGTCCACAGCAGCAGGTTCGCCGCCAGGTTCCAGGTGTCGCCGATGTTCGCCACGGTCAACGCGACGTCGTGGCTCCTGCCGTCGACGAGCTGCCCCACGAACGGGGTCACGTCGATCAGTTCCGGCGTCATGTCGAACGTGCCGACGGCGGGGATCGGCCGCCACAGGGTCGGCACGATCCCACCGGTGTAGATGTAGGGGAAGAACTGGGTGACACCGGCGGGGGTGCCGTCGATCGCCGCGTCGATCTCGCGGTACGGACCGTGCCCGCACAGCCCAGCGGCCGGGAACTGGCTGGACACGTCGTCGGGCACGTCGGTGAACCACTGCTCGTCGCAGCCGTTGCCCTTGATGGACACCTCGAGCAGGGCGCGGGTGATGTTGCGGGGCAGGTTCGCCGCGCTCAGGTGCACGGTCGCCGAGCCGGGACTGGCGTCGTTGCCGCCCAGACCGGCGACCACGTCCGGTTCTGCCGGCGCGGGATTGTGGCGGTCGGCCTGGTAGAAGGTGACCGTCACCGTCTGGACGTAGTTGCCGGTGTCCTGGGTATTGAGGAAGTTCACGATGCCGCCGTCGAACGGCTGCGGTGTCGCGAACAGCGACTTGTACTCGGTGATGTCCTTGGCGAAGTGGTAGGTGATGCCGGCCGGGTCCGGCTCGTAGGTGGTGCCGAAGTAGATCTGCGCCGGCCCGATGTTCAGCGAGCCGGACCGGTCGAACTGGCGGCCGGACACGCTGGTCGTCCAGTCGAGCACGATCTTCGCCCACGGCCCCGCGCAGCCGGTGGGGGCGGCGATCGTGCCGGTGAAGTTCTGCGCGCCGCCGGTGGCGTTGTTGGACGGGAAGTTCGTGGCCAGCGGCACCGTGCACGAATGGGTGTGCGGGCGGGACACGGCCGGCGGAGCGGTCACCGGGTTCTGCGAGTTGATCTCGATGGCCGGTGTGGCGCCGGAAGCGGGCACGGCCAGCGCCGTACCGACACCGGCGGACAACAGCGCGGCACACGCCACCGCGATCACGGACCGGATTGGACGCACGAATACCTCCACCAGATCGCCCCATCAGCACACGACCGGGTGATTCCGGCGCGGCGGAGCAGACTCTAGCCGCGCGGCGTCGTCGATCCAGCGGCCAACAGTAGTGTCTTGCCGGACAGGATGTCCGGCGCCTGGGCTAGCGTGGCCGGCATGTCCCCCGAAACCGGGTATTCGGACATGGCGCAGTTGGCCAACCTGGGCAACATCCCCTCCGAGTACCAACATCTCCAGAAGCTGGTCCGGCCGTCCACCGACATCGCGCTGCCCGGCGGCTACCTGAAGTGGTACGACATCCACCGCGCCGACGTGGAGATCCCCTACGGCGTACGGGAACAGGCCCGCGACTTCCTGCGCAGCGAGGCCACCACCGGCCGGCTGGGCCTGCGCGACGAACTGGGATTCGTCATCCTGCACCGCTGCGGCGAGTCGTTCTACTACCTGCTGGTGTGCACGTGGCGCAACCAGAACGAGATGTGGCAGACCGGCTACAGCCGATCGGGTGACGAGCCGTTCGCGCTGGTCAAGCACGACGACGAGCACGTCGCCGTGCAGTGCGTGTGGGAACTGGGCGCCACGGCGCACGAGCGTGTCGCGTGGTCGCGCTACCTGGAGTCCGGCCGGGACGAGACCGCGAAGCTGGCCTATCTGGCCGACCGGTTCACGGGCGCGGTCTAGTGGCAGGGTCTAGTCGCGGGGTCTAGTCGCGGGGTCTAGGCATCCCGCTCCGGCACGCGGCGCGGGCGCATGTCGAAGAAGTAGAAGATCAGCAGCAGCACGTAGCAGCCGAGGCTGGCGGCCGCGCTGAGCAGCCCGATCAACGCCGCGACCAGGTAGAGCACCGGGCCGATCGACCACCGGATGCCCAGCGCGCGTGCCTCGCGCGGGGTGATGTGCTCGCCCAGCAGTCGGTGCCCGGACGCCGCGTACCACCACACACCGCTGTAGAAGACGCCGCCGACGGCGAGCACGAGCCCGTAGAACACGGCGGCGGTGTGCTCGGCCGACGTGTCGCGCAGCGACTGGGCCAGCACGTCGGTGGAGAACGGCAGGAACGCCACGTCCATCAGCAGCAGCACGTTCAGGCCGAGCAGGGTGCCGTCGACCCGCTCGATGTGGCGGAACATGCGGTGGTGGTTGATCCACACCATGCCGATCAGCAGGAAACTGATCGTGTAGGCCAGGTAGGAGGGCCACAGGCCGAGCAGTTCGTCGCGCAACCCGCGATCGGTCAGGCCGGCCGTGGCGCCAGGCAGCCGGATCTCCAGGATCAGCAGCGTGATCGCGATGGCGAACACGCCGTCACTGAACGCCTCCGCCCGCCCCGTGGACATCAACCCACTGCGGCGCCCCTGTCGTGCCTGTTCCTCGGACATCGCGCAGATCATCGCAGACGGGCTGCTGCTACCGTGTCGGCTCGTGTCAGCGCGGCTGTACTCGGTGGAGCAGGTCGCCGACCTGCTGGGACTGCACGTCCGGATCGCGCAGGCCGACGTGGACGCGTTCACCGGGGGAACCGCCGCTACCCCCGGTTGTGGTGCGGCACGCCGAGGTGTCCAGCGTCGTGCAGCCCGACGACGTCGACACCGACACCATGTCCCGGCTGAGCACGCTCGTCATGGGCGCGGTCGGCGCACGCGGTGCCGACGATCCGCTGCACGTGCGGACCGTCTACGACACGCGACGGCACACCATGAAGATCATCGTGGTCGGCGGGCTGGCGAGCACGGCGACGCTGTTGGAGATCATCGACGGTTTCGTCGGCCGGGCGTGAGGTATCGTGTGCGCACCGTACTGAACGAGGATCATATTTTATGAGCGCCATAGAATCGGTACGTCAGCGGCGTCGGCTGATCGCGACCGTCAAGGATTCCCTGCGCGCGACGAACAACCAGTTGTCGCTGTTCAACCGCCATGTCAGCCGGCGGATCGAGCTCAAGGACGTCGACCTGGACTGCCTCGACCTGATCGACCGGCACGGCCCGCTGAGCCCCAGCGCCCTCGCGAAACGCGCCGGCCTGCACCCCGCCACGACGACCGGCGTCCTGGACCGCCTGCAACGCGCCGGCTGGATCACCCGCGACCGCGACCCGGACGCCACCGACCGCAGGGCCGTCGCGGTCCGGGTCCTGCGCGACCGTGGCGGCGAGATCTACCGCCTCTACGCCGGCATGAACTCCGCCCTCGACGAGATCTGCGCCGGCTACAGCGACACCGAACTGGCCGTGGTCGCCGACTTCCTGCACCGCACCACGACCGCCGGCCGCGCCGCCACCGACGCCCTGGCCGCTGACGACCAGCGGCGCCGAGTAACGCCGACGATCAACGGCGCCGACGGCTAGGGGATGCTGAACCGGGCACTGGCCGCGCCCCGCAACCGGCCCGCCGGCAGCCGCCGCCCACACACCACCAGCACCAGGTCCTGGGCCCGCCCGCACAGCGGCTCACCCGTCCCGAACGTCCAGTCCACATCGTCGGCCCGAAGCCGCACATCGGACAGGTCGACGCCGAAGAACTTGACACCACGCGGTTCCAGCCGGGTGAGCACCGCGAGCCGGTCGGCCGGCAGGGGCCGGTCGATGCGCAGCGGGATCGTGATGTCCAGGGTGTGCACGAGGTCGTGGACCAGCGCGCCCGCGTAGCCGCCGCCCGGCGGCCGCCACGGGTGGTGCGCGTTGTCCAGCAGGCACGCCGTGAGGTCGTCCGCGGTCAGTCGCGCGGTGTCGCGGCGGGCGATCCGGTCGGCCGCCCGGTTGAAGTTGCCGCGTGCCTTGGCCATTTCCCACACGAACCGTGGGACGGCCATCCGGAACGGCATGGTCATGTGTGCCACGACCTCCCGCACCCGCCACCCGTCACACAACGTCGGCGCGTCCCACCGCCCCGCCGGCAGGTCGGCGAGCACGCCGGCCAGTTCGGTGCGGTGCTCGGCGATCATGGCGCGGTACTCGGTGTCGGTCAGCGTGTCGATCATCGCGGTCTCCTGTTCGTCGCTCGATGACCCACCGACGAACGGGAGGCGCCAGGACGGACACCTACTCGACTTCGGCCAGTCGCCGGCGCAGGAATCGGCGTTCCGCGTCGGTGCCGGCATCGGCAAGTGCCCGCTGGTAGGCGTCCGCCGCTTCGTCGCGGCGGCCGAGGCGGCGCAGCAGGTCGGCCTCGGTCGCGGCCAGCAGGTGGTAGCCGGCGAGTTGGTCACGCAGCCCGGCGAGCAGTGCCAGGCCGGCGGCCGGGCCGTGCGCCATGCCGACGGCGACCGCCCGGTTGAGCGCGACCACCGGTGTCGGCGTGAACTTCGCGAGTTGACCGTAGAGGGCGGCGATCTGCGGCCAGTCGGTGTCGGCGGCCTCGACGGCGGTGGCGTGACAGGCGGCGATCGCGGCCTGCACCTGGTAGGGCCCCGCCTGGCCGCGCCGCAGCGCGTCATCCAGCAGTGCGATGCCTTCGGTGATCTCGTCGCCGTCCCAGCGGGTGCGGTCCTGGTCGGCCAACAACACCAGGTCGCCGCCGTCGTCGACGCGGGTGGCGCGGCGGGCGTCGTGCAGCAGCAGCAACGCCAGCAGCCCGGTGGCTTCCGGTTCGTCCGGCATCAGCGTGTGCAGGACCCTGGCCAGCCGGATCGCCTCGTCGGACAGGTTACGGCGCAGCAGGTCGGCGCCGGCCGTTGCCGAGTAGCCCTCGTTGAACAGCAGGAACAGCACACCGAGAACGGCGGGTGTGCGTTCGGGCAGCAGGTGCGCCGGCGGCACGCGATACGGGATGCCGGCGTTGCGGATCTTCTGCTTGGCCCTGGTCAGCCGCTTGGCCATCGCGGGTTCGGCGACCAGGAACGCCCTGGCGATCTCCGCCGTCGTCAGTCCGGCCAGGGTGCGCAGCGTCAGCGCGACCCGTGCCTCCAGGGCCAGCGCGGGGTGGCAGCACGTGAACATCAGCCGTAGCCGGTCGTCGGGCACCTCGTCTTCGATCGGCACCGTCTCGGTCGGCATCGCGGCGACCTCCCGCAGTTTCGCCGCACCGACGGCGGCACGGCGCAGCACGTCGGTGGCCCGGTTGCGGGCGACCGTGGTCAGCCACGCCCCCGGTTTCGCCGGCACACCGTCGGTGGGCCAGCGGCGCAACGCCAGCGCGAACGCGTCCTGGGCGCACTCCTCGGCCAGGTCCCAGTCCCCGGTGATCCGGATCAGAGTCGCGACGACCTGGCCCCACTCGCCGCGAAACGCCTCGGCAACGGCGTTTTCGACCGTCACGGGTGGGGCGGTAGTGCGAGTAGCGGCCGCAGCTCGATCGTGCCGTAGGCGGCGGCCGGGTGCTTCGACGCGACCTCGACGGCCTCGTCCAGGTCGGCGCAGCGCAGCACGCAGTAGCCGCCGATCTGGTCTTTCGTCTCGGCGAACGGCCCGTCCGAGACCAGCAGTTCACCGTCACGCACCCGCAGGGTCGTCGCGTCGGCGGGCGGCCGTAGCCCCTCGCCGCCGCACAGCACTCCCCTGGCCAGCATCTCGTCGGTCCAGCCGCCGCAGCCGTCCATGGCGTGCGCGGCGCCGGTCGCCTCGTCACCGCAGATCAACATCAGGTACCTCACGCGTACTCCTCGTGACAGGGCTGTCTCGCCCTACCGACGAACGGCGCCGGCCGGATCGGACACCCGTCAGTCCTCGAGAACGGCCAGGTCGATCCGCGCCAGCGACGCGGGGTCGGCCAGCAGGTCGATACCGGTGATCCTGCCACCGCCGACCGTGAAGCTGAACACCACACGTGGGGCGCCATCGACCACCCACGCCGCCCCGGCCGCGCCGTTGACCAGCGCGAACCGTGCCCCCCGCGCCCGGCCCAGAAACGAGCCGATCACGGCCCGCGCGCCACGCAGCTCGTCGGTCGCGCCCAGTCGCGCCGCGACCCGGTCCGCGCGCACCACGATGTCCGGGTCGAGCAGTGCCAGCAGCGCGTCGAAGTCGCCACCACGGGACGCGGCCAGGAACGCGTCCACGACGGTGCGCTGCCGCGCGAAGTCGGTCTCCGGGACGGTCGCCGAGGACTGGACCCGCCGCCGTGCGCGGCTGGCGAGCTGCCGGGTCGAGGTCGGGGTGCGGCGCAGGATCGCCGCGATCTCGTCGAACGGCACGGCGAACATGTCGTGCAACACGAACGCCAGCCGTTCGGCCGGTTCGAGCGTGTCGAGCACGACGAGCAGCGCGATCCCCACCGAGTCGGCCAGCACGGCCTCCCGTTCCGGATCGGCCGTGTCGACGGGTTCGGGCAGACCGTCGGCCATCGGCTCCTCCCGGCGGGAGCGGCGCGACCGCAGCATGTCCAGGCACACCCGCGCGACCACGGTGGTGAGCCAGCCGCCGAGATTTTCGATGCGGGTGCGGCTTTCGGTGCGGTGCAGGCGCAGCCACGCCTCCTGGACGGCGTCGTCCGCTTCGGACGGTGAACCCAGCATCCGGTAGGCCACGGCCCGCAACTGGGCGCGGTTGGCCTCGAACTGGTCGGTCAGCAGGGTCGAGTCGTCCACTGTCACATCCTCCGCTCGCGCTCCGTCATAGCAGTGACGAACGGGAAACGCCCGATGTGACGAAGAGGAGTTCCGATGAACGCGAGGATGTCCAACCCGGTCATGGTCCTGCCCGACGTGATGCCGGCGATGCAGGCGTTGAACAAGGCCACCGAGCGCAGCGGCGTGCCGCACGCGACGCTCGGTCTGGTGCACCTGCGGGCCAGTCAGATCAACGGGTGCGGTGTCTGCGTCGACATGCACCCGAAGATGATGCGCAAGGCGGGCGAGACCGACGAGCGGCTGTTCGCGGTCGCGGCATGGCGGGACACGCCGTACTTCACCGACGCCGAACGGGCCGCGCTGGCGCTGACCGAGGCGGTGACCCGTCTCGCCGACAGCCCGGACCCGGTCCCGGACAGCGTGTGGGACGAGGCCGCCCGCCACTACGACGAGCAGGCGCTGGCGGGCCTGGTCACGGCGATCGCGGCGATCAACGTGTGGAACCGGCTCAACGTCGCGACCCGCCAGCCGGCCGGCGTATGGGTGCCCTGACCCAGTTTCGGCAATGTGGCGGCCATGGGCGACCGCGTCGCGCTGGGCGGCCGTCCAGCGCGGCCGCCCAGTCCAGTTCGCCGTCGGTCAGTCCTTCGGGAACGGCCGGACCTCGACCGCGCCGATCCGGGCGCACGGGTGCCGGCTGGCGATGCGGATGGCTTCGTCCAGGTCGGCGCAGTCGATGATGTCGTAGCCGGCGATGAACTCCCGTGTCTCGGCGAACGGCCCGTCCGTCAGCAGCACATCGTCGCCACGGGTGCGCACGGTGGTGGCGTCGGCGGGTGACTGGAGTTCGTTGCCGTCCAGCCGCTTGCCTTCCACCTCGGCCAGCCACTGCTCGATCGTCGGGTCGCCGTCACCGGTCACGTCGATGGTGCGGTCGACGCAGATCAGCATCATGTACTTCACGGGTCTCTCCTGTCCTCGGGGCCAATCTCATCACTTCGACGAACGGACCCGCCGAACAAGGACACTTGATTTTTGCGAGATACTTTTGCGAGACTGGTGTCGTGGATCAAGCCGCTGTGATCGAGCGTCGCGCCTGTCCGACCTGCGGTGTCCCCGCCGGCAGCCCGTGCCGCACCCGCAACGGCATCGTCGCGATCAAGTACCACACCCCACGTCTGCTGCTGGCGCCAGAGCTGCGCGACGTCGTGGAAGTCGACATCGCGCAGTCCGGGCGCCCATGGCGGGCACCACCCCGCGTCGGCTACGCCTGCGACCCCGCCGACCCGTCCCCGCAGCTCGACGCCCTACGCGCGGCCCACTGCGGCGCGGTCTTCACCGACCTGGTCGGCCCCCGCGTGAAAGCCCGCCCAGAACTGGCGCGGGCCATGGCAACGGCGCCCGGCGCCACCCTGGTCGTGCACGAACTGAGGCGGCTGGCCCGCAACAGCGCCGAACTGCTGGCCACGGCAGCCGCGCTGGGTGCCGCCGACATCCGAATCGACCTGCTCACCGGCCCACTGGCCGGCCGGCACGACCCCGCGGGCGAGTTCTTCGCGGTCCTGGCCGCCGCCGCCGAGCTGGACCGCGATCACGTCCGGGCGACAACCCGCGCCGGCCAACAGGAAGCGGCGACACGAGGCCGCCCACGACTCTTCGACGACGAGTTGCTCGCCACGGCGAGGGCACTGCGGGACAGCGGCGTGCCGGTCCCCGAGATCGCGACGCGACTCACCGTCCGTTCCGACAGGCATCCATCGGTGGCGTCGGTCTACCGGGCGCTCGCCGAGCCGGTCGCGGTGACACCGTGACGTGGGCGTCCTCGGCCGCCCAGACCGTGACCGACGCGTTGGCCGGCCCGTTCGACGTGGCGGTGGCCGCCATCGACCGGTGCGACACCGTGATCGCGGCGGTCGCCGACCGGTTCGAGATCGGCTCGGTCACGAAGACGATGACAGCGACGGTCGTGGCCCTGCTGGTCGGCGAGGACGTGCTGCGCCTGACCGACGAGATCGGCGACTGGCTGGACGCCGGCCCCCACAGCGGGATCACGATCGGCCAGTTGGCCACGCACACGTCCGGTCTGCCCTCGATGGCGTTTCGGCCAGCCGATCAGGCCGATCCGTGGGCCGGCTACACGTTCGAACGCGCGGAGGCGGACCTGCGCCGCGCGCCACGAGGCGAGCCGCGCTACTCCAACCTCGGCTACCAACTGTTGGGCCTGATAGTGCAACGTGCCGCCGGCAAGCCGTATGCGGCAGTGCTCACCGAGCGTCTGCTCACCCCGCTGGCGATGACCGACACGACTGTCGGCGACCCACTGGAGTGGGCACAGCCACTGGGCGCGGGCGGTGTGGTGGCGACGATCGCCGACCTGGCCCGCTACACCAGAGCCTGCCTGTTCCCACCACCGACACCGCTGGGCGAGGCGATCACACTCGCCCAGACCCGATCCCTGGCCTGGCAGACCACCGATGGCGTGCACGAACACAGCGGCGGCACGGCCGGGTTCAGCGCCTGTGTCGGCGTGGCCAGGGACCGGGGCCGCGCGATCGCGATCCTGACCAACAACCCAGGCAGCCCAGCCAACTCGGCCCGCCTCAAGCAAGTCACCCGCCTGACGCTGGCCGGCGAAGATCCCCGCCAGGCCGGCACGCCAGCGCCATGGCCGACGTGGCGCGCCGAGGCCATCGAGACCGCCAAAGCGCTGGTCGACGTCGATCTCCAGCGGGTGTGTGAGCGGCTGGCCCCCGCGATGCGGTCCAAGATCACCGTAGAGCGGCTGGCAAACGCCTGGACCCCGCTCACCGGCCCACCCGGCGAGATCACCATCACCCGACACGAACAGGCCGCGTCCGGAGCCGTACTGGTCGACATCACAATCGGCACGCGACGAGTCCGAATGGTCGTCCTACCCACCGGCGAACTGGGCGGCCTGGCCTTCCCTACGAGCTAGACGGCGCCACGGTCCCACCCCGGATGCCATGGCGTCGAAGCGAGTCGGCAACAAACCCACTCGCCTTCGTCTCTTCGACGAAAGACGCCAACGCGACCCGTGCCGCCTCGCCCCGACCGGCCGGCGTGCCCATGGCCTGCTCGATCACCATGAACCGTCCCGGCAGCACCCGCACACCCGGCGCCCGACGCGCCTCACCTTCCAGCACCTGGCGGATACCGGCCGCCACATCGACGTCACCGGAACGCAAGGCGGCGAGCGCTGGCCGCGCACCGGCGAACCGAACGATCTGCGCGTGCCGAAGCTCGCGGGTCAGAAACAGGTCGTAGGCGCTGCCCGAACCGACCGACACCCGCAGCCCCACGCCGTCGACCTGCACGTTGTCAGTCAGCACGGAAGCTTCCGGCACGAGGTAGGCGCCCTCGATGAGCACGTAGGGCGCACTGAACCGCAACCCGTCAGCACGAGCGGGATCGACGGCGAAGAAGCCGACGTCGGCCCGTTCGCCCCGGACCGCGTCCACCGCGGCGGAAGCCTTCTCGAACACGACGAGTTCGACCGGCACACCGAGCCGCCGCGCGAACTCCCGTGCGAGATCGATCGACACGCCAACGGGTTCGCCACTGGTCGGGTCGGTGTTCGCGAGGATCGGATTGCCGACGTTGATGGCGGCCCGCAACGTACCGGAGGGCGCGAAGGCAGACACAAGATCAGGCGTCACGAACCCGATCGTACGGAAGTCACGGTTGTCCGGATCACCCGCCGCCGGCGGTGTTGCGCCCAGCGAGAACGGTGTCCAGCCGGGCCTCCGCGCGCTCGGCCCGTGCGAGTAGCTGCGCGCGAACCTCGGCCAGTGCGGTGAGCTGAGCGTCGGCGTCGCGCCGAGCCGCCCGTAGCGCCTCGGCGGCATCGGCCCGCTGCTGGTCGAGTTCGCGTTGGAAACGTTCGCCCCGCTCGGTGAGCTGTCGCTCGGCGGCCACTCGAAGTGTGGCGGTCTCCTGGCGCCCCCGCGCCAGCTCGGCACGGACGAGGTCAAGATCGGCACGAGCGTCGGCGGCGGCCTGGCCGGCACGCTCAGCCGCCAACTCGGCGACCCGAACCCGGTGCGACGCCGCGTCCCGCTCGGCAGCGACGGAAGCCACCATGTCTTCGGCCTCGGTGCGCGCGGCGCTGACCTGCTCGGCGGCGATGCGCGCGGCCTCGTCGAGCGCCCTGCCCCGTTCGGCGGTCACCGCGGCGACGGTGGCCTCGGTTTCGGCGCGTGCGGCGGCGATCTGTCGCGCTGTTGTCCGCGCGGCTTCCTCGATCCGGGTCTCCGCGCGAATCCGGGCCTGTTCCACCAGGTCCGCGGCATCGCGGCGGATCGCGTCCACCTCGTCGCGGGCTTCCGCGCGGACACTTGCGACGTCGTCTTCCGTCCGGCGGATCGCCGCTTCGGCCTCGGCGAAGGCGCGTTGCTCCCCCGCCCGTGACGCCTCGGCGTGCTGTTCCGCCTGTTCGGCCGCCGCTACCGCGTCGTGCGCGGCGGCTTCGGCCTGTTCGGCGGCGCGTTGCGCGGCGCGACGGCGCTGGTCGGCCTTCGCGAGGTCGGCCTGTGCCTGCGCGACCCGCCGGGCCGCGTCCGTGCGGGTCGCCTCCAGTTCCGCTGCCACTGTCGCCGGGTCGGTCATGGTGCCCAGCTCCCGCACCGCGCCGGCCAGCGACGTCGTCAGCTCGTTGGCGAGCAGTCGCACCCGATCGGTCAACTCCTCGGCCCGTCCGTGCGCCGTGGACGCCGGCCGTGGGTCCTCGCCCGATTTCGTCACGGTGACGCTTGCCTGCTCGTTGTCGGCGTCCTGGATTCGTTGGCGTTCCCGCCACGCCCGCCACCGCGTGTGTTCCGGCAGGTCACAGTATTCCGCCGGTCGGCCAGGGCCGCCGGTGCGCGGTACCGGCCGCGCACACCCAGGAAAACTACAGGTCAATGGCCGGACGGCAACTTCTTCACTCACCACCATAATATCGTAGCATAGTGATCAAATAACGTTATACGCTGCAACGAAACGTTACCAGGTGTCGCGAATCCCCACGATCGTGACCGCCGATAAGTGAACATTATCGGCGGTCAGCCTGTCGGCGGCGGACGCGGAGGGCCGACCGGATACCGACGTGCCGCGACGGAATCGGGCTGGGAGGATCGCCGGCGTGGACATGACGGGCACGCGATGCCACCCCGAACCGCGACATCCCAGCGAAAGGCCGCATCCCGTGAACGGCGCATCCCGTGAACGGCGCATCCCTGTGAACCGCGACACCGGCACGGGCACCGGCGCCGAGACTGGCGTCGAGGGCGGCCCCAGTGCCGGCCACGGCCAAGACGCCGCAACGCAGCCGCGCACTGACCGCCGCCAGGACGCCGCAACGCACCTGCGTGCCGACTGCTCCCGCTGCTTCGCGCTGTGCTGCGTGGCCCCCGCCTTCGCCGCGTCGCGGGACTTCGCCATCACCAAACCCGCCGGCGAGCCCTGCCCCAACCTGCGCGCCGACCACCGCTGCGGTATCCACACCGACCTGCGGCAACGCGGATTCGCCGGCTGCACCGTCTACGACTGCTTCGGCGCCGGCCAGCACGTCTCCCAGATCACGTTCGCCGGCCGCGACTGGCGCACGCACCCGGCCACCGCGCGGGACATGTTCGCCGTGTTCCCGGTCGTGCGCCAGCTTCACGAACTGCTCTGGTACCTCACCGAGGCCCGCGCCCTCCGCAGGGCCGCTCCGATCCACCCCGACCTGGACCGGGCGCTCGCCGAAACCGAACGACTCACCCACCTGGATGCGGCCGAACTCCAACGCCTGGACGTCGCCGCCCACCGCCACGGCGTCAACGAACTCCTGCGCCGCGCCAGCGAACTGAGCCGTGCCAACAACCTGACCAGGGGAACGAAACCGAAGGACCATCGCGGCGCCGACCTGGTCGGCGCGAACCTGGCGGGCGCCGACCTACGGCGCGCCAACCTGCGCGGCGCGTACCTGATCGGTGCCGACCTCACCGGCGCGAACCTGACGCTGGCCGACGTCACCGGCGCCGATCTCCGCGACGCCAACCTCGCCAAGGCCGACCTGGCCGGCACGCTGTTCCTCACCCAGTCCCAGCTTGACGCCGCTCGCGGCGACACGAGCACCACGCTCCCGCCCAGGCTGACCCGCCCCACGCACTGGTGACAGCACGCCCGTGAGCACGGCCACAGCCCGCGACCCGAGAAATAGTTGACTCTGACTAGTCAGACATGAATACTTGGTCGTGACCACAGTGGAGCACCCACGAGAGGCACTGAGATGATCACCACCGAGACCCCGGTCCAGATCCGGGCCAACCACACCGTCACGAAGCGACTGGGCAACTGGACCACCGAGAACGACTTCCAGGTACGCGCCCACCGTGGCCTGGTCGTGCTCGACCTGCGCTCCCCGCAGATCGCGGACGGCGACATCCACATCGACGCCGACATCGACCACGCCGTCCTGAAACTGCTGGTCGCCGACGACGCGGTCATCGACGACTGGGACCTGCAACGCGTCGGCCGCGGCCGCGTCAAGGACCTGACCGGTCGGAGCGGCGACGGCGGCCGGCGGATCGTGCTCACCGGCCGACTGGCCGGCGCCCAGGTCCGCGTGCACCGGGGCGGCATCGCGATCCTGTCGGCCATGTTCTCCCGCGAGTACGTCGACGACGTGCTCCGCGCGAACCGCGAGGGCGGCATGCCGACCGTGGACGACCCCACCCGCGTCAACTAGAACGAGGCAACGACCGACGATGGCGAAGAAGCGGAAAGTCGGCAACGTACTGGCACTGGCCGTGCTGTCCTACCTGACACAGCGGCCGATGCACCCGTACGAACTGAGCCGCACCCTGCGCGACAACGGCGACGACCGCAGCATCAAGTTCAACCACGGCTCGCTGTACATGGTGGTGCAGCAGTTGGCGAAGGCCGGCTTCATCGCCGAACAGGAAACCAACCGCGACGGCCAACGACCGGAACGCACCGTCTACGCCCTGACCGACACCGGCCGGGACGAACTGCGGGACTGGCTGCGGGAACTGGTGTCCGAACCGGAATACGAGTTCCCGCACTTCGTGGCCGCGCTGTCACTGATCGCCGCGCTGCCGCCCAGCGAGGCCCTGCCCCTGTTGCGGCAGCGCCTGGTCCGGCTGGGCGAGCAGCGCGCCGAGATCCACGCCATGATCGACAAGGCCGTCGCAGACGGCGTGCCGGGACTGTTCCTCGTCGAGGAGGAATACCGGCTGGCGATGCTGGCCGCCGAAGCGACGTTCGTCGAAGGCTTCATCCACCAGAGCACCGACCCGGACACCGGCTGGGGCCCGATCTGGGCCCAGTTCCACGGCGAACCGGCACCAGGCACCCGAAGCCAACGCACCGAAAGCCAAAGTCCCCAAAGCCAAAGTCCCCAAAGCCAAGGCACCGAAAGGCGACAGTCATGAACGACACACGCACCGCACTGGTCATCGGCGGCGGCATCGCCGGCCCCGTCGCCGCGATGGCACTGCGGAAGGCCGGTATCAAGGCCACGGTCTACGAGGCGTACGCCGGCAGCGCCGATGGTGTCGGCGGCGGGCTGAGCATCGCACCGAACGGCCAGAACGCGCTCGCCGTGCTGGGCGCCGCCGACGTCGTCACCCGCATCGGCCTGCCCGTCACGTCGATGGTCCTGCAGAACTCGTCCGGCCGGCAACTCGCCCAGTTCCCGACCAGCCCACCAGATTTGCCGGTGATGCAGTTCGTGTGGCGTCCCGAGCTGTACCGGGCGCTGGCCGACGAGGCCGCCGGCCGAGGCATCCACACCGAACACGGCAAGCGCCTGGTCGGCCTGGACAACGACCGCGACGGCGTGACGGCGCACTTCGCGGACGGCACCCACGCGCACGCCGACGTGCTCGTCGGCGCGGACGGCATCCGCTCCACGACGCGGTCGCTGATCGACGCGAACGCGCCCCAACCCCGCTACACCAAGCTGATCAGCTTCGGTGGCAGCACCGACGACATGGGTCTGCCGTCCACGAACGGCGCGATGTACTTCATGTTCGGCCGGCGAGCGTTCTTCGGCTACCAGGTCGACGACGACGCGTCCGGCGGCTGGTTCGTGAACCTGCCCAGCGACGAGGCGCTGACCAGGGCACAGTGCCTGGAGATCCCGCCGAGGGAATGGCTGGCCAGGTTGCGTGACGTGTTCGCCAAGGACGCCGGGCCGGCGTTGCGGATCGTGGAACGCACGAAGCCGGAAGACCTGATCGTGGTGGGCGCGATGGAGGACGTGCCAACGGTCCCGACCTGGCACAAGGGCCGAGTCGTGCTGGTCGGCGACGCGGCCCACGCGACGTCGCCGAGTTCGGGTCAGGGCGCGTCACTGGCGATGGAGAGTGCGGTGCAGTTGGCGCGCTGCCTGCGCGATCTGCCACACGACAAGGCGTTCACCGCGTTCGAAGACCTACGCAGGACGAGGGTCGAGAAGATCATCGCGCTGGCGGCACGCACGAACAACGACAAGGCGGCCGGCCCGGTCGCCCGGGTGTTCCGGGACGTGGCGATGCTGGCGATGATGAAGCTGGTCAATCCGGAGAAGATGGCGCAGAAGTTCGACTGGCAGTTCAACTACCGAATCGACTGGGACGCACCGGTCACGGGCGCGCTGGTCGCGGCGTAGGCGAATGGTGGGTCGGGACCATGATCGTGGTCCCGACCCACGCTCACGCGCCCAACCGCCGTTCCATGGGGGTGCGGAACCGGGGTGTGATCCGCACCCCGGCCGTCCACTCCGCCAGTCGCGCCGCTTCGGTTCCGATCGCCGCCACAGCGTCCGAGCCGACGTCCTCCAGCAACCTCCACACGATCTCGCCGCTGGCGCGCTGCGACCACCCGCCGACGATCCGCCCGTCCCACCACACGGTCGGACCGACGTTGCCGGTGCCGTCGAACAGTTCCGCCCGATGTTCGGCCGGTAGGTACCAGTCGCGCTGTTGCCACCCCATCGGGGTCGGATCCAGCCCCGGCAGCAACGCCGCCCACGGTGCGTGGACCGGTGCCGGGGCGGTGTCGCCGGGGAGCACGAATCCGGTGCCCTCCGCCAACTCCACCTGTTCCGCACCCACCGCCGCCAGTGCCTTGCGGACGTCGGTGCGGGTCCAGCCGGTCCACCACACCAGGTCCGCCTCGGTGCCCGGCCCGTACCGCGCCAGCCAGCAGCGCGCCAGTTCCGCCTTCGCCTCGGCGGCCGGCAGTTCGGGCAACGGGGTGCCCAGCGACCATTGGAACTGGCTGCTGGTCCAACCGCCGCGTGGCCGGTCGCGGCGGATTCGGTTCTCGGCGGCCAGGACCCGCAGGACCCGGCTGTTGATGTTCTGTGTCACCTCGTTGTTCGTGCCGACGCCGATCGTGACCTGTGTCCGCAGCGCCGGCACGTCCGACGCCAGCTCGATCGCCGTCGCCGAGCCGCGCCCCGCCAGTGCCGCGAGCACGTCCCGCTCCACTTCGGACAGCCGGCGTTCGTCCCAGCCGGCCTCGGTCAGGTATTTCACCAGCAGGACCCGTTGCTTGGCGGCGATCGCGCGTCCGGCGCCGGAGTCCACGATCGGCGCCATCGCTTCCGACGTGACGAACATCGTGCGGCGCATCGCCAACAGCCGCAGCAGCGTCCGGTCGGTGTAGAGGGCGCGTTCGACGGCGTCGACGTCCGGGTCGGTCATGCGGGCGGCCACCGACAGGAACACGGTCGCCGGGTCGGTGGCGTGCAGCGCGAGCACCGCGTCGGCGACCGCCGTCGGATCGGTGAGCCGGCCGGCAGGGGCGAGCCGATGCCGGTCCACCAGTCGGGCACGGCGCTGCGCAGGGTCGATCAGTGCGGCCACGCCGGCAAGTTAGCAGCGACCACCGACAGCCCGAACCACTCGCCCAACGCGTCGGCAAGACAGGCCGGCGAACCGTCCCCGGCGACCCAGGCCGCGTAGCCGTCCGGCCGGATCAACAGCGCGTCGGCGGGTGCCTGGTCGGATTCCGCGACGATCAGGTCCACGCGGTCCGCCCAGCCGGCGACGGTGTCGGCGATGGCCGGGTCGCCGGTGAAGTCCAGCAGCAGTGCCCGCCCGGTCCGCGCCAGCGTCGACAGGCGGGTCCGCCGGCCGGCCACCCGCAACTCGAAGTCGGGCACCCAGCCCCCGAGCAACGGATGCGTACCGGCACCACACCTGTAGTGGACATCGCTGCCGGCCAGCAGTTCCGCCACCCGGTGCGTGTTCGCCGGGTCGCAGAGCAGTTCACCGAACAGTGCGCGCAACGCCGTGATCTGACCGCCCGGCGAGAGCAGCGCCGCCTGCGCCTGGGTCTGCATCACGACCCGCTCGGCCAACGGCCGACGCTCCGACTCGTACGTGTCCAGCAGCCCGGCCGGTGCCCAACCCCGCACGGCGGCGGCGAGTTTCCACCCCAGGTTCGCCACGTCCTGCAACCCGAGGTTCAACCCCGGCCCGCCCACGGCGTTGTGCACGTGCGCCGCGTCTCCCGCCACCAACACCCGCCCGAGCCGGTAGTGATCAGCCAGTCGGGTGTTGCGGCCGGCCAGGCGTCGCAGTACGTAACGGCCGGGCTGTTGCGGCGCGGTGATCGGCACGTCGACCCCGAGCACCCGCGCGAGCGCCGCCCGCACCTCGGCGATCGTCACCGGCTCGTCGTCGGGCACCGGCGGCTGGTCCCATTCCATCGCGGTCACGATGTGCGCGCCAGGCTGGAACGACCCGAACGTGAACACACCGTGGTCGGTGCGGTGGAACATGAACGGCCGAAACCGGCCGGTCCCCGGCACGTCCAACTCCCCCGTCCCCGGCACCAACCAGTCCGGTGGCAGCACGACGTGCGCGTTACGCGACACGATCCGGTCGTCGGTGACGCCGACGAAACCGATGCCGGCCGCCTTGCGGATCATGCTGTGCGCGCCGTCGCAGCCCACCAGGAACGCCGCTCGCAGCCGGTAGTCCCCGTCCGGGCCGCTGACCTCGACGTCCACCCCGTCGTCGTCCTGTTCGAACGCGACCACCCGGTGCCCGCGCCGCACGTCGGCGCCCAGTTCGACCGCGCGGGCTTCCAGTCGTTCCTCCAGTTCCCACTGCGGCAGCGGCAGCACGAACAGCGGACTGTCTGCCCAGCCGGCCAGCGACAGCGGCATCCCACCGAACATGTAGGCCGGCGTGGGCGTGGGCGCGCGGTCGAGCAGCCCACGGTGGTGGAACAGGCGCACGACCTGGCCGACGAGCCCGTTGGCGCGCGGTTGGCCGGTCCGCGCCGGCAGTTGTTCGAGCACGACCGCTGGCACATCCGCCAGCCGCAGCTCCGCGGCGAGCATCAACCCGGCCGGGCCGGCGCCGACGATGACAACCATGATCACTCCAAAGTGGATGGTAGGACCACGCGAACCGCGGTCGAGACCACCGTGGTGAAGGGTTCCGTTGTGCCGCTGCGCAGCCAGTGGTCGATCCCGACCCGTGTCGCGCCGATCGTGGCGGCCGCCACGACACGGGGAAACAGGCCGGTGTCCGTGCCGAGGCGCGCCGCGATGCCCTCGGCGAGCGCCGTCTCCATCGCGGTCATCGCCTTGAGGAACTCCCCGCGCAGCGCCGGCTCGGCCAGCACCGACCTGGTGCGCGTGACCCAGTCGCGGTTCGGGTCGTCCGGCATGTCGTAGGGCGCCATGACGGCGGCGAGCACCGCGTCCGCCAGCGGCTCGTCGGCCGGGCGTCGCACCAGGACCGCGCTGATCAGCTCGGCCCGGTCGGCGACGATGCCGCAGATCGCGGCCTCCTTGGAGGCGAAGTAGTTGTTGTAGGTGCGCGGCGACACACCCGCCGCCGCCGCGATGTCCTCGACCAGGACGTTCGACAGACCACGCTCGACGGACAACCGCATCGCGGCCCAGCTCAACGCCTGCCGGGTGGCTCGTTTCTTGCTCTCCCGCAGTCCTGGCACGCCCCTACCGTAGCGAATTGTGCGTGACACGCAAAAGTGCGTGGCACGCATGATGTCTGGAAAGGTGGGACTTCTGTCCTTGCTGCCATCGGCGGGGCACCCCAGCATGGGACACATGCGCACCGTGCTGATCCCGCTGTTCGACGACGTGCAGAGCCTGGACGTCACCGGCCCGCTCGAGGTGTTCACCAGCGCGACCTACAAGTCCGAGCGGGCCTACCGGATCACCACCGCCAGCGTCGGCGGCGCGTCGGTGCGCACGTCCAGCGGCCTGCTGATCACCCCGGACACCGACCTGCGCACCGCGTCCCCGCCGCACACGCTGCTCGTGCCCGGCGGGCCGGGCAGTCGGATCGAGCAGCCCGAACTCGTCGCGTGGCTGCGTGCCAACGCAGCCGCGGCGACCCGGCTGGTGTCGGTGTGCACAGGCGCGTTCCTGCTGGCCGAGGCCGGCCTGCTCGACGGCCGCACGGTCACGACGCACTGGCAGCAGTGCGAACGGCTCGCCCGCAGGTACCCGGCGCTGACCGTCGACCCGGACCCCATCTACATCCGCGACGGCCACATCGCCACGTCCGCCGGCGTCACCAGCGGCATCGACCTGGCGCTGGCGCTGGTGGAGGAGGACATCGGCAGGGACGTCGCGCTCGCCGTGGCACGCGGGCTCGTGGTGTTCCTGCGCCGGCCAGGCGGCCAGACCCAGTTCAGCACCCACCTGCGCGCCCAGACCGCGCACCGACGCCCACTGCGCGACGTGCAGAGCTGGATCGCCGAGCACCCCGACGCCGACCTGTCCGTCGACGTCCTCGCCCGTCGCGCCAGCCTCTCACCCCGCCAGTTCGCCCGCGCCTTCACCGCGGAAACCGGCGCCACGCCAGGCCAGTTCGTCGACAGCACCCGGCTGGAGACCGCCCGCCGGCTGCTGGAGGACACCGACGAGGGCATCGAACACGTCGCCCGCCACAGCGGCTACGGCACGACGGAAGCCATGCGCCGCGCCTTCCAGCGAACGCTCGGCCTGTCACCGGCCGAGTACCGACGCCGATTCTGATATCGAAAGGACAGTCATGCGGATCGCGATCCTGCTGTTCGACCGGCTCACCGTGCTCGACGCCATCGGCCCCTACCAGGTGCTCGCGCACGTCCCCGGCAACGAGGTCGTGTTCGTCGGCGAACGCACCGGGCCGGTGCGCGACAGCGAGAACTCACTGAGTCTGGTCGTCGACGCGACGCTCGACCAGGTGACCACCCCAGATGTGGTACTCGTGCCGGGCGGCTCCGGCACGAGCGACCACATGGCCGACGGCCCGGTGCACCAGTGGCTGCGCGCCGTCGACCAGCACACCGCGTGGACCACGTCGGTGTGCACGGGCTCGTTGGTCCTGGCCGCCGCCGGGCTGCTCAAGGGCCGGCGCGCCACGACGCACTGGCTGGCGATGGACGAGCTGGCGCGGTTGGGCGTGACGCCGGTGCGGGAACGGACCGTGATCGACGGCAAGTACGCCACAGCGGCAGGGGTGTCCGCCGGTATCGACATGGCGCTCACCCTGGTCGGCCGCACGCACGGCGACGAGGTCGCCCAGCGCGTCCAACTGGGCATCGAGTACGACCCGCAACCGCCCTACCAGGCCGGTTCCCCGGACACCGCGCCCGCCGACATGGTCGCCGACGCCCGCGGCCACAGCCGGTTCCGCACCGCGACCGCCACGTCGTAGACCGGCGTAGTCGGGTCCAGGCCCTACCGGTCCGGGCGGCGTCCCCACGCCGAGATCAGCGGTGCGAGGGTGAGGTCGAGCTCGCCGGCGGCGAGCACGGCCAGGTGTGCGTCGATCTCGGCGTCGTCGCTCAGCCCTGCGGCGACCAGCTCGGCGCGGACGTGCCGCATCGTCGCGATCTCCAGGCGGTCGCACACCGTCCCGCCGACCGGGAAACTGCCCGCCGCGGCGACGTCGACCAGGCCCACCTCGCGCAACGTCCTGGGCAGCGTACGGCCGTAGCGCAGGTCAGCGCCGCGGCGTGTCATCAGCTCCCGGAAGGCACGCCGCAGCCGGTTGGCGCGCCGCTGCGCCGGGCCGGTTTCCTCCAGGCACACCAGCGGCTGCAGCTCGGTGTCGGCGTCTTCCACCAGTAGCCAGCCGCCGGGCCGCAGCGCCGCCACCATCGTCGCCAGCGCTGCCGCCCGGTCGGGCACGTGGACCAGGACGAGCCGGGCGTGCACCAGGTCGAACGTGCCCGGCTGCGGCGGCGGGTCCGCGACGATGTCGTGCCGGCGTACCTCGTAGGTCCCGCGCGGGTCCAGCCACGCCGGATCGATGTCGGTCGCCAGCACGTACCCGGTCGGTCCGACGGCCGCGGCGAGCGCCTCGGGGATGCTGCGGCCCCCAGCCCCCACCTCCCAGCAGCGCCAGCCCGGCCCGACCCCGAGGCGCTCGAAGTGCCCGCGCGTCACGCCGTCGAACAACTCGGCCAGCGCGACGAACCGCTCGCCCGCCTCGGGCCGCGCGTTGTCGAGAAGGTAGCGGTGGTCGGGGGCAGGCGCCGACACGCCCGGCTGCGCGGGCGGGGTCGCGGTAGTGGCCGAGCCGGTGCCGGGGTCGTACGGCGACGAGTTCACGGCTACATCCTCCCCTCACCCGTGCCGCACCAAGACGACGCGGGGGAATCACCGCTCCGCCCGGTCAGCACGACCGAGGAGCAGCCTGCCGTTCGTCCGCCGCTTCACCACCGTGGTCACGCTGACCCCCACCCCGCGGCTCAGGGGAACCCGCAACCCGCCACGATGGACCACGTGACGTCCGACAACACGCTGCGCGAGCACATGCCCGCCGAAGTCCGCACCGCGCTGGACCGCGCCACCGGCAGCGTCCTCGTCGACACCGCGCAACTCGCCGCCGCCCGCAGCCGCTACGACGACCACCAGGCCGAAGCGCTCGCCCGCTACCTCGGCACGTCACAGGCCACCAACACCGTCCGCGCCTACCGCGCAGACTGGCGCGACTGGCTGGCCTGGTGCGCAGTCGAACAACGAACCGCGCTGCCGGCCGACCCGCTCGACGTCGCCGTCTACCTCGCCGTCGCCGCCGACACCATCACCGCCGGCAGGTGGCGCTACGCCCCGGCCACCCTCGACCGCAAAGCCGCCGCCATCGCCGCCGTCCACGCCGCCGCCGGACTGCCGTCCCCCACCCGCGCCGACGTCGTCCGCCTCACGCTGCGCGGCATCCGACGCGCCCGCAACACCCGCCCCCAACGCAAACGCCCGGTACTGCTCAACATCCTCACCGACATGCTCGGCCACCGCCCCGACGACGGCTGGCCCGGCGGTGTCGCCCGCCGTCGCGACACCCTGCTGCTGCTCGTCGGCTTCGCCGGCGCCCTGCGCCGCAGCGAACTCGCCGCCATCACCCTCGACGACATCACCGTCCACGACGACCACCGCACCGGCCAGCCCATCCTGCTGATCAACCTCAACACCACCAAGACCGACCCCACCGGTACCGCGGAAGCGCACGTCGCCCTCCCCCGCGGCGACCAGCCGGACACCTGCCCGATCTGCGCCCTCACCGACTGGCTCGCCGTCCTCGCCAGCCACCACACCCGTGGTGGCGACGGCGTGCGGGAACTGCTGACCGAAACCACCGCGGAAACGCGCCACCACCACCGGTTCACCCCACCCGGCGACGGCACCGCACGACCACTGTTCCCCGCCGTCAACCGACACGGCCACATCAACGACACCGCCATCAGCGGCCGCGCCGTCGGCGAACTCGTCAAACGCTACGCACACCGCGCCGGCCACGACGCCCACGACTTCGCCGGCCACTCACTGCGCGCCGGCTTCGCCACCCAAGCCGCACTCGGCGGCGCCAGCGACCGCGAGATCATGCGCCAAGGCCGCTGGTCCAACGCCGGCACCGTGCACCGCTACATCCGCACCGCCAACCCACTCGACGACAACGCCGTCACCAAACTCGGCCTCTGATCGCCTAGCCTCCAACTCCGCTGTCCGGACCATCCCCACTACGCCGATCCCGCCACCACGGCGGTAGAGCACCTCGGCCAGATCAGGGCGCCCACGCACGATCGTTGTGCACAGCGACCGCGCTGACCACCGAACTCAGGCCACCGGCCAGGGCCGGCAGCAGACACAGCGCAGTTCCGCTCGGTCCTCGGCACCCAGCACGACCCGCCAATCAGGACGGTCGACGACCGCACCGCCACGCCAGTCCGAGGGCCCTCGATGTTCGGTGATCAGCACCACTCCGGTGTGCCGCCAGAACAGCCGCACCAGCCCGCGTTACGCCACGGGGCTTAGCCGCGATCTCCAGCGTCGGAATCCCTATCGAAGATGGCGCTTCCGCCACTGATCAACCGCTGATCGGCGACCTACGGTCAACACATGCACCTCGAAGTCAACATCATCCCCGTGCTCGACGCCGAGCGGGCCAAGCAGTTCTACCAGGACCTGGGCTGGCGGCTCGACGACGACGTCGCCCCGGCCGACGGCGTGCGCCTCGTCCAGTTCACGCCACCCGGCTCCGCCTGCTCGATCACCTTCGGCACCGGAATCACCGCCACCACACCCGGCGGAGTCCAAGGCGGACTCGTCGTCACCGACATCGAAAAAGCCCGCAGCGAACTCGTCAGCCGTGGCATCGCCGTCGGCGAACTCTTCCACGGCGCGCCGTTCCCCAAGGCGGCACGACAACCAGGCGCCCATCCCGAACACGCCAGCTACGCGTCGTTCTTCTCGTTCAGCGACCCAGAAGGCAACGACTGGCTGGTCCAGGAAGTCACGACACGGGCCCCCGGCCGCGACTGATCACGTGCCTCGCAGCGCCGCGGTCGTCTTACCGGTGCGCTCGCGCAACAACAGGCGCAGAGTGTTCGGATGCTCGTAACCGACCTTCCTCGAAATGGCTTCCAGGGACAGATCGGTGGTACGCAGCAGGTGAGACGCCTGTTCGATCCGGATAGCCTGCACGAAGCGAATCGGTGACATTCCCAAGGTGCGCTGGACAGCGCGTTGCAGCGTTCGTTCGCTGACGCCGATGGCCTCGGCGGCGTGCGGGATACCGAAGGGTTCGGCCAGACCCTTCCGCACCCAGCGTTCGAACGCCGCGACGGTCGGATCGCTCTGCGCCAGCGCACTGGGGATCGTGTACGCCGACTGCGCCGGGCGCTCGTCGATCACCAGATAACGCGCCACCAGATCGGCCAACGCCGGACTGCTCGCCCGCACCACCGCCAGAGCCAGATCGACATGCCCGAACGCCGCACCCGCCGTCACGACACCATCCGCCGCGACCACCATGCGGCCCTCGTCGAGGTCGACCCTCGGGTACCTGGCGCGAAACGCCGGCGCCAGCCACCACGTCGTCGTCGCGCGCAAGCCATCCAGGACTCCCGCCTCGGCCAACACGAAGGTGCCCGCACACGCCGACGCGACCGGGGTGCCCCGCCGTCGAGTTCGGATGATCAGCTCACGAGCCGGCAGCGACGCGTCCCCACCGACGAAATCGAGCACCTCCGCCGGGCCACGAGCCGCCCGCGCGGGCACGATCAACAAATCCGCCGCATCGGCACGCGCCAGGGGCTCGGCCGGCACGAGATGCCCCGCCCCCGTCCGCACCAGGGAATCCACACCGACCGTCGTCACGTGCCAGCACTGCGACGGCGAACCCACCGCGTTGGCGTGATCCAGCACATCCAGGATCGCCGCGAGCCCCGAGTCGAACACGCCATCACAGGCCAGAACCGCAACCTCCATGACGGTAACCATATCGACAGAGCCGTTTCCGCCACCACACGTGCCACCCGAACGAATGACCCCTAGCGACCCGTCGAGCCACCCACCACAGCATCCGACGACGGCTTCCGCCGACCCCGCTTCCTCGGCGGCGACGGAACCACCCCCGCCAAATCCCCACCAGTGTCATTCACCCGCAACACGAACGGCCGCGTATCCGTATACCGCACCACCGACACCGAACACGGATCCACCACGATCCGCTGAAACGAATCAAGATGCACACCCAACGCATCCGCCAACAACGCCTTGATCACATCCCCATGACTACACACCAACCACACCACGCCCGAACCGTGCTCCGCCGTCACCCGCGCGTCATGCGCACGCACCGCGGCCACCGCCCGCGACTGCACAGCAGCCAAACCCTCACCACCAGGAAACACCGCAGCCGACGGATGCGCCTGCACCACCCGCCACAACGGCTCCTTGAACAACCCCGACAACTTCCGGCCCGTCCACTCCCCGTAATCCACCTCGGCCAAACCGCCGTCCACCACCACCGGCAACCCACGCCCAGCCACCAACGGCGCCACCGTCTGCCGACACCGCTGCAACGGCGACGACACCACCCCCACCAACGGCACCCCCGCCAACCGACCCACCAACGCCGCCGCCTGCGCCAACCCCGACCCGTCCAACCCCACCCTCGGCGTACGGCCAGCCAACACCCCAGCACCGTTCGCACTCGAACGCGCATGACGCAACAAAATCACCGTAGCCACAACACGAGCCTACGTAGCCGATCAGCCAGCGACACCAGCGGCGTCCAACGCCTCCACCGCCACCCGCAACGCCGCCACCCGCTCATCCAACCCCGACCCCATCGGCGACACCGTCAACGTCGTCACCCCCGCATCCGCCAACGCCCGCATCCCATCCCGCACCCGCTCCGCCGGCCCCAACAACGACGTCGCATCAATGAACTCGACAGGTACCGCCGCCTGCGCACCCACATAATCCCTGGCCAGATACCGATCCTGCACCAAAGCCGCCTGCGCCCCGAACCCCATCCGCGTCACCAACGCGTTGTAGAAATTCCGCTCCCGACTCCCCATCCCACCCACATACAACGCCGCATACGGCCGCACCACATCCGCACACGACACCCAATCCGGCCCCACCACCAACGGCACCGTCGGCACCACATCGAACCCATCCCACGACCGACCCGACCGCGCCAAACCAACCCCGATCCGATCCAACGACTCCCGCGCGAACCCCGGCGCGAAGAACACCGGCAACCACCCGTCCGCGATCTCCCCCGTCAACTCCAGATTCTTCGGCCCCACCGCCGCCAGATACACCGGAATCCGCTCCCGCACCGGATGCACCGTCAACGTCAACGCCTTACCAGGACCATCCGGCAACGGAAGCTGAAACGCCTCCCCATCGAACTTCACCCGCTCCCGCCGTAACGCCATCCGGACAATCTCCACATACTCCCGAGTCCGCGTCAACGGCCGATCGAACCGCACCCCATGCCACCCCTCCGACACCTGCGGCCCCGACACCCCCAACCCCAACCGAAACCGACCACCCGACAACGCATCCAACGTCGCAGCGGTCATCGCCGTCATCGCAGGCGACCGCGCCGGAATCTGCAAGATCGCGCTACCCACATCGATCCGCTCCGTCTGCGCAGCCACCCACGCCAACACCGTCGGCGCGTCCGACCCATACGCCTCGGCAGCCCACACCACCGCGTAGCCCAGCCGATCCGCCTCCCTGGCCAGCGCCAGGTTCGCGGCGTCGTTGCCACCGCGCCAGTAACCAAGGTTCAGACCGAGTCGCACATTTTCGGACCTTAGCCGTTCCGAGCGGTCGGCGCCGGAGGCGTCGGGGTGGTGTTCGCACTGTTGGCGGACGCTCCGGGAACGGAGCATCTAATTCAGTTGCCACTGAAGCAACAGTACTAAAATGTCTACTAAGTCCACCGAGTGAACAGCCTGGCGCGCTTCGCCCACCTGGCCTGCGGGGACACCGTAGGCTGCGCGCTGTGCAACACCGACGCCTCGGCCGTAGCGGCCTGCGGGTATCCCGCCTCGCCCTGGGCACGATGTCCTGGGGCGTCGACACCGACGCCGACGAAGCCGCCAACCAGCTCGTCGCGTTCGTAGACGCGGGCGGCACCTTCGTGGACACCGCCGACGTCTACGCCGACGGCGAGAGCGAACGCATCCTCGGTGGCCTGCTCGGCGACGTCGTCCCCCGCACCGAAGTGGTACTGGCCACCAAGGCTGTCGCCCGCCGCGACGAGGGCCCCTTCGGCGGCGGCGCGTCCAGGGGCGCCCTGCTCACCGCCCTGGACGGCTCACTGAGCCGCCTCGGTGTCGACCACATCGACCTGTGGCAGCTACACGCGTGGGATCAGACCGTGCCGATCGAGGAGACCCTCGCCACCGTCGACACCGCCCTGGCCAGCGGCAAGGTCCGCTACGTCGGTGTGTCCAACTACACCGGCTGGCAGCTCGGCACCGCCGCCACCTGGCAGTCCGCCGCGGTCGGCCGCACGCCGCTGGTGTCCACCCAGGTCGAGTACTCCCTGCTGGAACGCGGCATCGAACGCGAAGTCGTCCCCGCCGCCGAGCACCACGGCATCGGCCTGCTGCCGTGGGCACCACTGGGCCGAGGCGTACTCACCGGCAAGTACCGAGGCAGCACGCCCGCTGACTCGCGCGGCGCGTCCCAGCGGCTCGCGCCCTACGTCGAGCAGCACCGCACCGACCGAGCGGCCAGGATCGTGGAGGCCGTCGTCACGGCCGCCGACGGCCTCGGCACATCGCCGCTGGCAGTGGCCCTGGCGTGGGTCCGCGACCGGCCCGGCGTCGTCGCACCCGTCGTCGGCGCCCGTGACACCGCACAGCTCACCGGGTCGCTCGCCACAGAGGACCTGACCCTGCCGCCGGCGATCCGGGCCGCACTGGATGATGTCAGCGGCATCGAACTGGGCTACCCGGAGCGCCGGCTCGGCTGAGCTCCGGGTAAACGAGTCGCGTCCGGATGGGTACCCAGGGGTGACCAATCGGGTCCGGTGGTGCAGGCTGGTGACACGTCGACGACGCCGGAGGCAGGATTTGCGAGCACGGACTGGTCTGGTCACGATCGCGCTGGTGGGCGGCGTCGCGCTCACAAGCTGTTCATCGAGCCAGGGCTCCCAGGACGACCTGCAGGCCGTGCCCACTCTGGTGGCCGCGACACCGGCCACATCGCCACCCCCGGCGGCCACCCCGGCCGGCACGCACATACCGCTGCCCGGTGATGCGACAGCCATGCTCGTCGACACCAGAACGCACACCCTGGCCGTCGCCATCAAGGCCCCGGCCGAACTGCTGCTCTACGACATCAACGCCACTTCGGCCGCGCCACGGACGGTTCCGCTGCCCGGCACGGTCGACCACCTGTCCCTCGCCCAGACCGGTGGACCCGTCCTGGCGCCGGTCGCCAGCGCCGACGAAGTCGTCGAAGTCACCATCCCCACCGCCACCACAGCCGTGGTGACAGTGCCAGGTGGACCCACCAGCGCGGCGATCCTCAACGGCCAGCTACTTGTCGCGGTCCCCGACCGGCACGCCATCGACGTGCTCACGAACGACAAGATCACCCGCACCATCACCGGTGATGTCAACCCCGACCAGGTCCTCACCGCGGGCGGCGGGAAAGTCGTGATGCTGGACCGCATCCGCTCCGCGGTGTTCGATGTGGACACCACCGGCGGCACGGTCGGCGCGGGCCTGCGCGCCGGCGATGGCGCCACCAACGCGGCGGTCGACGGCTACGGCCGCGTCCTGGTCACCGACACCCGTACCGGTGAGCTGCTGGCGTTCTCCGCCGACCCGGTGCTGATGCGGCAGCGTTCCCCCGTCCCCGGCGTACCGTTCGGTATCGCCGTGGACACGCGACGAGACCTGGCCTGGGTCACCGCGACCGGCCTCGACCAGGTGATCGCCTATGGACTCGCCGGCGGGCAGCCGGTGGAGAAGTACCGGCTACCGACCGTACGCCAGCCGAACACGGTGGCGGTCGATCCGGACAGCGGACGGGTCTTCGTCGCGTCCGCGGACGGAGGAGGTATGCAGGTGATGCAAACATGAGTGACGGGGTGATCGACGGCGACTGGGAGTACCGGCCGCTGCGCCTGCCGGCCGCGGTGTCCCGGCGGACAGCGGCCACCCAGCTCGCCATCCACGCCGAGTTCTCCGGCTGGGAGCTGTCCCGAGTGCTGCTCTACTCGGACGGCACAAGAAAGGTGTGGCTCAAGCGTAGGCGCACCGCCGCCATCGCACCGGGCCTGATGATCTAGCCAGGACCGGGTCACCCCACCAGGTCAGCCGACCTGGTAATGCCGGCTGCCGTCGACATCGGTGCGCCGCAACCGGCCCTGCAGCACCAGCACATCGAGATGGCTCATGGTCTCCAGCACCGCGAGCATCTCGTTGAACGGGTCCAGTTCGGACAGCGTGCGCTGCCGCCGCGTCCACGTCATCCGAGATGCCGCCTCGTACGCCGTCCCCGCACCCGCCACGATCAGCGCCTCGATCTGGGCCAGCCGCCGGTCATGGTGCTCCAGCAGTTCGTCCACCCGCTGGTGCGCGCTGGCCGTGACACGTCCGTGCGCCGGCAACAACCGCGCGTCCGGCATGGCGCGGACGAGTTGCAGCGAATCCAGGTAGTCCCGCAACGGAAAGTCGGCCGGCGCCGACTCGAACCCGATCGACGGCGTGATGTGCGGCAACACGTGATCCCCAGCGAACAACAAAGCGGTCCCCGTCTCGACGAACACGAGATGCCCACGCGTATGCCCAGGCGTGGCGACGGCCGTCAGTTCGCGTGATCCGACGGCGGCGGTGGCCCGATCCGACAGCCACTCGTCCGGCTGCCCCCAGAGCCCAGGATCACGCGGCGGCCGAGGCATCGAAGCCAGCCGGTCCACCAGCGCGAACGCCCCCGCCGTCCGCAGGCGTTCGATGTAGACGGAGGACAGCGGCGAGGTAGCGGCGGACACGACGTCCAGCGAAGGCTGTTCGCCCTTGCCCAGCGCCACTTCCATCCCGAACTCCCGCCGCAACGCGACGGCCTGCGTGTAGTGGTCCTGATGGAGGTGGGTGACGAGGAAGCGCCGAACGTCGCCCAGCCCGCGCCCGATCCCACCGAGCCCGGCGACCAGTGCTTCACGAGCCGCGTCCAGCGCCCACCCGGAATCGATCAACACGAGATCATCGCCGTCGAGGACGGCGTAGACGTTGACGGCCTTCAGCGCGTCGGAAGGCAGCGGAAGCGGAATCCGATAGACGCCAGGCGCGACGGAGTAGACACCGGGCACGGTCCAGTCCCGACCAGGATCATCCGCCAATACGTCCACCGCGACGCCTCCCGTCACCAGTTGCTAGTTACTAGTTACGCATTCCGCAGGAAGCGGTCCAACACGCGGGTACCGAACTCCAGAGCGTCAACCGGCACGCGCTCGTCAACGCCGTGGAACAGGGCGGTGAAGTCGAGATCCGCCGGCAGACGCAGCGGAGAGAAGCCGAAACACCGCATGCCCAACGCCTGGAACGACTTGGCGTCGGTACCACCGGAAAGCATGTAGGGCAGGACGGTCGCGCCCGGATCCTCGTGCAGCAACGAGGAAACCATGGTGTCCACAAGAGCCCCGTCGAACGATGTCTCGACAGAAGGCAGGTTCAACCACTCGCGCTCGACATCCGGCCCAAGAATCGCGGCCAACTCCCGCTCGAAGGCGGCTTCCCGGCCCGGCAACACCCGGCAGTCCACCGTAGCCTCGGCGAAAGACGGAATGACATTGGCCTTGTAGCCGGCGGACAGCATCGTCGGATTGGCCGTGTCGCGCAGGGTGGCGCCCACCATCCGAGCCAGTCCCCCGAGCTTGGCAACGGCCCCGTCGAGGTCGTCATCGGGAAAGTCGAACCCGGTGAGGTCCGTCAGTCCAGCGAGCAGTTCCCGCACGGTGTCGGTCAGCACGACAGGAAACCGATGCTCCCCCAACCGCCCCACAGCCGCGGCCAGTTTGGTGACAGCGTTATCCCGATGAATCATCGACCCGTGGCCGGCGGTCCCCTTGACCCGCAAGGTCAACCAACGAAGCCCCTTCTCAGCAGTCTGGATCAAGTAGGCGCGAACGTCATCCTTGAGAGTGATCGAGTAGCCCCCCACCTCACTGATGGCCTCGGTAGCCCCCTCGAACAGCTCGGGTCGGTTCTCCACCAACCACTTGGCCCCAAAAAGGCCGCCAGCCTCCTCGTCAGCAAGGAAGGCGAAGATGATGTCACGCTGAGGAGTGATCCCAGACCGGCGGAAGTGCCGAGCGAGAGCCAACATCATGGCGTCCATGTCCTTCATGTCCACAGCGCCGCGCCCCCAGAGATACCCGTCCTGAACTGCCCCCGAGAACGGGTGAACGGACCACTCACCAGCATCGGCAGGGACGACGTCCAGATGGCCGTGCACAAGAAGCGCCCCACGCGAAGGATCGGACCCAGCCAACCGAGCGATGACGTTCCCACGCCCACGAGCCCCAGACTCGACGTAGGAGACGTCGTAGCCGACGTCAGAGAGCTTCCCAGCCACATACTCAGCAGCCGCCCGCTCCCCGACCAAGGTGTCCGAATCACCCGTATTGGTAGTATCGATACGAATCAGATCACTAGCGAGCTCGACAACCTCGGCCTCGGCCCCACTGCGCTGCAAAGTCACAAGGTCTTCCTACCACCCAAGTTGGGTCGACCAAGACAGGTCCGCTAGGCTGACCATCACCAGCGGGAGACAACCCGCAGGTCCGAGTGGCGGAATGGCAGACGCGCTAGCTTGAGGTGCTAGTCCCCTAACAGGGGGTGGGGGTTCAAGTCCCCCCTCGGACACACGCGCTAACCCTACCCACTGGCGCGACGTGCAGATCCACAGCGCGTTCGCCGTGGTCGTAGGTCATCTCCAGCCTCAACGAGGCGTAGAGGTTCTCCAGTTCATCAGGGTCAGCACGGTGCAGCGCACCCATGACGTCACCCAACGAATCAACCATGGCGTACACCTCAGCCACGTCGAGAGTCGTGCGCTCTGGCGCGTGCGCCAACTCGGCTTGGGCCGCGATACGTTCCTCCTGCGCGGCGTTGATCGACTCGACCAAGGCCGCTGGGTCAATGCCCGCCTCAATCGCCGCCAGCAGTCGCCGCAGCTTCGCCTCCGCCGCGTCCAACCGTCGCTTGGCGGCATCCTGCCCCCCGCTGGCCGCAGGACTGCCTTGTGAGGCCACCAGAGCCGCCACCGTCTCGTCCCGGTTCTCGGGCGCGAACGCCTGACCAAGCCACTCGTTCACCGCCTCCAACACCACGACCTCGGGCAGGTAGATGTTCTTCGGATGATCGGCCAACACAGCCGACCCCGGAACCAGCGTCCGCGCAGCACAGCGATAGTAGCTACGTGATTTCCTCGGCGTGCCCTGCATTCGCCGCTCACACACCGCGCAACGCACTCGACCGCGCAACGGGTAGGGCCGCTTCGTCAGCTTGATACCGCGCTCCAATTTCGCTCGGGCCACCATACCGCCAGCGGCGCGGGACAGTCGAAGCAATTGCGTATCCGTGAATTCCTCAACCGACACGATCGCCGGATGCGCAGGTTTACGCGACCGAACAATCTGACCGGGATTCGCCCGACGAAATCGCACCACGTGACCGGCCGCCACATCATCCGGGTTCAAGAGCACCTCGCGCTTCGTCCAACGGCCGAACACCGCGTAACCGGTATACTTCGGATTGTCCAGAATCGCGCGCACCGTGCTGCCCTGCCAACCATCGGCCAACCGATGCTTGTTCTTGTTCCGGACGCCAAGCAGACGGGCACGGAACACCGTCCCGATTCAACCCATTAGCGATTGCCCGGTCACCCGAACCGGCCAAATATTCCGCAAAGATCCGGCGAACGACCTCGGCCGTAGGTTCGTCAATCGCCAGCAGTCGGAGCCGATAGCCCTCGGCCGCCTTACGCGGATTCGGATGCGGCCCGCCATCAACGGTGACATACCCGAACGGTGCCCTGCCGCCCTGGTGACGGCCCTCGTTCACGACCTGGGCATCCATGGCTGCCCGTACGCGAGCCTGCACGTGCTGGCGCTCCGACTCGCTCATCCCACCCAGCACGCTCATCAGCATCTTGTGCGAGGGGTTCCGTGCGTCGTACCTGCCACCGAGTTCAGGCACCCACAAGTCGACGCCGTACCTAGATAGGCCGGTTGGCGACCTTCCCGTCCCGGATCTTCACGTGGATCGCGTCGATGAAGATCACCGGATAGACCGGGCGGTTTCCAGTGGTGGTCGCGAACTACCTGATGCTTACCGTGCTCAGCAATCCTCGCATGGCCTCACGCGGAGTGGCGTCACCCAGGACGAGCCGAGGTCGGTTGTTCAGCTCCCGGGCAACAGCGCGAAGATCGCGTTCGCTGTAGGGTGCCAGGTCGGTGTGCTTGGGAAAATACTGCCGCAGCAGCCCGTTGGTGTTCTCGTTCGTGCCCCGCTGCCAGGGCGAATGCGGATCGCAGAAGAAGATCTCGAACCCGGTCG
>DATBDL010000369.1:0-8193 GCA_036269975.1 Pseudonocardiaceae bacterium | reverse complement strand
GATCACCCCGGCCACCAGCGACGTCCGCGTGCGCAGGCTGCGCGCGGCCGAGTTCGGGGCGTAGCCCAGGGTTTTCGCCGCCTCCAGGATGCGAGTCGCCGTACGCGGGCTGACCTTGTTCCTGGTCTGCGGGTTCAACGCGCGGCTCGCGGTCGCGGCGTGCACCTGGGCAAGGCTCGCCACGTCCTTGATGGTTGGCACCTTCTCCATCATCGTCACAGCATAGGAGGGTGACAGTGATCACGGTTACCCTCAGTGGGTGGGGATTTTCCTTGTTCGCATTAGCGATCCGTGTCGTGTCGCCGGTTGTGTCGGACAGATGAGTTTCACACGGTGGTGATCCGGAAGACCGGGTAGCCGGGCGCGATCCGGAGCAACTCGGCCTCGGATGCGTTGGCGTCGACACCGTCGAAGAAGACACCGACCTCGAACTTCCACCGTCGCAGGTAGGCGCGGAGCACGGCCGGCTTGGCGTCATCGGCCAGTTCGGCCGGAACGAACCGCTCGACCCGACGCCCGACGTGCAACTCGCCTTCGCCGGCCACACGCAGGTTGCGCACCCACTGCGTACGCCCCCTCGGCGCGACGAGGTAGCGAACGCCGTCGTGGGTGAGGAGATTGACGGGGACGGTGCGCACCTCGCCGGTCTTGCGGCCACGCACGTGCAGCACCCGCGACCCCCAGACGCTGACGCCGTGACGAGTCAGGAACGCCACAACCCCGTTGAAAACATTGGTACTCCGAGACGGCTCGACGTAGCGCCGCCCGAGATCGACGGAGCCGTTTCCGTTGGCCGGCTTGACAGAGCGGGCCGGCTCCAGGATGCGACCGGTGTCGGTCGCGCCGCTCACGTTCGCCGCGGCACCCGGATCGGCGGTGTCGTGGGCATTGTCGCCCCTCGGACCACCCAGGCCGGCCGCCCCACTCGACCCAGCCGCCCCGCCCACCTCAACCCCATCAACGCGGCCGGTCGAGTCCGTCGAGTTGACCGCGCCAGCCGAGTCTCCCCCGCCAGCCGAGCCGGCCCCACCGATCGAGTTGACCCCACCGATCGAGTTGACCGCGCCGCTCGTCGCCGGACCGCTCGGATTGATGCCCGCGCCGCGGTTCGCATCGGCTGCCGTGCCCCGACCTGCGCCGTTCTCCGTTTCGTTCATGACTGCCCTCCGCCGCATCCAGACCTTCTGAGAGCAGTGCTCTCGTTTGAGAGCAGTTAACACGAGAACTGCGGTCGCCGTCAAGAGCGGTGCTCTTGAATTTGAGCAGCGCTCCGAAATAGGGCACACTAGCGGTCATGAACGCCAGTCAGACCGCTCGCGAGCGGGCGCGGGCCTCGTTGACCAGCGAGATCAAGCAGGCGGCGCGCGGCCAACTCGCCGTATCCGGCGCCGACAGCCTCTCGCTCCGCGCCGTCGCCCGCGAACTGGGAATGGTCTCGTCGGCCCTCTACCGCTACTTCTCCAGCCGAGACGACCTGCTGACCGCGCTGATCATCGACGCCTACGAGGCCCTCGGCGACGCCGTCGACCGCGCGGTGGCCGCCGTACCCATCGCCGAGCTGCGGCGCCGCTGGTTCGTGATCTGTGGCTCGACCCGCGAATGGGCGATCGAACATCCGCACGAGTACGCACTGATCTTCGGATCGCCGGTGCCAGGATACGAAGCCCCGCCGGACACCGTGCGGCCGGCCATCCGAGTGCCGCTCGCCCTGGTCAGCGTGCTGAGCGACGGCTGGTTCGCCAAGCTCGTTGCCCATCCGTACCCGGAGGAGGCCGTCGCACCGACGCTGGCGACGCAGGTCGGCCGCGTGACCAGGGCGGCGGCGCCCGGACTGCCGCCATGGCTGATGGCGCGTGGCCTGATCGCGTGGTCACAACTGTTCGGCATGATCAGCTTCGAGCTGTTCGGCCAGTTCGTCGGCAGCGTCACTCCGACCGACGACTTCTTCGACCACGCGGTCGGCATGATGGCGGACTTCGTGGGCCTGCCCGACCATCCAGAACCGCAGGAGTCCGCAATGGACGAAGAACTCAGAGAGCGCCACCGCGCCGTAATGCGCGCAATGCGGCCGCCTGCTCGACCGTGACGCCGGATGCCCGCTGTGCCAAGGTTTCCTCGACGCTCAGGCCGGCACCGATCCACTCGGCGACCTCGTCGAACGGAATCCCGGCCCGCCACCAGTCCCTGATCACGGTCGCCGGTGTCTGGTCCGCCTTGCGCAGCTCACCGGCTTCGACGGCGACCAACCCGATCTCCTGCCACAGATGGGCGTCGTGGGCGTGGATTCCTTCCTTGGCCCAGGCGATGGCCTCGTCGTCGAACCAGTGCGTCTCCAGGTAGCCACGCATCACCTCGTGCGAAACGCCGGACCGCATGAAGCGCTGGATGCCGTCGTGCATGACGCTCGCGGCCGCGGAGGCCGCACGGGTCGTGATGCCCGCCTGCCCACCCCGGTATCGCCGCTGGAAGACCGTGTCCGGCGACTCGCCGCGCTTCGCGTGTTCCCTGGCCGTTTCCAGGTCATACCCGAACTCGTGCCACCGGATCGCCTCACCGGGGCCGATCTTGGCGTCCAGCCAGCCGCGCACCGTGTCCGGCCGCACGGCGGCCGCCTGCCACTGCGCCGCGAGCAGTGCTTCCGGCACGCCGGCACGCCGCCACTTGGTGGCGTCGTCGAGCGTGAAGTTCCACCGCCGCCAGGCCAACGCCTCGACACGGCGCAGGCCGGCGGCCAGCCACGCGGTCAGGTCCTCGGGCGGCCGTTCCTCGTCATCGTCGTCGTAGCGGCGTCGGTCCATCACGCGCTCCGCACCGGGTCCGGCTCGATCGCCACCGACGTGGCCCATTCCGGCACCCTGCCGGCCCTGTCCATCAGGCCGACGACGACCTTGGTGCGGCCAGGCGGTTTCGGCGGCCACGGCGTATGGCCGTCGGTCAGCACGATGATCAGGTCGGGGCGCGGCCGCAGTTCGACCGCCGCCGCCAAGCCCGCGCCCATGTCGGTGCCGCCACCACCCAACAGACGCACGTCCTTGGCGTTGAGCACGCGTTGCGACTCGTATGCCTGCGCGTCACAGCACACCACGTGCAGCCGGTCCCGTGCCACGCCGACACTGGCCAGCAGGCCCGAGACCTCGCCGAGCACCTGCGACAGCATCGTGTCGCTCATGCTGCCCGACGTGTCGATCACGACCGCGACCCTTGGCAACGGTTGGCGCAGGCTGGGCAGCACGACCTCGGGATGCGCGGCGGCCCGGCGGGACGGCCTGCGGTAGTTGAAATCGACCCGGCCCGCGATGTCCGCGATGCCACGCCGGATCGCCGATCGCAGCACCTGCCGCCAGTTCACGATCGGTTCCAGCACGTCCTCCGACCACCGCTGCCAACCGGCCGGCACATCGCCCCTCGTCCTGGTGTGCTCGCGGATGCGCCGTGCCACGTCCCGGCCGAGCAGCTTGCAACTGGTCTCGGACAGGCCGGGAAAGCCGCAGTTCCAGTCGCGTGGCTGGCCGTCGGCACCGGTGCCGCAGTCCGGCTGGTCGGCGGGCAGGTCTTCGTTGTCGCCCAAGGCATCCCAGTACTGCTCCGCCACGAGCGAGTCCGGCTGGTTCAGGTCCGCCGGCGTGATCGCGCGCTCGGGCACCGACAGGCCGTCGATGGTCAGGTCGTCGTCGATCTCGGCGTCACCGGCCAGGTTCCAGCGGCGCTGGTCGGCATTGCGGCCGGTCAACGGGTTGTCCTGGGCGGCGGTGCCGGGAAAGCGCCGGGCGTGGTGACGCAGCAGGTGCGTGACCTGGTGCAGCAGCCAGAAGCCGATCTCGGGCACCTCGACCGAATCGACCACCGTCGGGTCGAGGTACACGTGCCAGGCCGGATCGGACGGAAATGCCCGGAGGTCGTGCGACGGTGGCGTGTCCTGCTCGACCACGATCGGTTCCAGCGCCAGGATCGCGGAGGCCAGGTAGGGCGCCCGCCGCGCGGTCCACACCCGCGCCGCCGCCCACTTGCGTCGTTGGTCGGTGGTCAGCGCGTCGATCCGGCGTAGCCGCAGCGTCATGTCTCCTTATGTCTCCTTGCCCTTGCCGGTATCGCCGAGTAACCCGGCCGCACGGAGAACCGGTGTCAGGTCGAGCACCTCGGGCGGCAGCGCGGCACCGGCGGGCCTGGCCGCGGCCAGGGACTGCGCTACCAGTGTGGCGACGTCCGGTGCGGCCGTGGTCGCCTTGGCCAGCACCCGCCACGCCGCGGTCCAGGAATCCGCGTCACCGTGCGCGATGGCGACCGACGCCACGGCGGTCAGCACCGCGAACGCCCGGTCACTGCGTTCCGGCAACTCGAAGGAGTCGGGATCGGCCAGCACGGCTTCCGGGTCCGGCAGGTCCGCATTGGCCAGCCAGGACAGGAACTCGATGCCGGCGCCCTCGCCGACCGAGCCGGTGACCAGGGCGGCGCGCACGTCCTCGTCGGCGCCCGCCGTGTCACACATGCCAAGCAGCACGGCGACGGTCTCCCAGCTACGCGGGCTCGGCCAGCCACGACCGGCGTGCGCCGCGACAGTCGGCACCTGCAGCACCAGCGTCGGGCGGACCTTCAGGAACGCGGCCACGGTGGCACGCGCGGTGGCCAGCCGGGCCGGATCCGGACCGGCATTGCGCTGCACAGCGGGGGCCGGGAAGCCGACCGCGAGCCCGTCCGCCACGGCACTCGCGTCCACCGGCCAGTCCAGGTGGACGAGGCGGTTGGCCAGCGGCGGCGTGAGTTCCCAGCCGTCGGCGGCCTGCTCCGGCGGGTTCGCGGCCGCCACGACGCGCACGCCGGTAGGCAGCGCCAGATCCCCGACGACGCGTTCCAGCACAATCCGCAGCATGGCCGCCTGCACTGCCGGCGGCGCCGTGGTCAGCTCGTCGAGAAACAGCACGCCCTGACCGGCCTCGGCCAGCCGTTGCGCCCAGGTGGGCGGGGCGAGACGCACGCCGCCGTCGACGACAACGGGCAGGCCGGCGAAGTCGGTCGGCTCGCGGATCGAGCCGACCACCACCTCGACCGGCCAGCCCAGCGACTCGCCGAGCGCACGCACCACGGATGTCTTGCCGGTGCCTGGGCTGCCCCACAGCAGGACCGGCACCCCGGCCGTCACGGACATGGCCAGTGCCTGGTGTGCTACCGAAATCTGGATGGTCTCGCCCCCTCGTTCACCACCCAGTGTTCCGGATCACCACCGTCGCTCGCCACCAAGAATCAGGACGATCTAGCCAAGTTTGTCCGCCGGGGCGAACACAGCCAGGCTGGCTTGCCCATCCTCGGCCGCAGCCTGTTGTCCACGCTCCAGGTCGCCCCGGCAGCGGCGAGGTAGCGGGCCAGCGACGCGACGACGTAACCGACGGAAGGCCCGAGATCGGTGATCCCCGGCTTGGACCACGGCAGGTGGAAACCCTCGGCGGCCGACCAGATACCGAACGAGAACACCGCTGCGCCGAGCAGCACGGGCCGTGAGAACGCGCCCAGCACCAGGCAGATCGCGATGACGGACTCGACCACCCCGACACCGACGGCGAACAGCCCGGATTGGCCGTGCCGACCGCGTACCAGAGCTGAATCCATTGGTGCACGACAGGAGTGTCGATCTTCGAAGCCTAGCCGAGCTCCTTGTCCGACGTCTGGCCATGCACATCCGGGCAGCCACTTGAAGATCGCGTCGATCGCCCACACCAGCCCGAAGGCGATCCGCACGACAGCGACGGTTTGCAGTCGTCGCAGGTACGGCGGGCTTATGGCCGGCGTCGTCGAACCGAGATCGGTGGTCACGATCATGGTGGCTCCGTTCAGGAGGGATCAGGCGCAAGTTAGGTAGGCATACCTAAATAGATGTCAAGACCTCACCTTGCCAACCGCGATCGGCTCGCGCGTGCCGACAACGAGAGCACTGCTCTCGCCGGAGTTCGGGCCTCGGTTGGCCCAGTCGAGTTGGCCGATATTGGCCCTTCTGCCCGGCCAATCCGGCGCCTTAGCCTGAGCCCATGACCAGCGCGATCCTGGACGAGGCGTACGAGCGGTTCCGCGACACCGGACCCGAGTGGGGCGATGACCGGCTGACCAACCACGGCCCGATGGCGGCCGAGGTCCTGGTCCGCCGAGGCCACGCCGATCAGGTGCATCGCTGGGTGGACGCCTACCTGCGCCGCCTCGACGAGCTGCCCGCCGCGAGCGACCCGATCACCGACGACACCTGGCGCGACGCACTCGGCGACCAGCGGCGCATCGGCGACTGGACGGCCTACCTGCGCCGTGAGGTCACCGACGCGCCGTGGCGGGACGTGCTGAGCACCTGGTGGCCGCGTCTGCTGCCGGGGATCGTCGCCGGCGCGACGCACGGCGTGATCCGCACCGGCCACGCCGTGCGCACACTGCTCTCCGGCGACGAGAACCCGGTCGTGCTCGACGAACTGGCCAACGGCCTCGCGTTCTGGGCCGCCCGTTCGCTCGCGGTGCCTGGCGCGACGCACCCCGGTGCCAGCGTGCCCGACGCGATCGTGCCGCCCGGCAGCCTCGACCCGGCCGGCGCGGTGGCCGCGCTCCCCCGGATCGCCGAGCAGAGCGGACCGGTGGCACACCGGTTCGGCCAGTTCGCGGCGCTACCCGGCTGGTCGTCCGCACAGGCCGCCCTGCGCGCCGCCTCCGATCACGAGGACGCAGCGAAACAGTTGACCGAACTGATCTCCGCGACCACGGTGCACTACCTGAGCCACGGCCAGGCCAGCCCCGTCCTGCTCGTGCACGCGGCGACAGCGCCGAACGCCGTGCTGCGCACGCTTCCCGCGCTGCCGACGGACATGTGGGCCCCGAGTCTGGCCGCGGTGTGGTCGGCGAGCGCGGCGATCCTGGCCGCCTACGCCCCCGCCGAAGCCGTGCCACGCGCGGAACTGCCGGTCGTCGAGCCGGGACCGGACGCGATCACCGAGACCGTCGAACTGGCCACCGCGCACGGCGACGAGCACGTGATCAAGTTCGCCGACACCGCGGCCGACGTGTTCGCCCGCACGGGTGAACCTGACGCGTTGGCCGCCGCCGTGCGCGTCAGCACGCTCATCGCCGCGGCGACCTGACGTGCGCCGCCTCTTCCACCCGCCGACCGGCCCGGCGGGTGTGCTGGCCGTTGCCCAGTTGACCAACGCGGCCGGTGACGGCGCCTACATCGTGTGCTCGGTGCTCTATTTCACGCGGATCGTCGGCCTGTCCGCGACCCAACTCGGGCTCGGCCTGACGGTGAGCTGGGCGGCCGGGTTCCTGGCCGGTGTGCCGCTCGGCCATCTCGCCGACCGCTGGGGACCACGGCGGACGGCGGTGGCGCTCGCGGTGGGCACCAGCGTCAGCGTGGGCGCTTTCCTCGTGGTGCGGTCGTTTCCGTGGTTCGTGCTGGCCGCGTGCGGATACGCCTGCTGCCAGTCCGGCCTCGTGTCGGCGCGACAGGCACTGCTGGCAGCACTGGTCGGACCGGCGGAGCGGACCACAGTGCGGGCGTATCTCGCGGCGGCCATGAACGCCGGTCTCGCCATCGGTGCCGCGATCGGCGGGCTGGCGCTGCGGTTCGACACCGCGGGCGGATACCTGGCGATCCTGGCGATGGACGTGGTGGGCTTCGCGGTCGCGGGCTGCCTGTTGCTGCGGGTACCGGCTGTCGACGCGGTACCGGCCGAGTCGCGCGGCCGGATGCTGGCCGTGCTGGCCGACCGGCCGTATGCGGTGCTCTCGCTGCTGAACATGGTGATGCAGCTACGAATTCCGGTGATCAGCCTCGCGCTTCCACTGTGGATGGTCGAGCGGACGCAGGCACCCACGTGGGTGGTGTCCGCGGTGCTGGTGCTGAACACGGTCGCCGTGATGCTGTGGCAGGTGCGGGTCAGCCGGCGGGTGCGTGACCTGCGTGGCGCGTCGATGCTGGTGCGGCGCTCCGGTGTGCTGCTGTTGTTGTCGTGCGTGGTGTTCGCGGTGTCCGGGTTGCGGGCGCCCGGCTGGGTGGCGGCCGTCGTGCTGCTGGTGGCGGCCGGCCTGCAGGTGGCCGGCGAGATGATGCAGTCGGCCGGCGCGTGGGAGATCAGTTTCGCCCTCGCGCCGGCACATCAGCAGGGCCAGTACCAGGGTCTGTTCGGTACCGGCACCGCGGTCGCGCGCATGCTCGGCCCTGTGCTGCTGACT
>DATBDL010000368.1:0-12449 GCA_036269975.1 Pseudonocardiaceae bacterium | reverse complement strand
CGGCCGAATCGAGTATCACAAGTATCACTCGTGCGCAGTTCGCGAATTCACTGCGCAACCCGTCCGACGAATTGCGGTCGTGGCTCGACGTAGTCGACGACACACACGAAGCGATCCTGCTCGGCACGAATTTCGTCGAGTCGAGGACGGTGGCGGGGCGCGCTGTGCTCGGTGCCCGCCCGACGACCGACATCACGACAGCACCACACGAGGCCGGCGGCGACGCGCTCATCGCGCTGGTGGCGCGGTTCGTCGACGGCATGCCGTGCGGCGTGTCCGGCGTCGTGGTGCCGGCCGGCGTCGCGGTGTTCGATCCGACCGAGATCGTGATCCTGCGCGACACCCAGACGCGACAACTGTTCTTCGCCGGTTCGTCGAACCACTGGTGGCCGGACGAGGAGACGGCGGAACACATCCGCGCCGCCGCCCGCCGGGTCGGCGAAGGGCTCGCAGCCACGGCCGGGTACTCCGGTTTCTTCAGCCTGGACGGCATTCTCGGTCCGGACGGCTTCGTCGCCACCGACGTCGACCCTGGGCCGGCGGCCGGCCTCGGGCTGAGCACGGCCGCGCCGGACTTCCCGATCCACCTGTTCGCCCGCAGTCTCGGCGACCAGCCGGCACTCTTCACCGATGTCGATCCCGCGCTGGTCGAGGACGAGATCCGCCGTGCGGTCCGCCGCCGGCCGTCGTTCTCGCTGCGGCTACCGGCGCGACAGGAGAACGCGAACTGCCCCGGCTGTGCGTCGGCGCCCACCCGAACCGCGGACTGCGGCGTCACCTACCGCGAACGATGCGACGCTGTGGCCGTCGTCGCCGCAGAACCCGTTGGGCCGCAACGGTTGCTCGGGCCGGCGGTGGCCGAACTCGGTCGCGAACTCGGTTGGCGCGGGCCCTGGACCAGCTCCGTCAGGCCGGCTCGGTAGTTCGGGCAGGTCACGATGTCCTCGTGTGGACAGTTCAGCCCGGTCTCCAGCAGGTCCAACGCCGACCGCAGCGCCGCCATCCTGGCCGCCAGCACGCTGTGGTTGCGACGCAGCACGTCCTTTCGAACAGCGGGGTCACGCGCGTCGAGGAACGCCCCGATGTCCGGTAGTGACAGACCGGCCTGCTTCAGGCTCACGATCGACGCCACTCGGAACAGGTCGTCACGGGTGTAACGGCGGCGGTCGGCCTCGGCGCGGGCGGGGCTGAGCAGGCCAACCGACTCCCAGTGCCGCAGCACGTGCGCCGGCAGGCCGAAGTGGCCGGCCACCTGGCCGATCGTCATCGGGCTTGACTTCATGTCGACATTAGGTCCGACGATGGCGGGTATGTCCAGTCTGCTTGCCGTCCTTGATGCCGGTGACGCCCAGCCCATGGCCGTCGAGCTACGCACGCGTTCCTACGAGTTGCTCGGCGACCCCACCGACCGGACCGTGGTCGACGTCGGCTGCGGCGGTGGCCGTGCGGTCGCCGAACTGGCCGCGCGTGGCGCCCACGCCATCGGTGTCGACCTCGATCCCGAGATGATCGCCGTGGCACGGCAACGCTGGCCGGCCGGCGAGTTCCACGTCGGTTCCGCTGACGAACTGCCGCTGGCCACCGGTTCGGTCGCCGGCTACCGCTCGGACAAGGTGCTGCACCTGCTCGACGACCCGACGCGGGCAGTGGCCGAGGCCCGTCGGGTGCTCGTGCCCGGTGGTCGGGCCGTGTTGCTGGGGTCGGACTGGGACACGATCGTCATCGACGCGGACAATCCGGCGGCCACCCGCCGACTGGTGCACGCCAAGGCGGACTCGTTCCCGTCGCCGCGGGTCGCCCGGAGGTACCGCAACCTGCTGCTCGACGCCGGATTCACCGACCCGGTGGTCGAGGTGCACACGATGGTGCTCGACGACGACCTCGCGCTCGCGCTGCTGCACCGGATCACCGACGACGAGAGCTGGCTGGCCGAGCAGGCCGAGCGCGCCCGCACGAACCGGATCTTCGTCGCGCTGCCGATGTTCCTCGTCGCCGCACAGAAACGACCCTGAGAGCCGGCTGATAGTCCGCTGTGGGTTCCCGGCACCGGGCACTGTTCGGGTCACGCGGTGCGTTGAACGGTTCGAGAGAGTCACTACGAGCCCGAAGGGGGACACGTGACCACATTCGCGCCTAACACGGCGGCGACCCTGCCGACGCCGCCCACCGGCTGGCCGATCGGTTCGTACGAGACGTACGAACAGGCACAGCGGGCAGTGGACTACTTGGCGGACAACAACTTCCCGGTCGCAGACGTGACGATCGTCGGCCTGGAGCCGATGCTGGTGGAACGGGTGCAGGCCCGCCTGACCTGGGGCCGGGTGCTCCGCGCCGGGGCCATGTCCGGCGGTTGGTTCGGCCTGTTCGTCGGCCTGCTGCTGACCATCTTCACACCGGCGGCCGGCGTCTTCCCGATCCTGCTCGGCCTGGTGTTCGGTGTCCTCTTCGGACTGGCATCGTCGGCCGTCAGCTACCGGGCCACCGGAGGACGGCGGGACTTCACGTCGCAGAGCCAACTCGTCGCCCGGCGCTACGACATCCTGAGCCACCCGCGCAACGCCGAACTGGGCCGCCAACTCCTGGCCGAGCTGGCAACGCGCTGATCGACAACACCCGCTGACAACAACCACCGTGCCGGAGCCCCCGCCAGGGCTCCGGCACACCTACCTAGCCGAACACGACGGAGATCCCCGCTCCCCCGCGCACGCCGACGGCCGTCCCGTCGTCGGTGACGGTCACGTCCAGCAGGTCCGTGCCCACCCGCAACCCGCGCACGACCAGCGATCCCACCACGTTCGGCGTTGCCGGCCCGACGTGCACCACCCCGGCCGGCACGTCGGGCCGCAGTCCGGTCAGCATGCCCAGCAATCCGACGCCGGCCGCCGCCGCCCATGCCTGCGGGTGACACGCGGCCGGATACGCGGCGGGGCGAACCAGGTCAGCGGCGCCATCACCGCCGTACAGCTCGGGCAGTCGATAGTCGAACGCGGGCGCGGCGCGCAGCAACCCGCGTACCAACTCGGCGGCGGCCACCGTCTGGCCCGCCGACGCGAGCGCCTGCGCCACGATCACGGTGTCGTGCGGCCACACCGAGCCGCAGTGATACGACAACGGTGAGTAACCAACGGCCGCGCTGGACATGGTCCGCAGGCCGAACCCGGACGACATGTCCGGCCGCACGAGCCGCGCCGCGATCGTGGCGATCTCGGCGTCGGTGAGCATGCCGCTGCCGACCAGGTGGCCGATGTTGCTGGTCAACGCGTCGACCGGCCGCTTGTCCGCGTCCAGCGCGACGGCGGGATACGCACCCGTCTCGTCCTCGACCCAGAACCTGGCCCGGAACCGGTCCGCGAGGCCGCTCGCGTAGTCGAGCCAGCGGTCGGCGCCTGCCCGGCCGAACGCGGCCAGCAGCGCCGCGCCCTTCGTGGCCGCCTCGTGGGCGTAGCCCTGCACCTCGCACAGCGCGATCGGCGGCTTGGCCTGCCGGCCGTCGGCGAACCGGATCGCGTCGCCGGAGTCCTTCCAGCCCTGGTTGGCCAGGCCACGGCCGGTCACGTCCAGGTACTCCAGGAAGCCGTCGCCGTCCGGGTCGGCGTCGCCGGCCAGCCAGTTCAGGGCCGCCTCCGCGTGCGGCAGCAGCGCCTCGACCTGGTCGTCCGGCAGGCCCCAGCGCCACGCGTCGTGCAGCAGGCACACCCACAGCGGGGTCGCGTCGATCGAACCGTAGTACTCGGACGGGAACAGCAAACCGTTGCGCCGCAACTCGTGCAGGATCTTGCCTGGTGCCTCCGCCGTCTCGGCGTCGAGTCCGGTGCCCTGCCGTGCCGCCAGGACCCGCAGGGTCGATCCCGCCAGTTCGGTGCCCAGCGGCAGGAGCAACCTGGCCGCCCAGATGCTGTCCCGGCCGAACAACGTGCAGAACCACGGCGCGCCGGCCGCGAGGAAGGTCTCGACCGGCTGGTCCATGGTGCCGAGGCGCAGCGCGGCCAGGTCGTCCAGGGACTGTTCGAGCAGCGCGGACAGCCGAGGATCGGCCGCGACCACGGTCGGTCGCGACCACTCGACCGGCCCTTCGGCACCGATGACGACGGCGCCCGAATCGACCACCCGTAACCGCCAGGACAGTTCGACACTCGTCCTCGGCTTCACGTCGACCGGCCAGGCGAGCTCATAGTGGCCGATCTCGGCGTTCGCGCTGGTCACCGTGACCGTCCTGCCGTCGCGACCACACGTCAGGCCGTCGGGCAGCGGCCGCATCGGCACGTCGGCGCCACCGCCGCCTGCCTTGACCTGAGCCATGTCCACCAGGTCGGCGGCCAGCGCGAGCCGGATCGTCGTGCGCACCGGCTCTCGCGCGGTGGAGCTGATCACGATCCGCTCCACCAGTCCGTCCACTGTGGCCTGACGATGCCGCTCGACGCGTACCGTCGGATCGGGCCCCGGATCGCCGAGATCCCGTGCCAGCAGCACGAAACGGCCGCGCCCCGACCCGTCCGCGACCCCGCGCACCGCAGTCAGCTCGCTGCCATCGACACTGAGCTCGGCACGGGAGAGCACCCGGACGTCGGCATGCAGCACGCCGTGGCCCGCGCCGCCGATCTGTCCACTGTGGTCGCCGACGACGACCGTGGGGGCCCGTACACACAGGTCGAGCGCGTGCAGCGCCGGTTGCCGCATGACCAAGACAGCCTCCTCGGGTTGACAGCGACGGGTGGCACGAGTTATGACTGTACCGCAACGATTTGAACGATCAAATGACGAAGCCGACCGAGGGCGCCGGTGGGAGCCGCCATGGCCAGCGAACGGCCCACGATCACCACGGTGGCCGAGCGTGCCAGGGTGTCCCGGCAGACCGTGTCCAATGTGCTCAACGCCCCGCACCGGGTGCAACCCGAGACGATGGCACGGGTCAACGCCGCGATCTCCGAACTCGGCTACCGGCCGCACCGCGCCGCCCGGCAACTGCGCACGCACCGGTCGAACCTGATCGCCATGCGCATGGCGCCGTTCAGCGAGGACGACGCCGGTTCGGTGCTCGACCGGTTCGTGCACGCGGTCGCCGAGTCCGGCGAGCGCCTGGGTTTCCGCACGCTCGTGTTCACGGCGACCGACGACGACGACGAGATCGCCGGCTACACCGACCTGCTCAACTCCTACGAACTGGACGCCTTCGTGCTCACCGGCACGCACCACCGCGACCTGCGGACGAGCTGGCTGCGCCGGCAGGGCGTGCCGTTCGTGACGTTCGGCCGGCCGTGGGGCGTGCGCGCCAAACACTGGTGGGTGGACGTGGACGGCAAGGCCGGTACCGCCATCGCGACCGAACGCCTGCTGGCCGCCGGTCATCGCAGGATCGGTTTCATCGGCTGGCCGGTCGGTTCCGGCGTCGGTGACGACCGGCGCTCCGGCTGGGAACTCTCGCTGCGCGCGGCCGGTCTCGACCCGAGTCGCCTCGTGGTCACCGGTGAGAACACCGTCGCGGAGGGCTACCGCTGCGCCGTGGAACTGGTGACGGAACACGGCGCCGAGGCACTGGTCTGCGTCAGTGACACGCTGGCGCTGGGCGCGCTGGCCATGATCCGCGACCGGGTCAGCCGTGGTGGCGCGATCATGCCGGTGATCGGTTTCGACGACTCACCGGGCGCTGCGGCACTCGGCCTGACCACGATCGCCCAGCCGCTGCGCGAAGCCGCGGCGACCTGCGTGCGGCTGCTCACCGACTATCTCGACAACGGAACAGAAAACACCGACAAAGCCAACCACCATGTCCTACTCGCACCGAATCTGGTGATCCGCAGTTCCGGGTAATGCAGACAGACAGGAGTCGCTCATGTCCCGTCACCGCCGTCCACTCGCGGGCGTCGCCGTACTGGCCGGCGCGCTCCTGCTGGCTGCCGGCTGCGGCAGTGGATTCAACAGTGGCTCGCCTACGTCCGATCAGCAGTCCGGGCCGGCCGACCTCCAGATCATGATCGCGTCCTCCGGTGACGCGGAAACTGCCGCCGTCAAGCGGGCCGCCGCGTCGTGGGCGACGAGCAGCGGCAACAAGGCGACCGTGATCCCGGCGCAGAACATCGACCAGCAACTCGGCCAGGCATTCGCTGGCTCGAAACCGCCGGACGTGTTCTACCTGGACGCCGCCAAGGTCGCCGACTACGCCAGCGTCGGCGCGCTCTGGGCCTACGGCAGCCGGCTCACGGACGCCGACGACTTCTACCCGACCTTACGGAAAGCCTTCACGTACCAGGGAACGCTCTACTGTGCCCCCAAGGACTTCTCGACCCTCGGCCTGGAGATCAACACGGCGATGTGGTCGCGGGCCGGCCTGACCGACGCCGACATCCCGACGACGTGGGACCAACTACGCACCGTGGCGCAGACGCTGAAGAACAAGGGCATGCTGCCGCTCGCGGTCAGCCCGACGCACGATCGCCTGGACGCCTTCCTCGCGCAGGCCGGCGGCCAGATCGTGAACACGAGCGGCAAGCCGGTCGCCGACACGCCCCAGAATCTGCGGGGCCTGCAGTACGTCCAGGGCCTGCTCAAGGACGGACTGCTGGCGTATTCGTCCAGTTTGGACACCGGCTGGGGCGGCGAGGCGTTTGGCAAGGCCAAGGCCGTGATGACGATCGAGGGCAACTGGATCGACGGCGCGATGAAGTCCGACTACCCGAACGTCCAGTACCGGATCGCGCCGCTGCCGGCCGGACCTGCCGGTGCGGCGACGCTGGAGTTCACGCAGTGCTGGGGCATCAGCGCCAAGAGCCAGCACCACACCCAGGCGCTGGCGTTCGTCGACGCGATGACCGCGGTGCCGCAACAGCTCGCGTTCGCCAAGGCGTTCGGCGTGATCCCGTCCCGCCAGTCCGCGCAGGCCACGTACGTCAAGGACTTCCCGGCGGACAAGGCGTTCCTGGCCGGTGCGCCGCACGGCGTCGGGCCGGTGAACGCACCGAAGGTGGACAGCGTGCTGTCCGACTACGACTCGCAGCTCACCCAGCTCGCCACGACCGACCCGAAGTCGATCCTGCAACGGCTGCAGAGCAATCTGGCCGCCGCACTGGGTAGCTGATGGCGACACCCGTGCTCACCGCCGCGGCCGGCCCGGCGCCGGCCGCGTCGCGGCGCGGTCGCCGTAGGGCACGCCGGCGCGAGTCACTGGCCGGGCTGCTGTTCGTGTCGCCCGCGATCCTGATGCTCGTGCTGTTCCTGCTGGTCCCGATCCTGATGGCGTTCTGGGTGAGCCTGACGAAGTGGACCGGCCAGGGCAGCCCGTTCACGCCCGGCGTGCCGTTCGCCGGCGGCTCGAACTACGCGGACCTGTTCGTGCGCAACGGTCTCGAACGCACCGACTTCATGACCAGCGTACGCAACATCCTCTACTACGTGCTGCTGGTGGTGCCGCTGCAGACGGCGCTGGCGCTCGGGCTGGCGCTGGTCGTCAACCGGCGCCGCATGGTGGGCCGGACGTTCTTCCGTACGGCGTTCTACTTCCCGTCCGTCACCAGTTCGGTCGCGATCAGCATCGTGTTCCTGTTCATGTTCACCGGCGGCGGCGCGATCAACGCGGTGCTGTCCGTGTTCGGCATCCGGGGCCCTGCCTGGTTCAGCGACGCGGACGGCATCGTCCACCTGCTGCTGTCCCGGCTCGGCCTGCACACACCGCCGGCGGCACTGACCAGTCATGGGCTGCTCGGCCTGTCGTGGTGGGAATGGCTGTCCGGGCCGAGCGTCGCCATGTGCGCGATCATCGCGCTGGTCGTGTGGACGACGTCGGGTACTTTCATGCTGATGTTCCTGGCCGCGCTACAGGACATTCCGGCCGAGGTGGTCGAGTCCAGCATGCTCGACGGCGCGAGCCGCCGGCAGCGGCTGCGGTACGTGATCCTGCCGATGCTGCGGCCCACGATGTTCCTGGTTCTGACGCTGGGGCTGATCGGGTCGTGGCAGGTGTTCGACCAGATCTTCGTCATGAGCAAGGGCGGCCCCGACAAGACGACGCTGAGCCCGGCGTACGTGTCCTACACGACCGGTTTCGCCGACCAGAACTTCCCGGCGGCGGCGGCGATGGCGTTCGTGCTGTTCGCGATCATCGTGCTGATGACGCTCGCGCAGCGCCGGTTGCTGCGCGAGCGGCGCTCGTCATGACGAGCCGGCGGCGGCGTGTCGGCACGCTGATCGCGGGCGGCGTGCTCCTGCTCGGCGCGTTGGCCTTCCTGTATCCGTTCGTGATCCAGATCGCGTCGTCGTTCAAGTCGGAGTCCGACGCGGCAGCCAACCCGCTGTCCCCCGTGCCGCACCCGGCCACCATCACGAACAGCTTCGCCAAGCTGTTCGACGGCAGCACCGACTTTCCACTGTGGACGTTGAACTCGCTGGTGGTGACGCTGTTCGTCACCGGCGGCAGGATATTGTTGGACTCGCTGGCCGGCTACGCACTGGCAAGGCTGCGCTTTCCCGGCCGTGCCGCGGTGTTCGCCTGCGTGATCGGCGTGATGGCGGTGCCGCCGGTCGTGCTGCTGATCCCGAAGTTCCTTGTGCTCAACCAACTCGGCATCTACGACACGTACAGCGCGCTGATCCTGCCGCTGCTCGCGGACGCCACCGGCGTGTTCCTGATGAAACAGTTCTTCGAGTCGATCCCGGTCGGCGTCGAGGAGGCGGCCAGGATCGACGGGGCGGGTCCGTTCCGGACGTACTGGTCGGTCGTGCTGCCGATGGCCAAGCCGGCGCTGATCACCCTGACCATCATCAGCTTCCAGGGTTCGTGGAACGAGTTCACGAACGTACTGGTCGCCGTGCAGAACCCGAACCTCTACACGCTGCCGAGAGGGCTGGCCGACCTGGTCAGCGGCTCACTGGGCGCGGGAACGCAGTACCCGCTCAAACTGTCGGCGGCCCTGCTGGCCACGATCCCGGTGGCCGTCGTGTTCGTGGCGTTCCAGCGGTACTTCGTGCGCGGCGGCAACGAGGGCGCCGAGAAGTGACCTGACCGCCAGGCTTGACGCGCGACGCCGACGCTGCTCGGATGTCGTTAGCCGAACGAAGGATGTGAAGGCGGCCATGAGTCGCGTGCTGTTCTCGGGTGGACGGGTGTTCGACGGCTCCGGTGCCGATCCGGCGCTGGCCGACGTGCTGGTCACCGACGGGCTGATCGAGGCCGTCGGCTCCGGTCTGGATGCCGACACCGTTGTCGACTGTGCGGGTGCCACCGTGCTGCCCGGCCTGATCGACTGCCACGTGCACGTCACGGTGTCCGAGATCGACCTGGTGTCCCGCGTCCAGCAGCCGTTCTCCTACCAGTTCTACGGCGCGGCACGGAACCTGGCGCGCACGCTCGACATCGGCATCACCACCGTGCGCGACGCGGCCGGTGCCGATCTCGGCATCAAGCAGGCCGTCGAGGACGGCCTGATTCCCGGCCCCCGCATGCGCATCTCCATCGGCCTGATCTCGCCGACCGGCGGCCACGGCGACGGCTGGACACCGTCGGGCACCTGCGTACCGCTGTCCCAGCCGCATCCCGGCCGTCCGTCGTCGATCGCGGACGGACCGGACGAGATGCGCAGGGTGGCGCGGCAACTGTTGCGGGCCGGCGCGGACGTGCTGAAGGTGTGCACGACCGGCGGCGTGCTGTCGCCGCGGGACGACCCGAAGCACTCCCAGTTCACCCCCGCCGAACTGGACGTGCTGGTCACCGAGGCGGCCATGCAGGGCCGGTACGTCATGGCCCACGCGCAGGGCACCGAGGGCATCAAGAATGCCGTCCGGGCCGGCATCCGGTCCATCGAGCACGGCATCTACCTCGACGACGAGGCCATCGACCTGATGCTGTCGCACGGCACGTGGCTGGTGCCGACGCTGGTCGCGCCGGTGAACGTGATCCGCGCGGCCGCGGCGGGCAAGGCACTGCCGGCCACCGTGGTGCGCAAGGCCGAAGAGGTCGTCGAGGTGCACGCCGAGTCGATGCGGCGCGCGGTGGCGGCCGGTGTCCGGATCGCGATGGGCACCGACAGCGGCGTCGGTCCGCACGGCACGAACCTGGAGGAACTGCCGCTGATGGCCGACTGCGGTATGACACCCGGTCAGGTGCTGGCGGCGACGACGTCGTCGGCCGCGGAACTGCTCGGTTTCGGTTCCGAACTGGGTCGCATCCGGCCTGGCTACCGCGCTGACCTGGTGGTCGTCGACGGCGACGCCTACGACCTCGGCGGCCTGGCCGGCCGGATTCGGCAGGTGTGGCAGGACGGCGTGCTAACAGTGGACAAATCCACGAGTTGACGGCTCGGTCCCCGTATTGTGGCGCCATGCTCAGTGGCTACGGGGGCGGGCGATGATCGAGGCCAGGCGTCTCACCAAGCGTTACGGCGACAAACTGGCCGTCGACGACCTGTCCTTCACCGTCGAACGCGGCAAGGTGACCGGATTCCTCGGCCCGAACGGGGCGGGCAAATCGACGACGATGCGCCTGATCCTCGGTCTCGACCGACCCAATTCGGGTGACTCGACCATCGACGGCAAGCACTACCGCGATCTGGCGGCGCCGCTGCGGGTCGTCGGCGCGCTGCTGGAGGCGCGCGCCATGCATCCGGGCCGCACGGCGTACAACCACCTGCTGTTCCTCGCGCAGACCCAGGGCATCGAGCGCAAGCGGGTCGACGAGGTCATCGACCTGGTCGGGCTGCACGAGGTCGCCCGCAAGCGGTCCGGTGGTTTCTCGCTCGGGATGGGACAGCGACTCGGGATCGCGGCCGCACTGCTGGGTAATCCTTCGGTGCTGGTCCTGGACGAACCCGTCAACGGGCTGGACCCGGAAGGCGTGGTCTGGATCAGGACCCTGATGAAGGCACTGGCCGCCGACGGCCGCACCGTCTTCGTGTCCAGCCACCTGATGAACGAGATGGCGGTCACCGCGGATCATCTGATCGTGATCGGCCGAGGAAAACTGGTCGCCGACTGCTCGACCGAGGAGTTCATCGAGCGCAGCACCGAGCAGTCCGTGGTGGTGCACAGTCCGGACGCGACGAAACTGGCGGAGGCCATCGCGGCCGAAGGCGGCACGACCACTCCGGACGGCGACGACGGCATGATGACCGTCGCCGGCATGCCGGCCCGCCGGGTCGGTGAACTGGCCGCCCGCGACGGGTTGGTCCTCTACGAACTCACCACGAGACGCGGATCGCTCGAGCAGGCGTTCATGGAACTGACCAGGGACAGCGTCGAATACGGCAACGCGTCGGTCCCACAGCCGCAGGTAGGTGCCTGATGACCACGACCACAGCTCCCCCCGTCCCGCACCGGCCGGGGTTCGGCCACACCATGGTCGCCGAGTGGACCAAGATCCGGTCGGTCCGTTCCACGGTGTGGTCACTGATCCTGCTCGTCGTGCTGGATCTGGGTTTCACAGTGCTGTTCACGCTACTGACCGTCGGCGAGTGGGACAGGCAGAACGCGGCGGGACGCGCGGCCGTGGTGGCCGATCCGACCAGCGTGATCCTGGGCAGCGGCCTGCAGTTGAGCCAGTTGACGGTGTGCGTGCTCGGGGTGATCGTGGTCGCGTCGGAGTACACGAGCGGCATGATCCGCGCCAGCCTGCTCGCCGTGCCGCGCCGGCTTCCGATGCTAGCGGCCAAGGCACTGGTGTTCGGGCTGCTGATCTTCGTGCTCGGCACGGCCGTTTCGTTCGCGTCGTTCGCCCTCGGGGCGCCCATTCTGCACAGCAAGGTGGCCGTGTCGCTGAGCGATCCAGGGGTGCTGCGGGCGGTGATCGGCGGTGGGCTGTACCTGACGATGCTCGGGCTGTTCGCGCTGGCCATCGGGGCGATCGTCCGGCATGTCGCGGCCGGGATCACCGTGGTGATCGGGCTGGTGCTGGTGCTGGCACCGTTGGCCCAGTTGCTGCCGGGAACGATCGGCAAGCACGTGCACGCCTATCTCCCGTCGGAGGCGGGCCGGCTCATCGGCCAGGCGGTACGGCAGTCCGACGACCTGCTGTCGCCGTGGCAGGGGTATGCGGTGTTCGGCGCGTGGACAGCGGCTTTGTTGATCGTCGCCGCCATTCTGCTGAACCGTCGGGATGCCTGAGCCACGGTTCTTGTCCGCTGATGACGTGGCGGACCTGCTCGACATCGACACGGCCGTCGCGTCGCAGCGTTCCGCGTTCGTGGCGCTGTATCGGGGTGAAGTCGATCTGCCTGGGAAGATCATGCATCCCAGTCGGTTCGACGACAGCGTCGTGTTCGCCTATGCGGCGCGATTGTCCGGTCGGAGTGGGGTCGTCGCGAAGATCGGCAGCGTCAATCCCGGCAATGTGGCAATGGGCCTGCCGAGCGTGTCGGCACTCGTGGTGGCGCTCGATCCGGTGACCGGCGCGCCGGTCGCGGTGATGGACGGAACCGCGGTGACGACGTTGCGGACGGCGGCCGGCAGCGCGGTCGCCGTGGCCGCGC
>DATBDL010000367.1:0-6256 GCA_036269975.1 Pseudonocardiaceae bacterium | reverse complement strand
GACGCACGTGACGCCGTCCGAGCAGAGCAGGTAACGGTCACCCAGTACGGCGTCTACTGTGGACAGATCGGGTGTCGCGGCGCCGCCGGTCTGGAGCGCGCGCATCAGCATGGAACGGCGTGGGTGGGATTCGGCCTCTGCCGGTGAGATACGGCCGTCGTCGACGAGGCTCTGCACCAGCGTGTGGTCACGGGTCAGTTGGCGCAGTGTGTCGTCCCGGAGCAGGTAGCCGCGCGAGTCGCCGATGTGGGCAAGGCCGAATTCGGTTCCGGTCCACAGCAGCGCGGTCAGTGTGCTGCCCATGCCGGCCAGATCGGGATCGGCCGCCGCCAGGTCGGTCAGGCGCCGCTGCACGGTGTCGACGGCGGCGGCCAGCGTCGGCAACGGCTCGGCGGGGCGCAGGTGGGCCAGTACGCCGATGACGACCGCGCTGGCCACCTCGCCGTGCGCGTGGCCGCCCATGCCGTCGGCCACGGCCAGTAGATGCGGGCTCGCATGGACGGAGTCCTGGTTGACCGGGCGGATGCCGGCGTCGGAGCCGATCGCGTACCGGAGTTTCATGACTCCAGTAAATCAGTGGTTGAGTCAATTCACAAGCAACTGGGTTGTGGACTGCTGGTCGCGGCTGAACTAGGCTGCGCCGCGTGAACGACACGACGGTCAACGCCGGTGACATCGCGCGACTGGTCGACGTGGGCCGGGCGGCGGTGAGCAACTGGCGCCGCCGCCACGACGACTTCCCGCAGCCGGTCGGTGGTACGGCGTCCAGCCCGCTGTTCTCGCTATGTGAGGTCGAGGAGTGGTTGCGGCGCAACGGGAAGACCTACCAGGTCTCGCTGGCCGACCGGGTCTGGCAGCGACTGCGCGCGGCCGGTGACGACCTACGGCTGGGCGAACTGGTCGCGGCGGCCGGCGCGCTGCTCACCGGGAAGCCGTCCGCGCTGGACGACGACCTGACCGTCCTGATCACCGAGTTGGCCGATGAACGCGGCCCGGCCGACGCCTTCCAGTTCCTCTGCGACCGCTACCTGGAGGCGCACTCGCGGCGGTTGTTCGTCACCGCACCGGACGTCGTCACGTTCGTCGCGGACCTGGTCGGCGCCGGTGACACCGTGCTCGATCCGGCCTGCGGACTCGGGTCGTCGCTGCTCGCCGTCGCCGCCAAGCGCGTGCTCGGCCAGGAACTGACCGCGAGCGGCGCCACGATCGCGAACGCGCGGCTGCTGCTGGCCGAACCCGGCAGAGCGACGACCGTGGCCGGCGGCGACTCGCTGCGGCACGACGCGTTCGGCGGCGAACTGGCCGACGTCGTGGTCTGCGATCCGCCGTTCAACGAACGGGCATGGGGCTATGCCGAGCTGACCAGCGATCCGCGCTGGGTCTACGGCCTGCCGCCGCGCGGCGAGTCCGAACTGGCCTGGATACAGCACTGTCTCGCGCACACCCGGCCGGGTGGCGTCGCCGCCGTGCTGATGCCACCGGCGGCGGCGAGTCGCCGGCCCGGCAAGCGGATTCGCGGCAACCTGCTGCGCGCCGGGGCGTTGCGGGCCGTGCTCGCGCTGGGCGCGACCGATCTCTGGCTGCTGCGAGCGCCGAAGCCGGGGGAGCGGCCGCCGTCGCACCTGCTGCTGACCCAGGCCGACGACGACCGGGCCGACGTCGTGCGCGCATGGCGGCGGCACCTGGCCGATCCGGACCAGTCCACCAGTGGGTCGGTGCGGATCATCGACCTGCTCGACGACGACGTGGACGTCAGCCCGGCCCGACGCCGCCCCGCCGACGACGGCCGGCACATCGTCGACGGCTTCCAGGCGGCGTCGCGCCAACTGCGGGCCGCCGTGCCGAGACCGCCGGAACTGGTGCCGCTGGCGCGCCGTCGCGACCTGCCGACCACCACCGTCGGCGAACTGGCGCGGGCCGGCCTGCTCACCATCACGCACGGCCCGGCACGGCTGCCGGCCGAGGGCGACGAACCGGTGCTCACCGCGGACGACCTCGCCGAGAACCGGCCGCCCTCCGGCCGGACCGCCGACGATGCCGGCCTGGTTCGGGTGGCCGCAGGTGACGTCGTGGCTTCGGTGCTGGGCGTGGCGCGGGTGCTGAGCGATGGCGGTGCCGTGCTCGGCCCGTACCTGGCGCGCTACCGGGTCGATCCGGGCCGGCTCGACCCGGATTTCCTCGCCGGGCTGTTGCGGTGCGGTGACACGCATCCGGGTTCCAGCCGGGTGGACGCGCGGCGGCTGCGGGTGCCGTTGCTGCCGCTGGCGGAGCAGCGTGCCTACGGGGCGGCCTTCCGCGAGTTGACCGAGGTGGCGGACGTGCTGCGGGTCGCGGCGGCGGCCGGTGCGGAACTGGTCCGGCTAGGCTTCGACGGACTGATCGCCGGCCATCTTCGGCCGGAGCACCAGCCGGGAGAGCGATGCTGATCGCCGACCGCTACGAGTTGGACGAACTGCCGCTCGGCCAGGGCGGCATGGGCGCCGTGTACGGCGGTCACGACAAGCACCTCGATCGCAGAGTCGCCGTCAAGTTCCTGCAACTGCCCGGTGGCCCGGACGACGAACTGGAGCGGCGGTTCGTCCGGGAGGCCCGCATCCTGGCCCGGCTGGAACATCCTGGCGCGCCGGTGCTCTACGACTTCGGCATGTTCGAACGCCGGCTGTACCAGGTCATGCAGTTCATCGACGGCGTCACGGTGGCCGACGTGGTCGGCGAGCAGGGGTCGCTGCCGGTGCCGTGGGCGGCCGCGATCGCGGCACAGGCGTGCGCCGTGTTGTCCGCGGCGGCGAGTCTCGGTATCTGTCACCGGGATCTCAAGCCCACCAACCTGATGCTGTGTCCGGACGGCAGTGTGAAGGTGCTGGACTTCGGTCTCGCGATGCTGCGCGAGGCGGACGTCCTCCAGTTCACCCGTACCGGCCAGATCCTCGGCACACCCGCCTACATGGCGCCGGAACAGATCACCGGCGGCGTCGCCGAACCGCGCAGCGATCTCTACGCGCTCGGTTGCGTACTCCACGAAATGCTCACCGGCCGGCAGTTGTTCACCGGACCAACGGCCTATGTGGTCTTCGACAAACAGGTGAAGGAACAGCCACCGTCCGTGCCCGGTGTACCGTCCGAACTGGACGATCTGATCCAGCGGCTGCTGGCGAAGGATCCGGAAAAGCGGCCCGCCGACGCGAATGAGCTCTACGACCGGTTGCAGCCGTTCGTGGCCGGACTGCCGACGTTGCCCGGATTCCTGACACCGTCGTCGATTCCCAACCCCGGCCGGATGTACGCGCGGATGGCGGGGCTGCGGCCGGGGATGCCGGACGGGACAGCATAAATTCCCGTGCTCGCGATCGCTCCCTGATTGCACGGGATTGTTCCGCGTTGCCCTTCGCCGCCGGTGATTTCATCAAAGGCTGTAGCGCTGTCGATGGACCCGCACCCGTTCTCACCAGCATTATCGATCGTGCTCATGGTTGACCGAACGACAGGTGGGGGACAGGCATGCCGGACGTGAACGGCGATCCCAGCCTGTCGACGGCCGAGTGGATCACACGGTACGAGGCGGCGGCGGACTTCCTGCGGGCGACCGAGGTCGGCCCCGCCGAGCCGGAGCGCCTCGCCGAGGTGCGGGACGAGATCGTCACGACGGGCACGTACCAGCACACGTGTGACGAGCTGTGGGTCGGCGCGCAGTGGGCGTGGCGCAACGCGGACCGCTGCATCGGCCGGCTGCACTGGCAGTCGCTGCGTCTGCTGGACCGTCGGGACTGCACGACGGCACAGGAGGTCGCCGACGCGTGCGTCGAGCACATCAGGGTCTCCACCAACGGTGGCAACCTGCGGCCGGCGATCACCGTGTTCGCACAGGGGAATCCGGACGGTGACAACCAGATCCGGATCTGGAACAGCCAACTGATCCGGTATGCCGGCGTGCGGCGGGCCGACGGCACGATCGTCGGCGATCCGATGAACGTCGCGCTCACCGATCTGGCCGTGCGGCTGGGTTGGCACCCGCGCGGTGGCCGGTTCGACCTTCTGCCGCTGATCATCCAGATGCCGGGCGAGCGGCCGAGGCTGTTCGACCTGCCGCGCGACGCCGTGCTCGAGGTCGACATCGAGCACCCGGACCTGAAGTGGTTCGCCGAACTCGGCCTGCGCTGGCACGCCCTGCCCGCGATCTCGGACATGGCACTGGAGATCGGGGGCATCACCTATCCGTCCGCGCCGTTCTCCGGCTGGTACATGAGCACCGAGATCGCCGCCCGCAACTTCGGGGACGAGCAGCGCTACAACCTGCTGCCCGAGATCGCGACCAGGATGGGCCTGGACACCAGCAGCACCCGCACGCTGTGGAAGGACAGGGCGCTGCTCGAACTGTGTGCCGCCGTGTCGCATTCGTTCCGGGAGTCCGGCGTGCGGATGGTGGACCACCATCAGGCCAGCCGTCAGTTCGTCAAGCACGTCGAGCGGGAGAAGGCGGCCGGGCGCGGCTGCCCGACGGACTGGTCGTGGATCGTGCCGCCGGTCTCCAGCAGCACGACCGCAACGTTCCACCACTACTACGATCCGCCCGAGTCGGCGCGCGGACCCCGGCTGGTGCACCACGTCGGCGATGGTCCAGACCTCACATTTGGTTCAGACCACATGAACGGTGCCGCCGCGATGTGTCCGGTCGCGCACTAGTCGGCACCAACTCAGTCCGTCACTGGTCCGAACCAGTCAGCCGATGGCCGTTCTGCCCGTTGAGCAGTTCGGTGTACTGGACCGACGCGGTGAGGATCTCCCACGCGCGGTCGAGGCCGGCGGCCACACACCCGTCCACCACCGCGTCGGCGCCCAGTGCGCTCACCCTGATCTCCGGTGTGACCGGCGCGAGACCCACCAGCTCCGCCGAGACCGCGTCCGCGAAGCCGGGTGCCTGGCCGATTCCGCCGCCGAGGACGACGAGTTGCGGGTCGGTCACCGCGACGACGGCACAGATCGCCTTGGCCACCAGCAGCGCCTCGTCGGCCACGACACCCGCCGCCCGCGCGTCACCCCTCGCGGCGGCGGCGAACACCCGCCGGGCCGAGATGGAGCCGCGCATGCCCGCCCGCCGCGCCGCCCTGGTGACCGCGGCCGCGGACACCGCGACTTCCAGGCTGCCCCTGCGCTGCGCCTCGGCCGGATCGGGGTCGTCGGCCAGGATGTGGTCTACGGCCAGCGGCAGGAACGCGATCTCGCCGGCCGTGCCGTGCGCGCCACGGTGCAACTGCCCACCCAGCACCAGCCCCATGCCGATCCCGGTACCCACGGTCACGAAGGCGAAGCTGTCCGCGTGCCGGCCGTGACCGTGCGCCCGCTCGGCGAGCGCCGCCGCGTCGACGTCGTTCTCGACCATCACCGCCGCTCCGAACGCCTCACGCAACAATGCGGGCAGACCTGGTTGGTCCCAGCCGGTCAGCCCGCCGGTGAGTCGTATGGTGTCCGCGTGCCGGTCGTACACACCGGGGCAGCCGATCACGGTCTGGGTGACCGTTGCCCTGCTGATGCCCGCCCGCTCGGTCAGGTCATCGGCGAGTCCGATCAGTTCGGACACCCGCCGGCGGCCGTGCGCCGCGCGGGACCGCACGGTCTCCCTGGCCACCACTGCCCCGGTCAGATCGGCAAGCGCTCCCCGCAGGTACTGGCGCCCGACGTCGAGCGCCAGCACGAATCCCGCCTCCGGCGTCACCTCGTACAGTTGTGCGGCGCGGCCGGGGGCGCCACGTCTGTGCCCGGCCTCGCGTACCAGACCCGCCCGCTCGACATTGGCCATGGCGACCGAAACGGTCGACTTGGACAGGCCGGACACGCGGGCGAGCTCGGCACGGCTACAGGGCCCGTTGTTCCGGATGTGATCGAGCAGGAGCTGCTCGTTGAGCACCCTGATCAACTGGGGGCGTGCTGCGGACACCCGCACGGACTCCACCTCCTCCTGCCCCGCCGGGATGTTCGGACCGTTGTCAACCTGAGTCTTGCGGGGGCTCATTTGTTAGGTTACTTTCCTAACAAACCAAAGGGAAGTAGACGGGCGGGATGGCGGGGGACCGGCACCGGGCAGGAGAGGCCGTCCTACCCAACAGAATCACCGGCGTCGGGCGGAACGTCGCACCGATGCCGGTTCCGCTGTCGACCGCACCCCGGCCGGCCGCGGCGGCTCTGGCGCATGAGCACGATAGGTTCGCGCCCTTCGTGCAGTCCAGGAAAGGCATGGAGCGGCGCTGCCAGCAGCGGATGT
>DATBDL010000366.1:0-27754 GCA_036269975.1 Pseudonocardiaceae bacterium | reverse complement strand
CCGGAGCCGGCCCGCCGGTCTGAAACGAAGCGTCACGGTCCGAGGCGGCGAGCTCCCTCGTAATCGCTGAACAGCGGCTCGACCTTGACCACCTCGCCGAAGTCCGGCGCGTTGACCATCAGGCCGTTGCCGACGTAGATGCCGACGTGGTGCACCGGGTGCCCGAAGAACACCAGGTCACCGGCTTCCAGGTTGGCCTGTGACACCGCGACGCCCATCGTGGAGAGCGTGGCGCTGGAGTGCGGCAAGCCCCCCATGCCGGCCTGTGCGTAGGAGTAGATGACCAGGCCGGAGCAGTCGAAGCTGCTCGGTCCGGCCGCCGCCCACACGTACGGCTTGCCACGCTGGGCGAGGGCGATCGTCATCGCTTTGCCCCGGATGCCCGGCGGTGCCACGAAAACGCCCTGCACGCCGGTGTTCCGCAGTGCCGCCTGCTGGGAGGCGGTCAGCTTGTTGCGGGCAGCCTCCAGCGGAGCGAGTTGCGCATTCAGTGCAGCGGCCTGCTGTGCGAGCTGCGTCTGCAACGCCGTCGCGGCGGCGGTGGCGTTCTGGGCGGTCTGCAGGTCGTTCTGGGCCCGCAGTTCCGCCTTCTGCGCCGCGTCCACCGCGTTGGAGAGCTGGTTGAGGGCGTCGAAGTTGTCCGTCGCCAGGTCCTGTAGGTCACTCGCCCGATCGAGGTAGTCCTTGGCGGATGTGCCGGTCAGCAGCGCGGAGAGCTGGTTGAACCGGGCACCTTCGAAGGACGCGTCGGTGAAGTGGTCCACCTGGACCAGGTACTTGTTCTCGACGGCCTGCGCCGCCGTCTCGGCCTGCTTGGCGGCTGCCACGTCGCCGCCGGCCTTCTGTGCGAGTGCCTGCTTGTTGGCGAGGTCGACACGGTTCGCGTTGACCTGCTCGTCCAGCGCGTCGGCCTGCTGGGTGAGTTGGTTGAACTGGGCAACGGGATCGCTGCTCGCTGGTGGGGTGGGGTTGGGTGTGGTCGCAGTCGCCGGGGTGACGCTCACCGCTGCGATGACGGCGGTGACGGCGAGTGTTCCGCGCACGATGCGCTTCAGTCGGGGCGACGCCACGTCGCGCGTGTCTCCTTCGTCCAACACCGCCGGTCACGACCGCTCGCCTGTCTGACACTCCAAGTGACAGACAGTGTGCTCGCGGTCGCCGATCGTCACGGTCCGGTCCCCCGACGGCCCGTTTCGGCGGGAACCTCGCGTCGCCGCCCTCCGTGGACGACAGGCCGCCGCGAGATCTCGGACAGGTTACGGAATGCACGCGGTTGCGTCTACTAGGCCCGTCGTGATCGGACCGAAACCTGACGCATTCCCCGAATGGACTAGTAGCCGCTTCATATGGTGACGGTGCCATCACCCACTAGCTGACCTGGCGACGATGCCGTCCGACGTACGGACCCGACCGTTCGGCGCTTTGTTGAGCAACCGGATGCGTGTCGCCCGTTTCGTCCTCGGTGTCCGCCGGTGCGGCCAGCGGTACGAGGCGCAGACGGGGCACCAGACCGGCGTCGGCGAGCGCACCGAGCGCCCGCAGCTCCGGCTCGACCAGCTCCACCTTGCCCGGAGCGGACAGCAGCACACTGATCACGCAGTCCGAGCACCCGACACCCCGGATCGCGCACTTGTCGCAGTCGATGATCACGAGCTCTGCTCCCCTGTTCGGTGGGCCACATCGCGTCGCACGCTACAAGCCCACCCCGACAGTATTCGAACCGGTGTTCGAATGCGCGTGATGGTGCGGGGAGGGTGACCCGGCGATATCGGGCGAAGCGAGCCGACGCCCTCGGCCTGCGGCAGCGGCGGCTGCCGCCCTGGAACGAAGCGAAGCGAGTGGAGGGGCAGCGGACGCCGCGTTACAAGCGGCAGGCCCGCGGGCGGAGCGAGCCATTAAACACGGCTGATGCGGGCCAGCAGCACCGCTGAGGGGACCGGGTGCGCGCCACGGCGGCGGACCGAGTCGGCCACCGCGCGGTCCGACGTCACGACCACCACCGGCCGGCCCTCCGGCTCCGCCGTCACCAGTGCCCTGATCACGTCGTCCGCCAGCACACCCGGATCGGAGAACAGCACCCGCACCCCGCGCGGTGCCGCGCTCGGCACGGACACCACCCCTGCCCCGTCGAATACCAGGGTGACCTCGGCACCGGTTCGCGCCGCCAGCGCGGCTAGCTGGTGCACCAGCCGGTCCCGCTGGTCCACCAGGGGCAGCTCTGGATAGCCGGTCTTGGTCACGTTGTAGCCGTCTACGACCAGGTGCACGGTCGGCAACGCCAACAGCCGGTCCAGTGCGGCCGGGTCGGCCACCCGGCCGACCGTGCTCTGCGCCGCGCTCGCACCGCGTACCAGGTCCGCCGGACGCGGCCCGGAACCGCCGAGTGCCAGTTCTCGGCGCAGGCCCGTCACCGCGCCGTCCAGCGTGTCCACCAGCAGTTGTAGGCGGACCTCGTCGGCCTGGCGGGCCTCTCGGGCGGCTTGGCGGGCTGCTTGGGCGTCGGCCTCGGCTCGGCGGGCCTTTGCTCGCTCGGCATCCGCGCGTTCGCGTTCTCGGTCCCGTTCCGCGGTCAGTGATTTGCGGTCCAACTCGGTCTGCACGCGCATCTGCTCGGCATCGGCGCGGGCCGCCGCCGCCTCGTCGCGTGCTTCGCGCAGCCGGACTCCTTGTTCTCTCAGCCGTTTGAGCAGTTTCTCCAGTTCGGCATCGCGCTCGCCGACCACCTGGCCCGCGTTGCCCTCCGCCCGGTTCAGCTCGGTGCGCACGCGCGTGAGTTCGGCTTCCAGCTTCGTGGCCCTGGTGACCGCCGTGTCGCGTTCGGCGCGCAGTGTGGCGTCCAGCGCCCGTCTGCGGACCAGTTCCAGGTAGTGCACGGCGGACCCGTCCGCCAGCAACAGCGCCGCGGTGGCGGCGGCGGTGGGATCCGAAGCCGTGAGATCGAGCACAGTCGGGCGGTGTTCGCGGGCCCATTCGGTCACCGCGGTACGAAACGCCGGGAAACCACGCAGCCCGGACAGCAGCGGAACGGCGCCGAGGCGGGCTCGTTTCGCCGGCGCGAACCGGGCCACCGCGCGGACCGGTTGCGGGATGTCGAGCGCCGGGATCTCGCCGACGGCGTCCGCCGCGATCTCGGCGAGCCGGGAACGTACCGCGTCTGGCAGGTCCGTCCAGTCGACCGAAGGCGAAACGACCGACTCACCCAAATCGGTGGATTCCTGCGTTGTGTCCACATCGTCGACAGCGCACGCGTCGACCGGCCCGGATACCTCCGGGGCCGGTTCACGGCGGCGCGCCGAGGACGTCATCCCTACAGGTTAGTGCGCGCGAGCGCGGATCTCGTCGATGTATTGGTCCAGTCGCGCGTCAACGGTGGTCGGCACACTGTCGGTGGTCGGCCCTAGGTTCCGGATCGATGATCGAGGACGAGGCGAGAACCCAGCTCACCTTCGACGAACTCGGCACGCCGCTACGCGCGGTGACCTTCGTCGTGTTCGACCTGGAGACCACCGGCGGCAGCCACGACGAGGACGCCGTGACCGAGATCGGCGCGGTCAAGGTGTGCGGCGGCGAGGTGCTCGGCGAGTTCGCCACCCTGGTCGACCCGGAACGCGGCATCCCGCCGGAGGTCGTCGCGCTCACCGGGATCACCCAGTTCATGGTGACCGGCGCGCCTGCGATGGGCCGGGTGCTGCCGGCGTTCCTGGAGTTCGCGGCCGGCGCCGTGCTCGTCGCGCACAACTCGGGCTTCGACATCAGCTTCCTCAAGGCCGCCTGCGCACGCCACGGCTACCCGTGGCCACGCCCCGCCGTCGTCTGTACGGTGAAACTGGCCCGACGCGTGCTGAGCAGGGACGAGGCGCCCAGTTGCCGGCTCTCGGCGCTGTCCGCGCTCTTCCGCACCAGCACCCGGCCCAACCACCGCGCGCTCGCCGATGCCAAGGCCACCGTCGAGGTGTTGCACGCACTGCTGGAGCGGGTCGGCTCGGTCGGCGTCCAGTCGCTGGAGGAGCTGCTGGACTACCTGCCCGAGGTCACCCCGGCGCAGCGGCGCAAGCGGGAACTGGCCGCCGACCTGCCGGCCGAGCCCGGTGTCTACCTGTTCCGCGGCCCGTCCGACGAGGTGCTCTACGTCGGCACGGCGACCGACCTGCGGCGGCGGGTGCGGCAGTACTTCACGTCCAGCGAGACCCGGCCCCGGCTGCGCGAGATGGTCGCCATGGCCACTCGGGTGGACCACGTGGTGTGTTCACATCCGCTGGAGGCACAGGTACGGGAGCTGCGACTGATCGCCGCGTACAAGCCGCCCTACAATCGGCGTTCCCGCAACCCGCACAAGTACGCGTGGGCCGTGCTGACCGACGAGGCGTTCCCGCGCCTCTCCGTCGTACGGACGCCGCGACCGGGCGCGATGGGGCCGTTCCGGTCCCAGGCCGCCGCCATGGCCGCCATCGCCGCCGTGCAGGACGCGGTGCCGATCCGCCCGTGCAGCCAGCGGATTCCGGCGCGGGGCGCACATGAGAGCCCGTGCGTCCTCGCCGAACTGGGCCGCTGCGCCGCGCCGTGTGCCGGCCGGCAGAGCGTCGCCGAGTACGCCCCGGCCGTGCACGCGGTGCGCGAACTGGTGGCCGGCCGGGACAGCCACCTGCTCGCGGCGGCGACCACCGCGCTGACCGAGCTGGCCGGTGACGGCCGCTACGAACTGGCCGGCGCGCGCAGGGACCGGCTGGTCACGCTGGTGGGCGGGCTGGACCGGGGGCAGCGGCTGGCCGCCTTGGCCGCGATCCCGGAACTGGTGGCCGCCCGACCGCGACCGGCCGGCGGCTGGGAACTCGCCGTGATCCGCTATGGCCGACTGGCGTCGGCGGGGGTGGCCGAACGTGGCGTGCCGGCGAATCCGGTCGTCGACGCGCTGATCGCGGGCGCCGAGACGGTGCTGCCCGGCGATGGGCCGCTGCTCGGCGCGGCGCCGGAGGAGACCCACCTGCTGGCGCGGTGGCTCGGCGGGCCGGGCATCCGCCTCGGCAGGGCGACGCAGCCGTGGGCGGAACCGGTCGGTTCCGCCGGTCGTTGGCGGGCCTGGGCCGAACGGGCCGCCACGGCTCGCTCCGCGCGTGTCGATCCCACCGACACGATCTAGGATTCGGCGCGGGCAACAACCCCGAACCGAGCCCGAACCGAGCAACCCCGACGTCGAGGAGTCCGCCGTGATCACCGCGATCGTGTTGGTGCAGGCCGAAGCGGACACCATCCCGGAAGCGGCACAGGCCATCGCCGACATCGACGGCGTGACCGCCGTCTACTCCTGCGCCGGCGACGTCGACCTGATCGCCATGCTCAGGGTGGCCCGGCACGAGGACCTGGCCGACCTGGTGCCCGGCCGGATCGGCAAGGTGCCGGGCGTTCTCAACACCGACACGCACATCGCGTTTCGGTCGTACTCGCGGTCGGACACCGAGGCGTCGTTCGGCATCGGCATGGAGGGCACGGAAAGCTAGACTCTCGGATCGGACCGGCCCCCAACGACGTTCGGCTCAGGCGTCCCACCTGCCGCGGCGGACGGCGGCGAGAAATGCCCGGTAACACTCGTCCGCGAAGGCCAGTCGGCCCGCGGGGCGGTTCTTCGTGTCTCTGATATAGGTCTGGGCGTCCCCGACCGCGAGTTCGACGCATGCGTTCTGCGCCTCGCTACGGCTGCTCTTATGCCACGTCCTGGTGTTCATCGCTCCCCTACACGTGCGTCCCAAGTAGGTCCCGAGCCGTTCGGATGATCTCCGCCGACTCTGCCGGAGACGGGGCCGAGTTGGCAATCTGGTACCACACAGCGGAAAGTCCCGCCACGTCGTCCTCATCTTCCAAGCTTTGACCGCCGGCCACATATTCCAGATATGCGGAGTCCGGCTCACCGTCCTCCGGGAACGTGAAGATCGTCACCGGGCCGGACATCGCGCCGTAGGCACCGAACGTGAAGGGCACGACCTGGATCGTGATCTCCGGTTCGCGCGACATGGTCAGGAGATGGTCGAGCTGCGCCGCCATCACGGACGGGCCGCCGATCATCCGCCGCAGCACCGCCTCGTCGATCAGCGAGTGCAGCGCCAGCCGCCGACCGGGCCGCAACAGCAGCGACTGCCGGTCCCGCCGTTCGTCGGCGGCCCAGTTCTCCCTGACCAGCCGGCTGGTGCGGGGTCGCGCCGCCCGGTGGATCTCGGCGGCGTAGTCGGCCGTCTGGAGCATGCCGGGCACGATCACCGTGTCCAACGTGCGTTCCCGGACCGCCTCGCACTCGTCCATCCGGAACCGGCGGTAGTTCGCCGGCAGGTCGCCGGCGTGCTCGATGACCGCGGTGTCGCCGTCGGCGACCTCCCACAGGTGCAGCGCCCGGCGGCGTTCCTCCTCCGTGGCGCCGATCAGCCCGAGCACGGTCGTGAACCGGTGCAGGCTCGGCAGCGCGTCCCCGGACTCCAGCCGGTAGACGGTCTGTTTCGAACAGACGGCCAGCGTCGCGATCTCCTCGGGCTTGCGCCCGGACCGGACCCGGATCGGCTTGATGAAGCGACCGAGCCTGCGTTTGCCGCGTGTGGTCCCTACCGCCATAAGATCACCTTCACCAGTTCGACAAGGATGCGTTCCATACCGGCTACGGCTCCGCTGGCGGTCGGGATTTCGTTCTGCACTCAACCAACACCAGATGGATCAGAGCGGATGTCGCCGGTAGCTGGGCGAGCCAGGGCGCGCACTGGTCCGGCCTGAGGCCGCTACCTGCGCATTGTGGCCGGGAAACGCGAGGGTGATGGTGTCGGGCACGGCTCGGCCGCGCGGAGACTCCGCAACGGTCGTGGGCCGGACCCTGTCGACGGCGTCGGTCGCGCACCCACGATGCCGACCGCGCCGGCTCGGGTGGCCCTCCACCCGACGCGGCGCCGACCGGTTGGCACGACGATTCAGTTGGCCTGGTGATAAGCCTCCAGCACTTCCGCCGAGATGCGACCCCGCTCGGACACTCGTAGGCCGCGCTTGCGGGCCCACTCCCGGATTGCCTGATTCTGTTCCCGGTCCACCGCGGCCGAGCGGGACTTCGCGGCGGCGCTGGTGGTGGCGCGCTTGCCGCGCAACCCGGATCGGCGACCGTTCGCGACAAAGTCGGACAGCATGTCCCGAATTTTCTCCGCGTTGACCGTCGAGAGGTCGATCTGGTACGAGACGCCGTCGAGGCCGAATTCGACGGTCTCCTGGGCGACCGTGCCATCGAGGTCGTCGACGAGCTGGACCGTGACCTTCTGTACCACGCACGTGTCCTTTCTTCTCCGCCGGATAGGCTGGTTTTCCGCGAGAGAATACACGGATACCCGGTATCACACCAAGACGACGCGCATTTCATCTCACCGGTTTGCACTAACGCTACCATCAGTGATCAGCCCTGGCCAAAACGGCGGATTGACATCCCCTTGTCGGGTGAGCACCAAAGGGGACAGAGGAGTTGTCCGCACTGCACCAGCGTAGTGCCAGTTCCTGGGCCCGGATGCGTTACCCGCACTACGCCATAACGGTGAAGCGAACCACCTGCCAAGTGCGTGATCGCATCGGTAAGACCGTTGAAATCCCGATAATCGCAGGTGGCGGGTACCGAGTTGTCAGCGTATAGGCACCGCGTGACCGGTAACCCGAACGCGCGGATCAGCCGGATCGACATCGATGCGTAGTTCACTTGGCCGGCCCATGTCCACTCCCTGGTGAACGATCAGCCGAGTCGGTCGGGCAATTCGGCCCAGGTCCCGCAGGTAGCCGCCGAAAGCGGCGGCAGCGGCTCCGGTTGCCGGATCCTCGACCACGCCGCCGACCGGAAACGGATCACGCGCATGGAACCGTTCCGTGTTCTCCGGCCAGAACAGGTGCACCGTGGTCCAGTCTGCCCGCCGGCACAGCGCGGCCAACTCCGCGAACCCGTAGTCGAGTTCGGCCAGCCGTGCCCGCGATACCGCGGGAAGTATGAGATGCCGGACACCACCGAATCCGACCATGGGCGGGAAATCCGGGTGCAGATCCGCATCCGACCACCGCAGCGCGGCCAGCGCCGCGGCCAATTCCGCGTCGTCGACGGGCCGCGTCGTGGTCGGCACGCTGGTCAGCGTCGCCACCGGCACACCCGCGTCGACACCGGTGCCGACGGCGATCTCGCCGGCCTGGGTGTCGAACACCAGCGGGCCGGCGCCGACCCGGCCGGCGATCGCGACCGCCGTGGCCACCGTGGCGTGCCCACAGAAGGCCACTTCGGCCTTCGGGCTGAAGTAGCGCAGCCGGTACCTGCGGGCGGCGTCGTCGGCCGACGTGACGAAGGCGGACTCGGAGAAGCCCACCCGCGCCGCGATCGCCAGCATCTCCCGCGCCGCCAGCGGGCCGGCGTCGAAGATGACACCCGCCGGATTGCCGCCGGCCGGATCGGTCGTGAACGCCGCGTACTTCGTGATGTCGACATCGCTCATGCCGCCACGCTGACACCCACAGAGCGTTTCCCGCCACTCGTGGTGGCGGATGTCATCCACGGCCGCCAGCGGGCCGCTCAGCGGCCCGTTCCTGTGCTTTCGGACACGACAGTGGGGCGGTACCCGGAGGTACCGCCCCACTGTCGAACGAACGTCGGTGGTCAGTCCACCGGCAGTTCCGGATGCTCGCCGCTGGTGACCTCGCCGTGCTCGTCGGCATGGTCGGCGGCGTGCTGCTCCGCCCTCGCCCCCTCCAGCGCGATCGTCTCGCCGCGTGGGTCGGGCCGCAGGAACGAGCCCGGCACCGGGTGCCCCGACGAGCCGAGCTTGTTCATCTTCCTCGGCACCGGAGTGCCCTGGTAGGGCAGCGCCTTCGGGTGGCCGTGGTCGTCGACCGGGCCGAGCGGCTGGTGCACCTCGATGAACTCGCCGTGCGGGAGCCGCTTGATGATGCCGGTCTCGACGCCGTGCTCGAGCACCTCACGGTCACCCCGCTGTAGGCCGATGCACATCCGGTACGCGATGAAGTACGCCAGCGGCGGCAGCACGAGCAGGCCGATCCGGCCGGCCCACGTCATCGCGTTCAACGAGATGTCGAACTTGTCCGCGATGATGTCGTTGCCGCACGAAATCGTGGCGACCACGAAGAACGTCACGCCCATCGCGCCGAGGCTGGTACGGACCGGAACGTCGCGCGGCCGCTGCAACAGGTTGTGATGCGCGAAGTCCTTCGTCAGCTTCCGTTCCAGGAACGGATAGAGCAGCAGGACCGTGATGATGGCACCGAGGGCCATCAACGGGAAGAACGCGGCCGGAATCAGGTACCGGTGGCCGAAATTGATCTCCCAGTCCGGCCACAGGCGCAACAGGCCGTCGGTCCACGCCATGTACCAGTCCGGCTGTGAACCGGCGGACACCTGTGCCGGACTGTACGGGCCGAAGTTCCAGATCGGGTTGATCTGGAACAACCCGGCGATCAGCGCGAGGATGCCGACCACGATGGCGAAGAAACCGCCGCCCTTGATCGCGAACACCGGCATGATGCGCACGCCGACGACATTCTTTTCGGTCCGGCGCACCCCTGGGAACTGGGTGTGTTTCTGATACCAGACCAGGCCGAGGTGTACCGCGATCAGTGCCAGGATGATCCCCGGTATCAGCAGGATGTGCACGGCGTAGAACCGCGGGATGACCTCGGTGCCTGGGAACTCGCCGCCGAAGATCAGCCAGTGCAGCCAGGTGCCGATGACCGGCGTCGCCAGGATGCCGCCGGACATCGCGGCACGGATACCGGTGCCGGACAGCAGGTCGTCCGGCAGCGAGTAGCCGGTGAAGCCCTCGAAACCGCCGAGCACCAACAGCAGCACGCCGAGTACCCAGTTCGTCTCGCGTGGCTTGCGGAACGCGCCCGTGAAGAAGATCCGCAGCATGTGCACCGACATCGCGGCCATGAACAGCAGTGCCGCCCAGTGGTGCAACTGCCGGACGAACAATCCGCCACGCACGTCGAAGCTGATGTTCAGCGACGACTCGAAGGCCCGCGACATGAAGATGCCACGCAGGTTGTCGAACGTGCCGTTGTACTGCACCTCCGCCATCGACGGGTCGAAGAACAGCGCGAGGTACGTACCGGAGAGCAGCAGCACGATGAAGCTGTAGAGCGCGATCTCACCGAGCAGGAACGACCAGTGCGTCGGGAACACCTTGTTGAGCTGCTTGCGCAGCCCCCCGGCCGGGTGGTAACGCTCGTCGACGTCCTGCAGCGCCTTGCCGGCCAGCTTCATGGCAGGGTTGGTGGGCTTCGTCGGCGTGACGATCGATCGACTCATGCTCCACGCTCCCAGTAACCAGGCCCGATCGGCTCCCTGAAGTCGTGCACCGCGTAGAAGTAACCGGTCTGCTCATCGACCGCGATCGGCAACTGGGCCAGGGCCCGCGCCGCCGGACCGAAGATCGGCTTGCAGTACTCCAGCGCGTTGAACTGCGACTGGTGGCACGGACACAGGATACGGTTCGTCTGCTGTTCGTACAGCGAGGTCGGGCAACCGAGGTGGCTGCAGATCTTCGTGTACGCGTAGTAGTCGCCGAAGTTGTAGTCCTCCTGGCCGACCCGCTTGATGATGTTGGCCGCGTCGGCCGGGCGGAACCGCAGCAGCATCACCGGGTTGTCGATCCGGGTCAGCGCCGCCTGCAACGCGTCCGGATCGTTCCGTTCGGACTCCCGGAACGGGAACACCGTCTGCATCGCACCCGCGTCCATGTCCACCGGGCTGACCAGCGCGACCTCGTGCGGGTCACCGGTGTCCTTGCGCAGGAACACCCGCTCCGGATTGGACGGAGCCTGGTACCAACCGGTGTGCGCCAGCGTGTCCTGCGGCGGCTGCGACTTGCTCCACGGGTTCTTGATCAGACCGCCCAGCGGGAACACCAGCAGGCCGAGGCCCATCAGGCTGCCCGCCGCGATCGCCGACCGCTTGATCAGCGACCGCCGCCCGATCGTGGACCGCACCCCGGCGTCGGCCAGTTCGGCCAGGACGGTCTGCCGGTCGATCTCCGAGGACTGCCCGTCGTGGCGGTCCTGGACGGCGACCTCGTGCGGCACGAACTTCCGTACGTAGGTCAGCGCGCCGAACCCGAGCCCCAGCACGGTCACACCGAGCGTCACGCCCAGCAACGGCGTGTACAGGCCGTACCAGAACTGGTGGCCCGGCTTCTGGTACTGCCACGGCCACGCGATGAACACCACGATGAACGCCACCGCGGCCAGCGCGGCCAGGATGAACCAGAACGCGACCACCCGCTCCGCGCGCCGTTCCGCCCTGGTGCCCTTCACCGGCCACGGGTCGTGGTACTCGACCAGCTCGACGCCGTCGAGCTTGGTGCCGAGCGTGACCAGGTCCTCCCGGCTCATCTCGGCGAGTTCGTCGTCGGTGGGCAGCCGCACACCGTCCCCTGACTCATCGCTGTGCCCGGTCATGCCTTCGCTCCGATCCACAAGGTGACGCCGACCAGTGCGGCGATCCCCACCACCCACGCGACGAAGCCCTCCGAGATCGGCCCGAGACCACCGAGGCCGTCGCCACCGGGGTCGTTGTTGCCGTTCTGGACGGACGAGACGTAGGCGATGATGTCCTTCTTCTCCTGCGGGGTGAGCTGCCGGTCGGAGAACTTCGGCATGTTCTGCGGACCGGACAGCATCGCGGTGTAGAGCTGGCTCGGCGTGGCGCTCTGTAGCGACGGCGCGGCCTTGCCGGAGGACAGCGCACCGCCCTGGCCGGTGAAGTTGTGACACGAGGTGCAGTTGAGGCGGAAGAGGTCACCGCCGCGCGCCGGGTTGCCGTTGGTGAGGTCCTCACTCGCCGCGGGCGCCTGCGGACCGCCGCCGTGCGCCTCGATGTAGGCACCGATCGCGTCGACCTGATCCAAGTTGTACTTCGGCGGCTTCGCCTCGGCCTGCGCGCTCTGGTTGGCCAGTGGCATCCGGCCGGTGGACAACTGGAAGTAGACGGCGGCCGAGCCGACACCGATCAGCGACGGTCCTCGGTTGGCCTCGCCCTGCAGGTTCGCGCCGTGGCACGTGATGCACGCGTTCTCGTACAACTGCTGGCCTTGGGATGGCGTCGCGGTGCTCCCGCTGTCCGCGTGCGCGGTCTGCGGGCTCGGTACCAGCACGCTGTAGAGCGCGCCCGCGCCGATCAGCGCGACACCGAGGGCGAGGATGCCCGAGAGGCGTCGGCGCAGCTTGGTGCGCGCTCGGGAGCGGCGGTCTGTGGTGGTCATCTGTTCGGCAACCCTTGATTGAGGTTCAGGCGATCTCAGTGCAGCAACTCGACGCAGGTGAACAGGCCGATCCAGACGACATCGACGAAGTGCCAGTAGTAGGACACGACGATGGTCGCGGTGGCCTGTGCCGGCGTGAACTTGCTCAACCGAGTCCGGATCATCAGGAAGACGAAGGCGACGAGGCCGCCCAGCACGTGCAGGCCGTGGAACCCGGTGGCGATGAAGAACGCCGACCCCCAGGCGGACGACGAGATGGTGGTGTGGTGGTCGTTGACCAGGCCGTAGTACTCGAACGCCTGACCGGCGAGGAAGATCGCGCCCATCACGAACGTGATGGTGTACCAGCGACGCAGGCCGAACACGTCGCCCTTCTCGGCCGCGAACACGCCGAGCTGGCAGGTCACCGACGAAAGCACCAGGATGATCGTCGCCGGGATGGACACCTTGTAGTCCAGCTCGACCGGCGGTGGTGGCCACGCACCGGGCGTCTGGGCCTTCACCGTGAAGAACATGGCGAAGAGGCCCGCGAAGAACATCAGTTCGCTGGACAGCCAGATGATCGTGCCGACGCTGACCATGTTGGGCCGGTTCAGCGTGTGGATCCGCTGGCCGATTGTGGGCGCTGCCGTTGTCACGCGACGCATTATTGCGTGTGGTCACGAGGCATGCCGCATGGGGTACACGGTCGGGTCCGTCACATCCGTGGCCCAGTACTAAGGTCGTCATCGTCAGCCCCGCGTAAGCCCCTGCTGCGTCGCCAGAGGACGGACGGAAGATGAGTGAAGAGACGACATCGGCGGCCAAGCCGGTACTGAGGATCCTGGTCTTCAGCCATCGTCCCGAGGTCCGTGAGGCCATCATCACAGCGGTCGGCTACCGGCCGGCGCCCGATCTGGGGCGGATCGACTACCTGGAGACGGGCACCATCGACGACGTGCTGTTCGTGGTCGACAACGAGCACGTCGACCTGGCGATCCTGGACGGCGAGGCGCAGCCCACCGGCGGCATGGGCATCTCGAGGCAGCTCAAGAACGAGCTGGACGACTGTCCGCCGATCGTGGTCGCGGTGCGGCGCAGGGACGACAGGTGGCTGGCGACCTGGTCGCAGGCGGACGCGGTGATCGTGCACCCGCTCGACCCGCTGGCCGCCGCCGAGACGGTGGCCGAGGTGCTGCGCGCGCACCACCTGCCGGCCGTGCACGGCTGAGGGACTACATGTCCACGGACCAGACCTGGCCGGGCTTACTCGGCCGGTTGATCTCCGGCACCGATCTGACCGAACGCGACACCGCGTGGGCCATGGACCAGATCATGTCCGGCGAGGCGACCGCGGTGCAGGTGGCCGGATTCGCGGTCGCGCTGCGGGCCAAGGGTGAGACGCCGGCCGAGATCGCCGGCATGGCGGGCGCGATGCTGGCCCACGCCAGGCGGGTGCGGCTGACCGAGCGGGCGGTCGACATCGTCGGCACCGGCGGCGACCAGGCCGGCACGGTGAACATCTCCACGATGGCGGCGCTGGTCACGGCGGCGGCCGGCATTCCGGTGGTGAAGCACGGTGCCCGCGCCGCGTCGTCGAAGGCCGGCGCCGCAGACGTGCTGGAGGCGCTGGGGGTCGCGTTCGACCTGTCGCCGGACGCGGTGTTGGCCTGTGTCACCGAGTTGGGCATCGCGTTCTGCTTCGCGCCGCGCTACCACCCCGGTTTCCGGCACGCTTCGGTGCCACGGCGCGAACTGGGCGTGCCGACGGCGTTCAACTTCCTGGGTCCACTGACGAATCCGGCACAGCCCGCCGGGGGCCTGGTCGGGTGCGCGAACCCGGTGATGGCACCGGTGATCGCCGAGGTGTTCGCCCAGCGCGGCACCACAGCGCTGGTGGTCCGAGGCGACGACGGCCTGGACGAACTGACCACGACGACCACCAGCACGGTGTGGCTGGCCGACGGCGGCCAGGTACGCGTGGAACAGGTCGACCCGGCACACCTGGGCATCCGGCCGGCGTCGATGGCCGACCTGAAGGGCGGCGACGCCGCGACCAACGCCCAGGTGGTGCGCGATCTGGTCGGCGGCACGATGGGTCCGGTACGGGACGCGGTACTGCTGAACGCGGCCGGGGCGGTCGCGGCGTACCAGGGCTTCTCCGGTGACCTGCACGCCGACCTACAGGCCGGCATAGCGACGGTCGCGGAGGCCGTCGACTCCGGTGCCGCAGCCCGGTTGCTGGACCGGTGGATCACGCTGTCCAACGAACTACGCGCCGAGGACTGACGCGCCGACCGGCCGCATCACCTGCTGTCATGGGTGTCGGCCGGTACCCTGGCGCGGTGTCAACGAGCCCCCCACCCGACTTCGACTCCTCGGCCAAGCGTCACATGACCGACGCGGAACTGCTGCACGAGAACTTGCGTCACCCAATGCGGACCACCTGGCGGGACTCGCGGCGGAGTGCGCGCTCAAGGCACTGATCGTGGATCATCTTGGGGGTAGCGTCAACCAGAACAACTTCGTCGTTCATCCAGAACCGGCACGATCAAGAAACACATCAACACCCTGTGGCCGGAGATGTCGACGATCGTGCGGAACAGGTCGGTGAACGCACTCATGCCGTTGCTCACCTCGGCACCGTTCGCGGACTGGAAGGTCGAGGAGCGCTACAGCGACGGGTCGCATCTGACCCCAGCCACGGTGGCCGCCCACATCTCCGCCGCGCGGACCGTTGTCGGAATCCTCGAACAGGCGCAACTCGGGATGCTGACGTGACCATCCGGTTCGACGAAGCGTGGCGTAGAGCTCTGGAGATCGCCAACGCAGCCGCCAAGGACCTCGACACCGATGTGATCGTCGTCCGGGACCTGCTCGGCCGGTCGTCGATCGCAGTTGACATCCCCGAGGACGACGGGAGAATCCCGGACTTGCGAGAGCGTCTGCGCGCGTCATGCGGCCCGTTTGCCGGTCCACAGCCCATCCTGTTGCTCAGCACGCTTTTCGTGCCAGATCAGATCGTCGACTCGCCGGACCGGCACCCGGTTCCCGGCTTCATCGCCGACTCCGGGCGCGTGAGCGTCGTCGAGCTGGGCACGGTCGGAGCCGACTGGCTCAGGCCCGAGCAACCGACCGGCACGCGTGTGGCTCTGTACGGATTCAAAGGCGGTGTCGGTCGCTCCACCGCGACGTTCATCCTGGCACGTCATCTGGCGCGCCAGGGCAAATCCGTCCTGGTGGTCGACCTCGACCTGGAGTCGCCGGGCGTCACGTCGCTGCTCCACTCCGATCTCCAGTACGCCGACCACGGCATCGTGGACCACCTCGTCGAATCGGCTGTCGAAAACGAGGCCGACCTCGACCTGGTCGTCAGGAGCGATTCGGTCGGTGAACTGGACGGCAACGGCGAAGTGTGGCTTGCGTCGGCAGGCGGCCGGCCGCGCGATGGCTACTCCTACCTCGACAAGCTCAACCGCGTCTACTTCGACCTGCCGACGACGCCCTTCGGCCGCAGGCTCGCCAACGCAATCGCCGCCTGCGAGGCTCAGGTCGCCAACCGGAGCAGGCAGCCGGACATCGTCCTGTTGGACAGCCGGCCCGGCATCCACGATGTGGCCGCGGTGGCCATCACCCAGTTGAGCACCCTGGCTCTCCTGTTCGCGACCGACAACCCCCAGACCTGGCAGGGATATCGAGCGCTGTTCGACCAGTGGCGGACCAGGCTGGACGCCGAGAGCCGGGACCGGATCAGGAACCGCATCAAGATGGTCGCAGCCATGGTCCCGTCGAGCCAGGCCGACGCATACCTGCGCGGCTTCGCCGACAACGCCCAGGAATGCTTCGCCACCACGCTCTACGACAACGAAGAGGGTGATGTGGGCCTGGAAGCCTTCAACTTCGCTCCCGATGACCCGTCGGCCCCCCACCACCCGTTGCCCATCGCCCACAGTTCGGATCTCGTCGGCCTCGACCCGAGCCGCGACCGCTCCTGGGCGGCTACGGAACTGGTTGCGGCGGCATACCGGGATTTCCTCGATGGAGTCTCGGCAATGCTCGAAGAAGGTGCGTGACATGTTGACGGCCGTTGAGTACCGGGAACTGCTCGGCGCCGCGCTGCCCGCGGTCGTTGATGCGGACACCATCGATCCAGACCAGCGGACGTTGTTCACCCCGTCGGGTCATCGCAACGCACTCGATCCCGACACGACAATCGTCCGAGGCGGGCGCGGTGTCGGCAAGACCGTCTGGTTCAAGGCGCTGCAGGACGACTCGCTCCGCGCGATCGCCGCGAGTTTCTACCGGCTGGACCGACTGAACCGTGTCGACACCCTGGCGGGCTTTGGCACGAAACTCAGCAAGCAGTACCCCAGTCCCCGCAGGCTGCAATCCCTGGTAGCCAGGTTCCAGCCATCGGACATATGGACTGCTGTGGCACTGTTCGGATTCGGTACGCCGGAGTTGGCGACGATCGGGGACTGGCCGGAGCGGGTGCAGTGGGTTGCCGACAACCCAGGCGGGGTCGAGGACGCGATTCTCGCGGTGGACGAACAGGCAGGCGAAGAAGGTCGCACCAAACTGCTCCTCTTCGACGCGATGGACCGCCTGCACAGCGATCGCGAGATCGCCGACCGGCTCGCAAGGGGAATCTTCGAACTGGCCCTCAACCTGCGCACGAGTACCCGGAACCTGCGGGTGAAGTTGTTCATCCGGTACGACATGTTCGACACCGCAAGGTTCGACTTTCCCGACGCCTCGAAGCTGATCACCAACATCACAGACCTGCGCTGGACCGAGACAAGCCTGTACGCACTGCTGTTCCACTACATGAGCAACGCCAACTCGGAACACAGCCCGACATTCGTGTCGGAGACCGGTTGGACGGATCGCTACAGCGGCGACTCTGCCAAGCAGAGTGAGATACTGGAACGTATCGCCAGCAAGTACATGGGGACCGACCGCCGCAAGGGTCACACGTACACCTGGTTGCCCAACCATCTGGCCGACGGCAGGCAGCAGGTGAGCCCGCGGAGTTTTCTCGGCGCGTTGTGGCAGGCGACCCAACGGACCGAAGAAGCCTTCTCCAGCCATGCCTACGCACTGCACTGGGATGCGATACGACAAGGAGTGCAACTCGCCTCTACGATCCGCGTGGCGGAGGTCAAGGAGGACACACCGTGGGTGTTCGACGCGCTCGAACCACTACGTGGTTCCCAGGTGCCGATCGAGAAGGACGAGGTCATCCGGCGATGGGATCAAGCCACACTGAATGCCGCGTTGTTGACGCAGCGGTCGAAGACCGGCGAGTTGGCTGACGACGATTCCGAAGACCAGGAGATGTTCGCCACCGGTCCGCTCAACACCGACTACGACGGCCTCATCGCGGAACTGGTCGATCTCGGGGTCATGACCGAACGCACCAACAAGAAACTGGATCTGCCGGATGTCTACCGCATCGCGTTCAACATCGGCCGTAAGGGCGGCGTTCCACGCGTCAAACAGCAATAGCGGACAGCTCAGGCCATGACCTGGTCCAATCGGCCCGAGTAGTCGCCGAGTACCTTGCCCGGATCGGTGTCCAGGACCTTGTCGAGCACGGTCGCGTAGATGGATCGGAAGTCGGTGTTCTCCTTCAGGTCACCGGCATCCAGGTCGGTCAGGCTGGGCTGTTCGCCGTAGAAGCCGCCCTTGACGCCGTTGCCGGCCAGGAAGACCGGGCCCGCTGTGCCGTGGTCGGTGCCGTCGCCCGCGTTCGCGGCTACTCGGCGGCCGAACTCCGAGTACACGAGCACCACCGCCTGTTGCCCGCGTTCGGTGCGGTGCATCCGCTGCACGAACGGCACCAGCGCCTTGTCCAGTTCGGTCAGCAGCCGCTGCTGGGTCGCCTTCTCGTCGGCGTGCGTGTCGAAACCGCCCAACGACACCGAGTACGCCCGTGTCGGCACACCGGCCTCGATCAGCTCGGCTACCAGATCCAACTGGTCCCCCAGCGCGCCTTGAGGGCGCTGTGTCGGGGCAGGCGCCGAAGAGGAGTGCACCGCGCCGCCGAGTACGCGGACCGCGTTGTCCAGGTCCACCACCGATCTGGCCGCCCGCGCTACCTGCGGACCGTCCCCGGACTGCGCGCCGCCCAGTGCCAGGAACGCCTGGCCGAGCTGGCCTGCCGGCATCGTCAGGCCGCTGACCGGCAGCGACACCGCCGCCGCGTGCTCGCCGGCCAACAGCGGTGGCAGCACCGGTTCCACCGACACCGCGAGCAGCGGGTTGTCGCCGGTCGTGTCCAGCCACCGGCCTAGCCAGCCGGTCGGTACCGACGTGACCGGCGACGCTGTCTGCCAGATCGCCATCGAACGGAAATGGCTGTGGTCCGGGTTCGGATAGCCGACGCCACGCACCACAGCCAGCTTGCCATCGTCCCAAAGGGACTTGAACCCGGTCATACCGGGATTCAGGCCGAGTCCCTCGCCCAGTTCGAGCACCTGGTTCTGCTGATAGGCCAGATCTGGGCGGGCCTTCTGATAGGCGGGATCGGCAGCCGGGATCACCGTGTTGAGGCCGTCGTTGCCGCCGTACAGCGTGACCACGACCAGCACGCCCTGCCCCAGCCGCAACGGATTCTGTTGTGCCGCCGCGAAAAGGTCGGTCCAGTGCACCTGCGTCGCACCGAACGCCAGCGCTGACGCCGCTGTCACCCCTGATGCGAAGAGGAAACGGCGTCGAGTCAGTCGGTCCACTGTCTACTCCTTACCGGCTCACGACGTATTCGGGCGCGCACGCGGCGATCGCGAGCACCTGGCGTGGATCGTCGGCGACCTTGCCCAATGCCGCAGTCGTCCGGTCGGTCCACGATTCGACGCCGAGCAGCCGGCGCGCCGCCTCCGGCCGTGCCTGGGCCGAAACTGTGGTGATCATCGACACATCCGCGCGGGCGGCGACGGCCTGGGCCAGGTGCAGCCGGGCCAGCGCCGCCGATGTCGTGAGCCACGCCACATCGGCCGGCCACCCGCCGACGTTCGGCGGCTCGAACGGCACCTGGCCCAGGTTCCGTAAACCCGCCAGCAGCGCGGTCGCCGGCCATTGGTCGGGACGCAGACCGAGCGAGCGCAACAGGCCGACCAGCCACTCCACCGGCTGCTTGACCAGGCTGTTCGCGCTGTCGACGAACGCCGGCTCGGCCACAAGCGCCACCAGCAACGCATGGATGTCCCTGCCGGCCCCGTACGCGGCGACCAACCGATCCAGCACGTCCGGCGCCGGTGGCGTCGCGGACACCAGCCGGAACCAGATCCGGCCGGCGACGAAGCGCGGCGATGCGGCCTGGGACAGCACGAGATTCACGAACGACTCCGCGTCGTAGTTCTGAGTGCTGTCGAGGATGGTCTTGGCCGTGTCGTCGTGGCGACGCGGCACCAACCGGGCGGTGATCGTGTCCCGGTCCACGGTCCAGCCGGTGAGTGCGCGCGCGGCGGCCTTCACGTCGTCCTCGGTGTAGTGGCCGATGCCGAGCAGGAACAGTTCCATGGACTCGCGGGCGAGGTTCTCGTTCGGCGCGCGCACCGAGTTCTGCTGGGCATCCAGCCAGACCATCATGGCCGGGTCGACGATCATCGACCTGGCCAGCACGCCGAAGTCCGCCATGCCCTGCTGGCGGAACGTGTCGTTCTGCCGCTGCATCAGGCGCGGGCCGCGGACCTTCTGCTCGCTGGTGGCGAAGTGGCCGTGCCAGAACCACGTCATGCGCTCGACCAGCGGTGTCGTGGTGGCGACCATCCGGTCCAGCCACCACGTGGCGAGTGTCAGCTCCTGCTTCGCGACGGCCTGCGTGGCCTGCTTCCGCGCGGCGGTGCCGGCCGCGGCTTTACCCGGTCGGGCGATCTCCTGGCCCAGATCGGGTTCCGGCGTCTGGGTCGCGTCCGGCGGCGGGTTCAGCAGCGCGGCCGCGGTTTTCGTGAATCCGGCGGCCACGTCGAGTTGACCTGCGCCGAAACCGAGCCGGTCGGTCAGCCGGCGGACCGCTGCGGGTTCGTCCAGGGTTGCCACGCCACGATCGTGCGCGGCGCGACGGCGACCCGACAGCCTTTCGCCGGCTCCCTCAGCAAGCCTTCAGCGGCCCGCCGCAAACCAGAACCTCAGTCGTGGTTGGGCCCGATGTGGTACTCGAACACCAGGCCGCCGACCATCAGCAGTACGACGATGATGCCGGTGACGAGCAACCACACCAGCCAGAACGCCAGCGCGACCCCGACGAGGGCGGCCGAGAAGGCCAGCGCGATCGGCCAGTAGCTGCCGGGGCTGAAGAACCCGACCTCACCGGCGCCGTCGCTGATCTCGGCACGCGGGTTGTCCTCCGGCCGGGGCTGTTCGAGGCGCCGCGCGACGAACTCGAAGAACGTGCCGATGATCAGGCACAGGCCACCGGTCAGGATCAGCCCGATCAGGCCGACCGGCTCGACGGTGTGATCCACCGAGCCGAGCTTGGCCCACACCGCGTACACGACCGCCATGACGAACGCGAAGACGGCGATGTAGAGGAAGATCCGGCCTTCGACCTTCATGGTTGGCTCACTACCTCACTACTTCTTCGTCAGTCGTGTGCAACTACTGGCCGGACGCCGAGACCTGGGTACGACTGGTGTCGAACGGGTGCGTCGTCACCGCGTGCGGGATGCACAGGTCGCCACAGGTCGGCTCGTCCTGGCCGGTCTGCGTGAGCGCTTCGGCCGCCGTGTACGGCTGGTCGGTCTGCGGGTTGACCTGGGTGCGCCACCGCATGTACTCCTGGAACAGGTTCTGCGGCAGCGACCTGACCTCGAAGTTCATCATCGAGTGGTACGTACCGCACAGCTCGGCGCACCGGCCGACGAACGAACCCTGCTTGTCGATCGTGTTCTGGAACGACGCGTCCTGGTTGTTCTTCGTCGGGTCCGGGAAGACGTCCCGCTTGAAGTTGAACGCCGGCACGAAGAACGAGTGGATGACGTCCGTCGACAGCAGGTTGTACTGGATGACCTCGTTCGTCGGCAGGACGAGCAGCGGGATCTCCTGCGAGCTGCCGACGGTCTTGACGACCTGGCCGTCCGCCGTCTTGAAGCCCGGATAGTCGAACTCCCAGTTCCACTGGAACGCGATGACGTTCACGTTCACGTCCGGGTTGGGTACTTTGGACAGCACGTAGTCCTGGGTGGTCACCGTGAAGTAGAAGAGGACGGACACGATCGCCAGCGGCACGACGACCAGGATCACTTCCAGTGCGTGGCTGTACTGGAACTGCCTCGGCAGCGCGTCGACGTCCTTGCGCTTGCGGTGAAACGACACCGTCCAGATGGTCAGGCCCCACACCACGAGGCCGACGGCCAGCGACGCGAACCCGGACCACATCCAGAAGGTGCGCATCCGGTCGCCCTGCGGGGTGATCGCGGCCGGCCAGCCGAAGTGCACGGCCTGGTCGGTGGTGCAACCGGAGGCGGCCAGTGCCACAAGGGCAGCCAGACTGACGAGCTGCACCAACCGGACCGGCCGGGTGCCCTGCTTCAGGCCCACTGCTCGACGCCTTCCTCGGCAAACGGGACACATCCGGCTGACACAGATCACCGGAGCATCTGATGGCAAGCGGGAGCCTAGCCCAGCTACCAGCGCCTGATGACCGTGGGGTGAGCGGTGCGCCGTGCCGGAAACATCACACGGACGCGCACGCGACATCCTGTGGATGGTGACAACCGGACCGCCCTCCAGGGCGTCATACTGGCAAACCGAAAATTCACACAGGACCCGACACGAGAGGTGTGCGATAGCACGTGTGCGGTCTGATTGGGCTGGTCTGTCCCTCCGAAGTGGACGCGGAGGCCGCGCGGCCCTCGGTCGCCGCCGCGATGCGCTGCATGCGCCACCGGGGGCCGGACGAAAGCGGTACGTGGACCGACCAGGAAGTCGTGTTCGGTTTCAACCGGTTGTCGATCATCGACATCGAGCACTCCCAGCAGCCGCTGCACTGGGGTCCACCGGAATCACCCGACCGATACACGATCCTGCACAACGGTGAGGTCTACAACTACCTGGAGCTACGGTCGGAGCTGATGCGCGAGCACAGCGCCGAGTTCCGCACCGACGGTGACGCGGAAGCCATCGTGGCCGCCTACCACCACTACGGCCCACACGCGGTGAGCCGGCTGCGCGGCATGTTCGCGTTCGTCATCTGGGACCGTGAGCGCGGCCACGTCTTCGGCGCGCGTGACCCGTTCGGCGTCAAGCCGCTGTTCTACGCCACCGGCCCGCACGGCACCGCGTTCGCCAGCGAGAAGAAGTCCCTGGTCGAGCTGGCCGGCACACTGGGTATCAACCCGAGGCTGGACAGGCGGGCCCTACAGCACTACCTGATCCTCCAGTACGTCCCCGAGCCGGAGACGCTGCACGACCGGATTCACCGGATCGAGTCCGGCACGACGTTCACCGTGTCCCCCGGCGGGCAGGTGGCCACCCACCGTTACTTCCACCCGACGTTCCGCCCCCGCCCGATCCGCGGCGAAGCCGACGCGGAACGGCTGTACGGCGAGATCGCCGACGTGCTGCGGGACTCGGTGGCCAAGCACATGCGCGCGGACGTCACGGTCGGCGCGTTCCTGTCCGGCGGCATCGACTCGACGGCGACGGCCGCACTGGCCAAGCAGCACAACCCGGACCTGATCACGTTCACCACCGGTTTCGAACGCCAGGGCTACTCCGAGGTCGACGTGGCGGCGGAGTCGGCAGCCGCGATCGGCGTCAAGCACGTGGTCCGCACGGTGTCGGCCGAGGAGATGATGGCCGAGCTACCGCTGATCGTGTGGTATCTGGACGATCCGGTGGCCGACCCGGCGCTGGTACCGCTGTGGTTCATCGCCAGAGAAGCACGCAACTACGTCAAGGTAGTCCTGTCCGGCGAGGGCGCCGACGAACTGTTCGGCGGCTACACGATCTATCGGGAGCCCATCTCGCTGGCCCCGTTCGAACGCGTACCGGGGGCGCTGCGCCGAGTCATGGGCAGGGTCTCGACGCACATCCCCGATGGCGTGCGCGGCAAGGACCTGCTGCGCAGAGGCGCGCTGACCCTGGAGGAGCGGTACTACGGCAACGCGAGGATCTTCCGGGACGATCAGCTACGCCGTGTGCTGCGTACTTTCGATGGCCGAGTGGCCCACACGGACGTGACGGGTGAGCCGTACCGGATCTCGGCCAACTGGGACCCGGTGACGAGGATGCAGCACGTGGACCTGTTCACGTGGTTGCGGGGAGACATCCTGGTGAAGGCGGACAAGATGACGATGGCGAACTCGCTGGAACTGCGGGTGCCGTTCCTGGACGCCGAGGTCTTCCGGGTCGCGAGCCAGATCCCGATGAACCAGAAGATCACCAACGAGACGACCAAGTACGCGCTGCGCAGGGCGATGCGCGACATCGTGCCGGCACACGTAATCAACCGCAGGAAGCTGGGCTTCCCGGTGCCGATCCGCCACTGGCTCAAGGCCGAGATGTACGACTGGGCGAGGCAGATCGTGCTGCGCTCGCACACGGACGAGCTGATCGACCGGAATGCGGTGCTCCGCCTACTGGAGGAGCACCGGACCGGGACGCTGGATCACAGCAGGCGGATCTGGGCACTGCTGGTGTTCATGCTGTGGCACGAGATCTTCATCGAGCGCACCCTGGTTCCGCACGTCCCGGAACCGCCCTACCCGGTGCGGCTGTAGCCGGTTGGTCTCGAAATCCGTCCGGCGTGCGTTCGAGTCGGACCGAGGCACCCTTGCTGGGCCCGCAAATCGGCTCCTCACCTGTGGAAACCAGGTGAGGAGCCGATCTTGCGCAGTACGGCTGTAACCGACCGGACCCGACGGTGCCGCTCCCGGCGCCAACTCAAGACCAACGAGCGAAGGGAAACCCGACGACCAGAACGAGAGTGCGATCCGGCCGGCGCTGTCAGAGCAACGAGTGCTTGTTGGCCCATACCTCGAATCCGGCGCCAGACCATGGCAGCCACATACCTGTTGCTAGTAATAGGTCGACAATCGTCGCAGCACCAGGAATGGTGAGCTTGCCTGTTTTGCACGAGTTGGCGAGTATCCACTGATAGGTAGCAGATCGGTGACCCTTGATGTCAAGGTGGCCAGCCAAGCCGCGCGATCGACTCCGTGTCCCCACCGGCCACGTTCCTGCTCGACCAGCGGCACCAGGCAGCATGAGGGTTCCCCGCGTCCCGGAACCGCACGCACTACCCAGTGCGCCTCTGAAGGAAGTCGGTCCAGCCGCGAGTGGGGAACGTGATGGTGGGGCCGTCGGGGTTCTTGGAGTCCCGAACCGCGACGGCTTCATCCGGCCAGCCGATCTCGACGCACTCGCCCTCGGCACTGCTGTAACTGCTCTTGCGCCAGCCGATCTCACGATCCGCCATCGTTGTCCTCTCCGCCATACAGGTCGACCGCCAGACTCGCGATCGCGTCCATCGAGTCTCCCTCACCGAGGCTGCAATCGGCCAGCGCGCCGAAGATCTTCCGGTAGGCGGCAACGGTCGTCGGGTCCTCGAAAAAGCTGCCGGCGGTGTGCTGATCCACATAGACAACCGGCTTCATCTGGTCGAACTCGACCAGCCGGCAGGAGTTGTCGAACACGGGGAAAGCGCCGTACGCCAGTGGAATCACTCGGATGGTGATGTAGCGTCGGACGCCAAGCCGGAGTAGTTGGTGAAGTTGGCCTGACATCACCACATGCCCGCCGACCGGCACCCGAAGCGCGACTTCATGGATGAAGTACATGAAGTCAGGATGCTTATCGCGACTGAACAGGGACTGCCGACCCATCCGGGCATCGACCAACGACTCCACCTTGTCTGGTGAGACGGTGGCGGCTCGTTCGATCAACGCTCGCGCGTAGTCGCGTGTCTGTAGCAGACCTGGTATCCGCGACATGTCGAACTGGTAGATCAGGCGAGCTTGGTTCTCGTGGCTGATCAGGGTTCGCAACTGCTCCGGCAGGCTGGAGATGTTGTGTTGCAACCAGTTGTGTTGGTCGGCCTCACGTGCCAGGTCGATTAGCCGCTCCTTGTCCTCACCCCGGACATCGCACAGGGTAAGCAATGACGCGACGTCCATCTCCCTGATGGGCGACTGCCGACCGGTGAGCAGGCGCGACACCTTCGTCTCGGACCAGCCGAGTCGCCGGGCGGCGAGCTTCCCGCTCAGGTGCGCCACCTCCATCGCGTGCCGTAGCTCGTCGCCGAGCTCCCGACTGCGAATGGTTGATTTCTGCCCTTCTTCCATCGCTCGACCGTAGGACTGTTCGGCCGCGCCTCCGAGACACGACGCGCAAAAGTCACCCCATCGGCAACGATTTCAAGCAATGAAAGTGCTGGATAATATCATCCAAGTCGAGTTGTCCACAGCCAGCCGGTAATCCAGCGGCACGACTAGCCCAAACGGACTACGCTGGAATTCGGGGGGACCGCCCAGCAGCGCAACAGGCGTCAGAGCACCGCAACCACCCACACCGCAGCCCGGCCCCGAAATGCGGGATGCCTCGAACAGTCAGCCAAGCCAGGGGTTGCTTGATCACTTCCCGCCTCACCCCGATCCCTGCCGCACGTACGGTCGGTGGTGGGCAAGCCCGACAACCGCTGCGCAGGATCTCTTCGCTTCGGTCGGCGAGGACCGCTTCGGCCGACAACGTCTGTGCTGGCCAGGACAACGTTCCTGTGCTGGCTAACCTGCGTACCGGTTCGGCAGGACGTGAACTTCCTCCCCGATCGTCACGCGGGCAACACCGCTTCGATCTCCGCCGCTGACTGCGGGCCGAACGCCTCACCGATGCGGCGCAACGCCTCCGCACGGTCGAAGGTCCACTCCTGCGTGCCGACCGTCTCCAGCACCAGCACCGCGATCAACGACCCCAACTGTGCCGCTCGCTCCACGTCCAAACCCCCGCTGATCCCGGCCAGGAAACCGGCGCGGAAGCCGTCCCCGACACCCGTCGGGTCGGCCTTGACCAGTTCCGGTGCCGCCTGGACCTGCAACGCCGTCCCGTCGGCCCTGACGATCTCGACGCCCTTCTCACCGAGGGTCGTGATGCGCATTCCTACCTTGGACAGGACCTCTGCCTCGGTCCAACCGGTCTTGCGCAGCAGCAACTGCCACTCGTAGTCGTTGCTGAACAGGTACTTGGCGCCCGCCACGAAGTCGCGGACCTGTTCGCCGTCCATCCTGGCCAACTGCTGCGACGGGTCGACCGCGAACTCGTAGCCACGGTCACGGCACTCCTGCGCGTGCCTGACCATCGCATCCGGGTCGTCCGGGCTGATCAGCACCAGGTCGAGGCCACCGAAACGTTCCGCGATCGGCAGCAGCTCGATGTTGCGGGCCTCGGCCATCGCGCCGGCGTAGAAGGACGCGATCTGGCACATGTCCTGGTCCGTCGTGCACACGAAGCGGGCGGTGTGCGCGACTTCCGACACGTGCACGCCGGCGCAGTCGACGCCATGCCGTTCCAGCCAGGACCGGTAGTCGGCGAAGTCGCTGCCCACCGCCCCCACCAGCACCGGGTTGCAGCCGAGCACGCCCATGCCGAACGCGATGTTGGCGCCGATCCCACCGCGCCTGACCACCAGGTCGTCGACCAGGAAACTCAGCGACAGCCGGTGGATCTGGTCGGACATGATCTGCTCGCCGAACCTACCGGGAAAGTGCATGAGGTGGTCGGTGGCGATGCTCCCGCTAACCGCGATGGGCACGGCGGCCCTCCCTGTCAGGCTCGTCTGCGAACACTGCGGACTGGGCCTGGCACGGATCGGGCCCAGCTCGGCGCCACCCGGTCGGGTGGTGTGCCGAACATCCGTACACCCTACCGATCGAGCGTTCTGGCGTCGTCGCCGTGAGTGCTGAACACGATGACGCCGAACTGACCGCACCGGAGCTCCCGCGTGGCCGCAGTGCGCGAACTGGACGAGTACGTCTGAGTCGGGCCGAAAAGGGCACCCCGGCGTAGACGCACCGCGATCCACTCCGTAGCCTGGCCGAGATCTCGTGGCGGCCTGTCGTCCACCGAGGGCGGCGATGCGGGATCACCGCCGAATTCGGCCTGTCGGGGGGCCGGAACCGTGCTCCGCAGCAACAGGAGTGGCAGGCGGTTCGGACGAAGGAGACGTGCGCGACGTGGCGTCGCATCGACTCAAGCGCACCATGCGAGGGGCACTTGCGGCCACAGCGGTGATCGCGGCCGTTGGGCTCGCCCCCTCCCCCGCGACAGCGGCGCCCCCGGCCTCGCCGACTACGGGCACCGACCCGATGACGCAGTACCAGCAGCTTTCGCAGCAGGCTGACGCGCTGAACGAGCAGATCAACAACGCGCAGGTGGACCTGGCGAACAAGCAGGGTCTGGTCCAGAAGGCCGGCGGCGATCTCGCGACCGCCAAGGCGGCCGAGGCGGCGGCGCGGGCCCAGGTGGCCAAGTACCAGGCCCAGGTCGACGCGCTCACCGACGCGACGTTCGAGGGTGCC
>DATBDL010000365.1:0-6647 GCA_036269975.1 Pseudonocardiaceae bacterium | reverse complement strand
ACTCCGTGACGAGGTACTGGCCATCGTCCGGGCGTGACTTCCACGCCGTTGAGACGTTGACCAGTTGTAACCGGAAAGAAGGCGACCGGCGTCCTGGCAGGTGCCGGGGTTGGGCCACCATGGGTGGTAGGCCGGCGAACGAGGAGGAACCGTGGCCGTGGAACTCGACCCGCAATTGCTGGAGATCCTGGCCTGCCCGTCGCCCGACCACGCACCGCTGCGCGTCGGCTCCGCGACCGATCCGGCCGCCGACTTTCTCACCTGCACGTCGTGCGGCCGGTCGTTCCCGGTCCGCGACGGCATCCCGGTACTGCTGCTGGACGAGGCTGTTGTCGAACAGGTGACACCGCCGGTGTCCGCCGACGGCCGGCAGACGGACGGGTGAGCCTCGTGCTCGACGACAGCCTGTTGGACGATCCGGCCCGGCTGGCCACCGCCGACGGCGAGTCGGGTGGTTGCCTGCGGGCCGCCGCGTCGGCCGGTGCCCAGGTGCGGGCCACCGCGGAAGCCGTTGCCGCGGCCAACCTGTCCGAGATCGCCGGCACCCGGCCGAGGGCGCTGGTGCTGGTCAACCGGCCCGGTGTCGGGCCCGCCGTGAACAAGCTGCTGGTCGCGCTCCTGGGACCTGCCTGCCAGGTGCCGCTCGTGGTGGCCGAGGAGGTGCCGAGCTGGGTCGGGCCGCTGGACGTCGTCCTCGCGCACACCGACGACCCCGGCGACCGGCCGCTGGCCCAGTCGGTGTACCGCGCCGGCCGGCACGGCGCCCACGTGCTGTTGACGGCGCCGGAGGACGGCCCGGTCGCCGCCGCTGCCGCGGGTGCAGCCGTGCTGGTGCCACCGAGGGTGCATCTGCCGGCCGGATTCTCGTTCCCCCGCGCGCTGGCCGCCGGCCTCGCGCTGCTGTCCGTGCTCGGCCTGCTGGCGACCGATCTCGACGTACTGGCCGACGAGCTGGACCGCGAAGCCGAGAAGGACAACGCCAGTTACGAGTCGTTCGTCAACCCGGCCAAGTCGCTCGCGCTGCGGCTGGCCGACCGGACGACGCTGCTGTGCGGGCTGGACCGGGTGGCGACCGCCGTCGCCGAGCACGGGGTGGACGCGCTGGCCGGGTTCGCCGGTGTCGTCGCCGGTGTCGCCGACCAGGCCCAGCTCATCAGCCGGACCGTGCTGCGCCGGTCCGCGATCGCGGCGACGACCGGTGGTGACATCTTCGCCGACCCGGACGAGCCGTCGGAACGGCTGTTGCGGGTGCTCCTGCTCTCGATCCTGACCGACGCGCAGGCCGAAGAGGCCAAGCTGATCGCGACCGACCTGCTGCCCGGCGCGGACCTGCTGGCCCCGGCCGAGGAGACCGCCGGCGGGCCCGCCGTGCGAGCGGCGGTGCTGGCGTTGCGGTTCGAGATGACCGCCGTCTACCTCGGGCTGGCCACGGGCGCGTTGGGAGGTCCCGGCCGGCACGCGCCGCTGCCCGTCTAGGGTCACTGGACGAGTAGTTGGGGAGAACAGGAAGGAACACGCGGTGCGCTTGCTGCGGAACAAGGTGCGGTCGTACGCGTGGGGATCGCGGACGGTTCTCGCCGAGTTGCAGGGCCGGCCGGTGCCGGCGCCGCACCCGGAGGCCGAACTGTGGATGGGCGCGCACCCGGACGACCCGTCCAGCGTCGTGGACACCGACGGTGTCGAGCACACGCTGCTCAAGCTCATCGACACCGACCCGGTCGGCCAGCTCGGCGCGCGCTACGCCGCCCGGTGGGTCGGCCGGATGCCGTTCCTGCTGAAGGTGCTCGCCGCGGACGAGCCGATGAGCATGCAGGTGCACCCGTCGCTCGCGCAGGCCCGCAGCGGTTTCGAGATCGAGGAGGCGGCCGGCGTCCCGCGCCAGGCCGGCAACCGCAACTACCCGGACCCGACAGCGAAGCCCGAACTGGTCTGCGCGTTGACCGAATTCCACATTCTGGCTGGCTTCCGCGATCCGGACCGCACCGTGAAGCTGCTGCGCGGCCTGGACGCCCCCGCCCTCGTCCGCTACACCGACCTGCTGGCCGCCGAACCGGACGCGGCCGGTCTGCGCGCGCTGTTCACGACGTGGATCACGCTGCCGTCGCCGGTGCTGGACGGCCTGCTGCCGGAGGTGCTGGACGCCTGCGTGCTGCACGTCAAGGACCACGGCGAGTTCGACCAGGAATGCCGGACCGTACTGGAACTCGGCGAGCGGTATCCCGGTGATCCGGGTGTGCTGGCCGCGCTGCTGCTCAACCGCCAGGTGCTCGGGCCGGGCGAGGCGGTCTACCTGTCCGCCGGCAACCTGCACGCCTACCTGCGCGGCACCGCGGTGGAGATCCTGGCCAACTCGGACAACATCCTGCGTGGCGGCCTCACGCCCAAGCACGTCGACGTGCCGGAACTGCTTCGGATCGTCGACTTCGCGCACGGCGACCTTGACGTGCAGCGCGGCGAACCGGTCGCGCCGTACCTGGTGGCGTACCGCACGGACGCGCCGGAGTTCGAGCTGACGCGGCTGGAGTGGCCGGCGGGCACGATCGATGGTGCGGTTCCCCTGCGGCACGACGGCCCGCAGGTGCTGGTCTGTACCGCCGGCGCGGTGACCCTGACCAGCGAGGACGGCGACGTGCTGAAACTCTGCCGTGGCGACTCGGCCTGGCTGCCGGCCGCCGACTGCGCCGCCGGCTCGATCCTGGCCGCGCCCGCCGATCCGGGGCAGGTCCAGGTCTTCCGCGCCACAGCCGGACCGGTGTGACCGGCATGTCGGCTGGTGGCGGTGGGGCGAGGGCGATCATCGCCGCACTCGGCGCGAACGCGGGCATCGCCGTGGCCAAGTTCGTCGGCTTCGTCGTGACGGGTTCGTCGTCGATGCTGGCCGAATCGGTGCACTCGCTGGCCGACACGGTCAACCAGGCCCTGCTGCTGCTCGGGCGCCGCACGTCGACCCGGCGCGCGACCGAGGACCATCCGTTCGGGTTCGGCCGGGAGCGGTTCCTGTACGGGTTCGTGGTGGCGCTGCTGCTGTTCACACTCGGAGCGGTGTTCGCGCTGTACGAGGGCGTGCACAAGGTCGCCGATCCGCATCCGCTGGAAGACCCGCTGGTCGCGGTGATCATCCTGGTGTTCGCGATGGGGCTGGAGGGGTTCAGCTTCCGTACGGCCATCAGCGAGTCACGCGCGCACAAGGGTGACGCGAGCTGGTGGCGGTTCGTCCGGGACGCGAAGATCCCGGAGCTGCCGCTGGTGCTGGCCGAGGACAGCGGCGCGCTGATCGGCCTCGTGTTCGCGCTGTGTGGTGTCGTCCTCTCCGAGCTGACCGGCGATCCGGTGTGGGACGGCGTCGGCACGCTCGCGATCGGCACCCTGCTCGGCGTGATCGCGCTGACCCTGATCGTGGAGATGAAGAGCCTGCTCATCGGGGAGGGCGCCGACCCGGACACCCTCGCCGTGATCAACGAGGAACTGGTCCGCGGCCGCGTGACGCGCGTGATCCACATCCGGACGCAGTACATCGCCCCGGACGAGCTGCTGGTCGCCGCGAAGATCGCGCTGGTGCCGTCGCTGCCGCTGCGCGAGGTCGCGATCGCCATCGACGACGCGGAGGCCAGGGTGCGGGCGCGGGTGCCGCTGGCGAAGCTGATCTACCTGGAACCGGATCTCGACCGCAATCCGGTCTGACGGCGGGTATCTCGGTCCGTCGTCGACGTGGGCCAGGTAGCGTCCGGGCCATGACGACGCTCATGGTGACCGGCGCGGCCGGCTTCATCGGTTCGCACTTCGTCCGGTACTGGGTGGCAGAGCACCCGGACGACACCGTGGTCGCGCTGGACGCGCTCACGTACGCCGGGACCGAGACCAACCTGACCGAGGTACGCGAGGAGATCAAGTTCGTACACGCCGACATCGGCGACGGCCCCGCGATGACGGACACCCTGCGGACACACGGGGTCGACGTGATCGTGAACTTCGCCGCCGAGTCGCACAACAGCCTGGCGGTGCTCGACCCCGGCCTGTTCTTCCGCACCAACGTGCTCGGCACCCAGACCCTGCTGGAGGCGGCCCGTCAGGTCGGCGTGGCTCGTTTTCACCACGTGTCGACGTGCGAGGTCTACGGCGACCTGCCCCTGGACGCGACGACGGCCTTCACCGAGGAGACACCGTACGCGCCGCGCACCCCGTACAACGCTAGCAAGGCGGGCGCAGACCACGCCGTGCGCGCGTACCACGAGACGTACCACCTGCCGATCACGATCACCAACTGCGCCAACAACTACGGCTCGCACCAGTTCCCGGAGAAGGTGCTGCCGCTGTTCACGACGCACGCGCTGGACGGCACTCCGCTGCCGGTGTACCGCTCCAAGCACAACCGGCGGGAGTGGATCCACGCGTCGGACCACGTGCGCGCGATCGAGCTGATCCTCGACCGGGGGGTCGTCGGCGAGACGTACCACGTGGGGACGGGCGTAGAGGCGAGCGTCGAGCAGATCGCGGACCTGGTGCTGGACGAGCTGGGCCTGCCGGACAGCCTGAAGAAGGAGGTCGAGGACCGCCCCGGCCACGACCGCCGCTACCTGCTCGACGCCAGCAAGATCCGCCGCGAACTGGGCTGGGAGCCGTTGATCGAGTTCGACGCGGGCATACGGGACACGATCAGGTGGTACGCCGACAACCGTGCATGGTGGGAACCCCTGATCGGTCGCAGCCCGGTCGTCGAGGGTGCCTGGTCCGGCAAATAGCCATAATCGGGCACTCTCACAATGGGTACCGTGACCTCGTGCGTACCACCGTGGAGATCAACGACGCCTTGCTGGCCGACGCCATGACCGCTCTTGGCACCAGAAGTAAGAAGGAGACGATCAAGGTCGCGCTGGAGATGGCGGTCCGCGATGGCTGCCGGTGAGTTTCTCTGTCTGGACGTGGGTTCGACCTGGACCAAGGCCGCGCTGATCTCGGCCGACGGCGTCATCCTCGCGACGGCCCAGCATCCGACCACCCCGCCCGAGGTGCTCACCGGCATCGCCGCCGTCACCGATCTTGTGCATGGGCACGCCGCTGACGTGCTCGCCTGTTCCTCTGCCGGCGGCGGGCTGCGGTTGGCCGTCGTCGGGCAGGAGCGGCTGGTCAGTGTGACCGCCGGGTATCGGGTGGCGTTGTCGGCCGGTGCCAAGGTCGTGCACGTGTCCGCCGGTGAGCTCGACGGCCCCGGACTGCGTGCCCTCCGCGCCGCCAGGCCGGACGTCGTGCTGCTCGCCGGTGGTACCGACGGCGGCGACACCCGCGTCCTGCTGCACAACGCCCGCCGCCTTGCCGCGAACCGGATCGCCTGTCCGATCGTGCTGGCCGGGAACACGGCCGTCCGGGAGGAGGCCACGAACCTCCTACTGGCCACCCGCCGCACGGTCGTCGTCACCGACAACGTGCTGCCCGACGTCGGTGAGCTCGCTCCGGTGCCGGCTCGGACCGCGATCCGCTCGGTCTTCCTCGACCACGTGATCGGCGGCAAGGGCCTCTCGAGGGGGCCTCGCTTCCGCCGGCTCGTCCGCGCTGTCACGCCGGACGCGGTCCGCACCGGTGTCGGCCGCCTTGCCGCGCTGGACGGCGAGCGGCAGCACGCCGTCCTCGTGATCGACGTCGGCGGTGCCACCACCGACGTGTACTCGGCGGTCGCTGCCGACATCGAACCGGAACGGCACGCGGTGGCCCTCCCACCGGACCGGCGCACCGTCGAGGGCGACATCGGGATGCGCTGGTCGGCTCGTGGCGTGCTGACCGAGGCCGTGGCCGAACGCCTCATCGACGACACGGCGGCCGACGCGCTGGCCGAACCGGTCCGCTACCGCAGCGAGCACGTCGACGCCATCCCGGACGACACAGAAACCGACAAGGACGTCGACGCGGCAGTCGACGCGGCGGTCGACACCGTCCTCGCCGGGCTTGCCGCCGTCATCGCCGCCCGCCGCCACCTGCGCCTGATCGACGGCCGCCTCGGCCCACACGGTGCCGGCCTGCTCGTCCTGTCCGGCGGCGTCTTCCGCCACGCCGACGCCGCCCGGCTCGCCACCATCACCGACCAACTGAAGACCGACGCCGTGTTGCGACCGATCCTCCGCCACGCCGACATCGTGGTGGACCGGCAGTACGTACTGGCCCCGGCCGGCCTGCTCGCCGACGCCGGTCACCCGGACATCGCGGATGCCTTGCTGCGTAACACGTTCACCAGACGTGCGGTACCAGCCGCGACGTAGTCGCAGCGTAATCCCCATACGCCGCACCGAGTTCGGCCAGCAACACCCGCTCCTCCACCCGAATCCGGTACACCACGCCCGCGGTTCCGCACGCCACGTACACCACGAACGACACCCAGTTGTGGAACGTCAGCCCCAGCCCGACCACCGCCACCAACGCCCCCGCGTACGACGGATGCCGCAGGAACCGGTACGGCCCGCGCCGGACGACCTCGTGATCGGCCTGCACGTGCACCACGCCACGGAAGAACCGCCCGAGCGTGTGGATCGCCCACAGCCGGAATCCGATCCCCACCCACATCAGCGGCAGCGCGATCGCCAGCAGCGGCGCGGTGTCCAGCGGAATGTGCGCGCCGCGCACCGGGTGCCACGCGACCGTGGCCAGCCCATAACCCACGG
>DATBDL010000364.1:0-6911 GCA_036269975.1 Pseudonocardiaceae bacterium | reverse complement strand
CGGCCGCGTCACCGTTACGTGCCGAAGACCTGGAACTCCCACAGTGAGTAGCCCCACTGAGTTCCTCTTTGGGTGCCCAGCATGCGGACGTACCTACCGCTGCCCGACACGTTCAGCGTCTGGACGCCACCTGTGCCGGTTGTCGTCGTGAAGATTGTCGTCCAGTTGGTCGCGTCGTTCGATGTCTGGATCTGGAATGCCTTGCCGAACGCGGTTTCCCAGTTCAGCGTCACCTGACTGATGGTGTGCGTCGCGCCCAGATCCACCTGCAACCACTGGGGATCGCTGAATGCGCTCGACCAGCGGGTTCCCGTGTTCCCATCCACCGCGTTGGGGGCTGGGAAGCTGGTGTTCTCCACCGACGACGCCGTTGCCGGGTGTCCTTGGGAGAGCAGGGTTGTGGTGGGCGTGCCGCCGCCACCGCCCAGGCTGTAGACCTCGAATTCGTACAATGAATCGCCGAATGCCGATGCTCTTGCCGTCATGTTCACTCGGACGTATCTGGCGGTTGCGTTGAACGAGGCATCCTGCTGCCCGCCGGGGTTATTACTCGTGCTGAAGACCGTTGTCCAGTTCGTCGCGTCATTTGACGTCTGTATCTGGTAGGCGCTTGCGCACGCCGCCTCCCAGTTCAGTCGCACGTGATCTATCGGCGTCGCCTGGCCCAGGTCCACCTGAATCCACTGTGGATCGCTGAATGTGCTCGACCAGCGCGTTGTCACGTCACCATCGACCACATTCGACGCCGGGAACTGGGTGCTTTCCGTTGTCGACGCCGTCGCCGTCTTGTGTAGCGCCACATTCGTGCCGAAATTCGTCGTCGGCGGTTTGTTGTACACCGCCACGTAGTCCACGTTGAGCTGTCCGCCGGACGCCGTCGCCGCGTTGGGGCCGCCGCCGAATGCTGCTGGGAACGCGCCGCCTATGGCCAGGTCGAAGATGATCTGGAAATTGTGGTCGACCGCGTTCGCCCAGGTGGTCGGGTCGACCTGGTTGGCGCTGATGGTGAAGTAGTTGTTTCCATCCAGGTACCAGCGGATCTGTTCCGGGCTGGTCGAGCGGTCGATCTGCACCGCGTACGTGTGGAAACCGGTCTGGCAGCCGGAACACGCGTGCTCGCCGCTGCCGATGCCGGTGCCTTCGTTGCACGGGCCGCCTGGTGACACACCGCAGTGCAGCGTGCCGAACAGCGAACTGCGACCGTTGATGTCCTCCATCATGTCGACTTCACCGGAACCCGGCCACGGGACGCCGATGCGCAGCGGGGCGCCCAACATCCAGAACGCCGGCCAGTATCCGGCGCCGTTCGCCGTCGTCACGTTCGGTTGTTGGATCGACGCCTGCATCATCACGACGCCGCCCGCGGGCGCGCCGAATCCGTCCGCCTGCGTCTCCACCCGGCCGGATGTCCAGCCGCTGTTCGGATCGGTGCCGGTGTGCAACGCCTTGAGTACCAGGTGCCCCGCACCGTCCTGGAACACGTTGGCCGTGCTGGTGGTCGTCGTCTCGATCTCACCCGTGCCGAACGCCGAGCCGGCGCCCGCGTCGTAGCGCCAGACGTCGGTGTCGAGGCCGGTGTTGGCGGTACCGGCGAAGTCGTCACTCCACGTGGTCGTGAAACCGGATGGTGGTGCCGGTACCGCGCTCGGCGTCACGACGTGTGGCGCCGCTGCGGCCACCTGCTGCGCGACTGGTGCCAGCAGCACACCGGCCACGAGCGCGCCTGAAAGCGCGATCATGGTTGCTCGCTGTCTGCTGCGTAACCGTTGGGGTGGCTTTTCCTGCGGTCGGAAGCTGATCTCCATTGATTTCTCCTTTGGCGGGAGAGCGCTCTCAGCTAACGTTGCACCGATTTCTGAATCAGTCAAGACCTGACCGCTAAGTGGACCGTGAACCGGCGTCGTGACCGTGCACAGAGCAACGGGCGGGTATGCCGGCCGGATCGGCCGAGATACCCGCCCGTGCGTCATCGCGGGAGCTGATCGGGGCAGCCCCCGCGTGACGTCACCAGTGCGGCGGCGCCATGGTTCCGGTCGGCGGGGGCGCCACCGTCGTGCCGGGCTGGCTCATGGTCGTCGGCGGGTTCATGGTCATGGTTGGTTTCGTCGTGGTGGTGGTCGGCTTGGGCTTGGTCGTGGTCGGCATCGTCGTCACGGCGCCCAGCGCGAACAGTTGTCCGCGTGCCGCTCCGCCTGCGAACTTGGCGGTCACCAGGCTGGTGTGGAACGCGGCCGGGTTGGCCTTCAGCATGGCGATCCACTTGGCCGGCACGTTGGGCACCATGCCGGCGACCGCGATGATCGTCGGATTCAGGCCGTGCGGTGCCTTGAACAGCGTGGCGACCAGATTTCCGACGGCACCGACGGCACCGTTGTTCACGTTCAGCGCGGTCGGCGAGTTCACGCCGTCCCAGATGGCCGCGTAGGCGAGCGTCGTCGTCGTGTTCGCGGCGGAACCGAGGAACACGTTGGCGTGCGCGTTCATGTTGCCGACGCCGACGACCTGGTCACCGCTGTCGACCGAGGTCAACTGGCCGACGTGCAGGATCCGGTTGAAGTCGAATGGACCGATTCGCCGGAACTGCCCGCGCACGGCGCCGCCGGGGAACTGTGGCGTCATCATGTTGACGTTGTACCGGCTCGGGTTGCCCAGCAGCAGGTTCAGCAGGCCGTTGTTGTTGAGGTTGATGACGCCGGCGATCGAGGTGATCGTGCCGGGCATCGCGGTGGGCATGAGGTTGAGCTGGGCCGGGCCGGCCGGCGAGCCCGCCGCGCCCAGTTGCAGCATCATCTTGGCCGGTGGCGTCATGCGTTGCCACGTGATCTCGTACATGATCCGGTTCTTGCTGATCCGAAGGATCACCACCGCGCTGCCGTTCGGATCGCCCATGTTCTGACCGGACTGGAGCATCTCGCCGCGGCCGTTGAGATCGGCCTCCAGGAACACCGAACCCGCCGGGTTCGTGGTGAAGTCGGACACGACCGCCGCGTTCGACGTGGCGGTCGACGTGGTGGTGTCCGCTGTCCGCAGGGACGTGACAGCGGCATAGGCGACGCCACTCGCCACGACCACGGCTCCTAGTGCCACCGCGGCGAATATCGTTCTGCCTTTCATCATGGCTACCTTCCGCATCGACAGGTCGAGACTTGCGCCTCTGAAGCATTCGACGCCTGCCGTTGCCGCGGGTTGAGTGACCAGGGCCGACGGTAAGAACTCTTACGATTGTCGGACGTGTAAGAGTCCTTACGAAAGTACGACGTCCGGCAACGGGTGATCCGACGATCTTGTTGCAGCGTATGGGTGGTGCTAGCGTTCGTGACTCACGGAAGATCAGGTCGAAATAATCCTGATATTGGTAGCGCTCTGCGGTTTCTCGATATCCGCCGCCGGAGGAGCGTGAGTTGCGTCAGGTCGATAACCGTGACCACCGCTACTGGCCGCCTCGGCATCGCCGATGGTATTCGTCCGTTTTCGTGATCGTTCCAGTGGGCGTCGTCGGTTGGCGACCCGGCGTCTTCGCCGTTTTCGCCAGCCAGTCCGCACAACCATGCCGCGGCAGTGGTCTGGGGATTTCGCGCACGGTCGAGATGACCGCCGACAACGCGCCTCGGTTGTGGCGGCGGCATCTCGCCCTGCTGCTGGACGGTTTCCGTGCGGCCGGGGCGCATCCGCTGCCCGAACCGCCGCTCGCGGCCGGCCAGGTGCACGGTGACTAGCGAAACCGCCTGACATAGCGGCGTTGCCACGGTGTTTCCACGGCTCGCTCGGCATAGTGCGCCCGGACGTACGCCACGGCTTCGCCTGCCGGCACACCATCCAGTATCGCGATACAGGCCAGTGCCGTGCCGGTGCGGCCGTGGCCGCCCGCGCAGGCCACCTCGACCCGCTCGGACTCGGCGCGGGCCCATGCTTCGCGGAGCGCGGCAACAGTCGCCTCGCGGTCGGCCGGAAGCCGGAAATCGGGCCAGCGCAACCACTTGCTCTCCCACGGCACGGCGGGGGGCGGCTCACCCAGCAGGTAGAGCGCGAACGTCGGCGGCGGGCCCTCCGGCAGCGGCCTACGCAGGCCCCTGCCACGTACCAGCCGACCGGACGGCAGCCCCAGGATGCCTGGGGCCGCCGGATTCCACGTCGTCGGATGCCGCGTCGTCACTCACCAATCGTGCATTACCACGCCGACGGCGCTGGCGGCGGCACCACTGGCGGCCGGTCGTCGCAGGTGATCGTGTTCGGTACGAACGGTGCCAGCCAGTTGCCGTCGTTGCCGCCGAGGTCGGTCAGTGCGAACTCGGAACCGGTCGGCGTGAAGTGGAACGAGCCGCAGTTGTTCACGCCGACCGCGCCGACGTTGCGCGCGTCCACGTTCTGGAAGGACGCCGAGCCGGCCGAGCGCGCGCTGACCACCGACGTGCCGGATCCGTCGACCTTGATGTTCGCGAAGTGGACGTTCGTGATGGAGTACAGGTCCTTCACCGGGAAGTCGCTGACCAGCATGATCGCGTTGTACGTGTTGTCGAGGAAGTTGTCGCCGACTACCTCGACGTCCGCGTCGATGCTGCGTTCCAGCGCGTAGATCCAGATCGCGCCGAGGCCGATCCGCCAGTTCAGTTCGAACGTGCCGGCGCGGACCGTGGTGTTGTTCGTGATCCACACATGGCCGGTGAACGGCTGCGAGCCGAAGCGCGAACCGACCTGGATGCCGCTGCCCTCGCGGATCGGGTCGGCGACGAGGTTGTCGGACACGGTGTTGTCGGTGCCGCCGTAGAGCGCGATGCCGTTGGCCAGTACCGGTGTCTGAACGGTGTTGTGATCGAACGTGTCGTTGGCGTCCTCGACCTTGTCCGACCACATGGCCAGCGCGTCGTCACCGGTGTTGCGGATGAAGTTGTTGGCCACCAACGAGTTCGTGACGCCGGTGTGGAAGTTGATGCCGTCGGCGACCTGGTCGACGATCTGGTTGTTCGTGATCCGCAGGTTGGTCATGGGCCCGTCGAACCACATGCCGACCTTGGTGTGCTGGATGTAGAGGCCGTCGATCGTCGAGTTGCTCAGCGCGCCGCCGATGCCGTTGACCTGGTCGGTGTCGATGCGCTCGCGGACGTCACCCTCGATGGCGAAACCGGACAGGTGGACGTTGTGGCTGCCGCCGACGGACGCGTCCTTGCCGTAGAAGCCGACACCGGTGTGGATCGAACCGTCCGGTGCTGGCGTGCTCAGCGTGACCTGGTGGCCCTTGACGACCGTGTACCAGTTGCCGGCGCCCTCGACCGTCACGTTGTCGACGATGATGTGCCTGTTGACCTGGAACGTGCCCGGCGGAAGGTAGACCGGCAGGTGGGCGTGCTGGGCGAACGCGATGGCGTGGTCGATCGCGTCGGCGGAGTCACGCCGGCCGGTCGGATCGGCGCCGAACCGCAGCACGTTCACGGCGTGCTGGTCGACCTTGGGCGGTGCGACGAGCTGCGAGTCCATCAGGTCGATCACGGTCCACGCCGCCTTGCTGCCGGCGGGCACCGCCAGCCGGATCCGATCGCCTTGCTGGTAGGTGTGATCGAGCGGCAGGCGCTGTTCGTCGTAGAAGTGGTTGGGGCGGAACGGGGTCTGGACCGTTGGCTCCGGTGTGGTCTGGTCGGGGACACACTGGCACTCGGTGATCCACTGGTCCGGGAACAGCAGGCCGGCGTTCGGGTCGTTCGAGAACGGGTACTGGTTGTACAGCCAGGCGTACTGCGACGTCAGCGTCATCGTCCTGCGATGCCCGCCGTTCACGGTGACGTCCAGCGGCGCCGTGATCCCGCCGCCGGTCGGCGCGTCCGGGATGCTGTAGCGCACCGTGATCGCGTTGGCCGCCTTGGGCAGCGTGAACTCGACGAACTGGCCCGGCGCGAGCCGCACCGCCGACCGCCCGGACGCCTCGGCGGGCAGCGTGTAGGCGTCGGTCGCCGGCCCGATCACGGTGCCGGTGGTCCTGGAGCTCTCGGCTTCCTGTTCGACGAACCCGACGGTCGCACCCCGCCCGGCGACCAGCGAGGGATTGATCGCGGCACGTGTGACCGTCGGCGTTTGCGCCGCGGCCACACCAACTCCTGCTGTAACACCAAGACCAAGGGCGACCACCGTCGCCACGACAATCCCGGTCCGTGACATCGCGGGGCTCATTTCTCTCGGCGCAACCTAGGCTCCGGCGTGGCGAGACTAGGCCGCCGTCGACGACCCCGCAAGAACCTGCGAGCTTTTTCCCTCAATCTGCGGCAGCATTACGTTGATCCGTCAGGTGCTTGCGCAATTTACGCAAGCCAGCGTCGGACTCTTGCGCACCGGCGTGTGGTGGCAGTGTATGTAAGCGTGACGACATCGCAGGAACCGCCATCGGTGGACGTGACCCGGCCGAATGCTGCTCGTATGTACGATTACATGCTGGGTGGCTCGCAGAACTTCGCTGTCGACCGGGAAGCCGTCGACGCCATGCTCGCCACCGCCGGCAGCACGATGGCGCCGGCCCGGTTGAACCGGTCGTTCCTGCGCCGTGCCGTGCAGTACATGGCGGCCGACGGGATCGACCAGTTCCTCGATCTCGGCTCCGGCATCCCGACCGTGGGCAACGTGCACGAGATCGCCCACGCCGCGAATCCGGGGTCTCGGGTGGTCTACGTCGACATCGAGCCGGTCGCCGTCGCGCATGCCCGGCATCTGTTGGCCGGCAACGACAATGCCACGATCGTACACGCCGACCTGCGGAACGTGGCCGAGGTCCTCGACCATCCGGAGACGAAGCGGCTGATCGACTTCACCCGGCCGGTCGGGTTGCTGCTGGTCTCGATCCTGCACTTCATCCGGGACGAGGACGATCCGGCCGGCATCGCCGCCGCCTACCGGGCCGCAACAGTCGCCGGCGGTTACCTGGCGCTCTC
>DATBDL010000363.1:0-11442 GCA_036269975.1 Pseudonocardiaceae bacterium | reverse complement strand
CCGCACCGGCGGCGGCGCCGGGGTTCGCGCCGACACCGCCGGGGTCGGCCGCGGCGCCGCTGTTCGACCCGGAGGACCTGCTCGGCATCCCGAGCGCCGACCAGCGGGTACCGTACGACCCCCGCGAGGTGCTGGCCCGGGTCGTGGACGGCTCACGGAGGTCGGTCGGGATCAATCCCAGCAGCTCGTCCGGATCGAACCGCGGCTCGGCGAACGAACGCGTCGGGGTGGGCCCCTGCTTGTGCCAGTTGAGGTTCGCCACGATCCGCCGGCCGATCCGCAGCGCGTCCAGTTCGTCCTCGGCCAGGTAGTCGGCCAGCCCGGACACCCGCGCGTGCATCTCGGCGCCACCGAGCGACTCGTCGTCCGCGTCCTCGCCGGTGGCCATCTTGACCAGCGGCGGCCCGGCCAGGAACACCTTGGCCCGCTCGCGCACCATCACGGTGTGGTCGGACATGCCGGGCAGGTAGGCGCCCCCGGCAGTCGAGTTGCCGAACACCAGCGCGATGGTCGGCACGCGGCGCGCCGACGACCGGGTCAGGTCGCGGAACATCCGGCCACCGGGGATGAAGATCTCGCCCTGCGAGTTCAGGTCGGCGCCACCGGATTCCACGAGTTGCACCAGCGGCAGTTGGTTCGCGGCGGCGATCTCACTGGCACGGAAGCTCTTGCGCAGCGTCCACGGGTTACTCGCGCCGCCGCGCACGGTCGGATCGTTGGCCACCACGAGGCATTCCACGCCCTCGATCACGCCGAGCCCCACGACGCAGCTCGCGCCGACGGGGAACTCGCTGCCCCACGCGGCCAACGGCGACAGTTCCAGGAACGCGCTGTCCTGGTCGAGCAGCAACTCGATCCGTTCCCGCGCCAGCAGCTTGCCGCGCTGGTGATGCCGGTCGACGTACTTCGGGCCGCCGCCGGCCAGCGCCTTGGCGTGCTCACCGGCCAGCTCGGCCAGCCGGGCCGTCATGGCGGCCCGGTTCTCCTGGTACGTCTCGGTGTTCGGATCGAGCGTGCTGCGTAGTGCCGTCACGACGTGAACCCCCATCGCCGGGCGGCGAGATCGGTGAGCACTTCGCTCGCCCCGCCGCCGATGCCCAGAATCCGAGCGTCCCGATAGTGACGCTCCACTTCGGACTCTGCCAGGTATCCCATCCCACCGTGCAGTTGCACCGCCGCGTCCACCACGAACGAACAGGCGTCCACCGCCGAGTTCTTCGCGACGCACACCTGGGCGACCACCTCGTCGCCGGCCGCGATCCGTTCCGCGATCGACCGGGTGTAGGTGCGGGTCAATTCGATCCGGCTCGCCATCTCGACCAGTTTGTGCCGCACGACCTGCCGCGAGATCAGCGGCCGGCCGAACGTCTGCCGCTGCCGCACCCAGGCCAGCGCGAGATCCAGGCAGCGCTGCGCGGTCGCGTACGCCTGCACGGCCAGCGAGATCCGCTCCACCTGGAACTGCCGCATCAACTGCGCGAACCCGCTGTTCTCGTCGCCGACCAGGTTCGTCGCCGGCACGCGAGCGTCCACGAACGCCAGTTCCGCCGTGTCCGAGCAGTGCCAGCCCATCTTGGCCAGCTTGCGGGAGCGGGTGAAACCGGGCATGTCCCGCTCGATCACCAGCAGGCTGATGCCGCCGTGGCCGGGACCGCCGGTGCGCACGGTCGTGGTCACGAAGTCGGCCCGCCAGCCGGACGTGATGAACGCCTTGGCGCCGTTGACGACGTAGTGATCGCCGTCGCGAACGGCGGTCGTGCGGACGGCAGCGACATCGGAACCACCGTCCGGCTCGGTCACCGCCAGCGAGCCGATCAGCTCACCGGCCAACGTCGGCCGCACGAACCGGTCGATCAGGCTCCCATCACCCGACGCGACGATGTGCGGCAACGCGATGCCGTGCGTCATCAACCCGGCGACCAGCCCGGACGACCCGCCGGCCTGGATCAGCTCCTCGGTGGCCACGATCGTGTCGAGCAGGTCACCGCCGGAACCGCCGACGTCCTCGGGAAAGCCGATCCCGAGCAGGCCCATCGCGGCGGCGGTCTTGTGCGGTTCGCGCGGCAGCTCACCGGCCGCCTCCCATGCCGCCAGGTAAGGAACCACGTCCCGCCGGACGAACGCCCGCACGGATTCCCGCAGGGCCATCCGTTCTGGCGTCGAGAACACGTCGATCACAGCAACACCTCCGGCACGTCCACGATCCGCGAGCGCAGCCACTCCCCCAGCGCCTTGGCCTGCGGGTCGAACCGAGTCGACGCGGCGACGCCCTGCCCGAGCAGGCCGTGCAGCACGAAGTTGACCGCACGCAGGTTCGGCAGCCGATGCCGCTCGATCGCGAGGTCCTCGGCCTCCGGCAACAGTTCCCGCAGCCGGTCGGTGGTCAGCGAGGTGACCAGCCAGCGATAGCCGTCGTCCGAGCGCGCCCACACGCCGAGGTTCGCGTCACCGCCCTTGTCACCGGACCGCGCGCCCAACACGGTGCCCAGGGGCACCCGCCGCGTCGCCCCGACCGGCGGCGCCGGCTCGTCCTGCCCCGCGGCCAACGGCGACGGAGGTGCCTCGCCGGCCCCGGCCGGCACGTCCATCCGCTCACCGCTCGGCAGCACGGCCGTCTGCGTGACGACCGACGCCCGCACGTACTCGGCCCGGTAGACGCCGACCGGGGTGCCGTCGACCGGCGGGGCGGTGAGCGTGAATCCCGGATAGGACGCCAGCGCCAGTTCCACGCAGGCACGTGAGAAACCCTTGGCGCGCTTGGCATCCGGCGTGCGGATGGTGGCGTGCAGCAGAGCGCTCGCTGTTTCCTCGGTATCCGCGTCGGCGTGGTCGGTTCTGGCGAGCGTCCAGGTGATGCCGTCCGACCCGACCTCGGCCGCGAGCTGACGGCGGGCCAGCTCGGCCTTGGCGTCGATGTCGAGGCCGCACAACACGAACGTGGCGCTGTTGCGGAAGCCGTCCAGGGTGTTCAGGCAGACCTTGAGCGTGTCCGGCGGCGACTCACCGCGCACGCCGGCGATGCGCACCCGGTCCGGCCCGTCGTCGGCCAGTTCGATCGTGTCGAACCGGCTGGTCACGTCCGGGCCGAGGTAGCGCGGCCCGCCGATCTCGTACAACAGTTGCGCCGTCACGGTTTCCACCGTCACCGCGCCGCCGGTGCCCGGATGTTTGGTGATCACGGCCGAGCCGTCCTCAGCGATCTCCGCGATCGGGAAGCCGAGCCGGGACGTGTCGGCCAGTTCGGCGAAGAAGCTGTAGTTGCCGCCGGTGGCCTGGGCGCCGCACTCGATCACGTGCCCGGCGACGGTCGCGCCCGCCAGTCGCGAGTAGTCCGTACGAGCCCAGCCGAAGTGCGCCGCCGCCGGCCCGACGACCAGCGACGCGTCCGTCACACGACCGGTGACCACGACGTCCGCGCCGGCCAGCAGGCATTCCGCGATCCCCCACCCACCGAGATACGCGTTCGCGGTCAGCGCGCCCGCAAGGCCCAGTTCGGCCGCGCGTGGCAACAGGTCGTCGCCTTCGACGTGCGCGACCCGCACCCGCAGGCCGAGCCGGTCGGCCAGCGCGCCGATCTCGGCGGCCAGCCCCGCCGGATTGAGCCCGCCGGCGTTGGTCACGATCCGCACGCCCCGTTCGACGGCCAGCCCGAGACACTCTTCGAGTTGACGCAGGAACGTGCGGGCGTAGCCGCCGGCCGGGTCCTTCATCCGCTGCCGGCCGAGGATCAGCATGGTCAGCTCGGCCAGGTAGTCGCCGGTCAGCACGTCCAGCGGGCCGCCGGTCAGCATCTCCCGCATCGCGGCGAACCGGTCGCCGTAGAAGCCCGACATGTTGCCGATGCGGATGGTCATGCGAACTGCCCGGCCTTACGGCCGCCGCCGGGCAGTCCGGCGAACGCCTGCGCGATCGGCACCCACGCTTCGGCGTTGTCGCCGGTGACGGTCAGTTCGAGGTCGTCGGGGTGCCGGCGTTGCGTGACCAGCAGGCAGAAGTCCAGTGCCGGCCCGGTGACGCGGTCGGCCGCCGACGATGGCCCCCACGTCCAGAGTCGACCGTCCGCAGCGGTCAGCTCGACGCGGAACTCCGGCGGCACAGTCTTCTGGTGCACGGCGAACGCGAAACCGACCGTGCGCGCGCCGATGTGGGCGACGTGCCGCAGCCGGGTGGTCGGCGTGCGCGAAACGCCCAGCGCGTCGGCCACGTCCTGGCCGTGCGCCCACGTCTCCATCAGCCGCGCCGTCAACATCGACGCGGCGCCCATCGGCGGCCCGAACCACGGCAGTTTCGTGCCGACCGGCACGGCGAGCACCGCGTCGATCAGCAGTGCCCTGCCCTGCCGCCAGTCCGAGAGCAGCATGGCCGGCGGCGCGCCCGCACCCTCGGCGGCCGCTGCGTCGACGAATCCGGTCGGGTCGGCCATCGCCGCCGCTACGGCATCGGCGAACCGGGCCGGATCGGTGGCCGCCAGCAGCGCCACCTGGTCGGTCCAGGTGAGGTGTGCGATCTGGTGCGCGATGGCCCAGCCGGGTGCCGGTGTCGGCAGGGACCATCCGTCATCACCCAGCTCGGCGACGATGCCGTCCAGGTCGGCGCCCTCGGCGGCGAGGTCGGTGGCCAGTTCGGCGATGTCGGTCATGATCCCACCTCGCTGCGCCCGGCGGTCTCATGACCGACGGTCGCTGTGCCTGTTGGTTCCCTCGCAGGCTCGGTCACAAGCCCACCTCGGCGCTCAGTGCGTTGTCGACCATGTCCGCCCACTGGCGCACGATCCGCTTGCGGCGGCGACTGTCGTCGGTGAGCAGGTTCGCCAGCGCGAGGCCGCGGGCCAGGTCGAGCGTCGCCTGTACGGTCTCGCGAACGCCGGGCCGGCGCTCGTCGGCGGCCAGCAGCTCGACCGCGATCCGGTGACACTCACGGCCGAGCCGGGCTTCCAGGCCGACCACCATGTCCGTCAGCTCCGAATCGGTCCGGGCGGCGACCCAGAGCTCCAACGCGGCCGTGAACAACGGGCTCACGAAGAAGTCGATGATGAACTCGACGACGGCCGCGGTGCGGTTGCCGGTGACCGGCAGTGCGGCGGCCTGCTCCAGCATGGCCCGCACACCCTGCGCGCCGACGTACTCGACGGCGGCGGCGACCAGCTCACCCCTGGTGCGGAAGTGGTGTAGCTGCGCGCCCCGCGACACCCCGGCCCGCTCGGCGACGAGCACCGTCGTCGTCCCGGCCCAACCGCGCTCGACCAGGCACTCGACCGTCGCCTCCATCAGCTTGCGCCGCGTCTCCCGGCTACGGTCGGCCTGGCGTTGCCGTGTCTGCACCACCACGTGCCCGAGTCTGGCCGCGCACTAACAAACAGTCAAGCCTGACTTTTTCTGCGTACGAGGAGCGGTGGACGACGATCGCCGCCCACCGCCGCCGCTCAGGCTCCTGGGCCGGCGTAGATCTGGCTGGCCGGCGGCGCGTGCACGGCGACCGGCTGGTTCCATCCGGTGAAGTCGATCGAGCCGGAACCCTGGCTGGCCGACGGGGTCAGCCGCATCACGTAGTGCGGGCCGGCGGTGGCGATGTCGGCCACCGTGCCGTCCGAGAACGTGTAGAGCTGGACCGGCGTGCCGCCGACTGTGTCCGTCTTGCCGGCCTTCGGCGTGCCGGCCGGGATCTGTTGGATCAGGTTGCCGGTGAACGTCGTGTAGTCCAGCAGCGGAGTCACGCCGGACACGATGCCGCTGCCGGAGAGCACCGGCGACGTCGACGGCACCCACTTGTTCAGCAGCAGTTGGCCTGCCGCACCCGTGGCGTCGACACCGTTGGCCTTCATCACGTCGGCGGTGAACTGGATGTAGACGACCTTCTTGGTGAACACGATCGGGATGTTCGCGCCGCCTTCGCCGAGCGTGCCCGACGCGCTGCCGTCCTTGTTGATCTGTACGTCGAGCGACACCGAGCTGCCGCTGTCGGTCATCGTGCCCTTGATGTGCACGGCCGACGCGCTCTGGATGGCCGACTTGATGTCGCTCACCGTCACGGGTGAGGGCGCCGCCGTCGTGGTGGCCGTGGTGGTCGAGCCGGCCGCCGCTGTCGGCGTGCCCGCGGTCGAGCAGGCGGTACCGGCGACCAGGGTGGCACCGAGCACGAGGACGGCCGGTAACCAATGACGAGACATGTGGATGATCCTCCGAAACAAGGCAGGGAAGACAAAGCGCCCTTCTGGCGCAGTGTGCGCCGATCATCGTGCCGGAACCGTCCGACACTCCGCCAATCGGGTGGTTGTCCGGGATGCGAGTATCACGACACCGCAGATCAGGGAGGTTCGACATGTCCACGCCGTGTGCCGACGAGTTCGGTGATCCCACGCACCCGCTGCTGCTGCTCGCCGGAGTGGGTGACGCGGAGTTCGCCGCCCGGCTCGCAGCCGGCGCCCGGTACGTCCTGCGCCGTGACGGCTCGACCACCGCCGAGTTGACCGCACTGCTCGACGAGCATGGTCAGACAGCGGGCGTGCACCTCGCCGTCCCGGCCGACCGGGCCGAACTCGCCCGCGAGGCCGCCGACGCGCGGCCGGACCGGATCGCGTCACTGGTACTGGTTGGCGACGCCACTGTGGCTGCCGACGTCCCCACGCTCGTCGTGACCGACGACGATCCGGTGCCGGCGATCCTGCACCACACGTCCGGCGGCTGGGATTCGCAGGCGGACCGGTTGGCGGCCATCGCGATCGCCGCCGGGCAGCCGACGGCGTGGTTCGAGCAGCTCTACTCGTCCGCCCGGCGGGGTGAGGTGCCGATGCCGTGGAACAGGTCCCAGCCCCAACGGCTGCTCGTGGCCTGGACCGACGGCCGCACCGGCGAAGGCAGACGGGCGCTGGTGGTCGGCTGCGGGCTGGGCGCGGACGCCGAGCACCTCGCGAGCCTCGGCTACGACACGGACGCCTTCGACGTGTCCGAGTCGGCGATCGCCGCCGCACGCGCCCGCCATCCCGGATCGCCGGTGCACTACCGGACCGCGAACCTGCTGGACCCGCCGGCCGAGTTGGTCGGCGCGTTCGATCTGGTCGTCGAGATCTTCACAGTTCAGGCATTGCCGACAAATGTCCGCGCGACCGCGATCGCCAATGTCGGCAGGTTCGTCGGTCCGAACGGGACTCTTATCGCAATTGGCAGTGGACAGGACGAAAAGGACGGTCCCGTCTCGGGTCCACCGTGGCCGCTCACCCGACCCGAGGTCGAGTCGTTCGCGACTCGCGAATTGATTCAGGTCCGGATAGCGGACCACCGCGACCCTGACGATCCGGGCTGGTTCCGCTGGTTGGCGGAGTTCCGCCACGTGGGCAAGGCTGTCGATGATCAATGACCGATCGGACAGACTGAAACATTCACCCGTTGGTGGTGCCCCGGACATAGATCGGCTGCCAACCTTGACTGGGCTTCACGGCCGCACTGCCATCATTCGTGGCGACCGACCCGTCGAGACAGGAAAGGCAGCCAATGGGTGCATGGGGCACTGGGCCGTTCGATAACGACGACGCGGCCGACTTCGCCGCGTCGCTCGATCATCTTGAACCCGAGTTCCGAGTCGGTGCTATTCGTACGGTCCTCGCGGAGGCCGCCGAGCAGAGCGGCTACCTGGACCGGGACGTCGGCGGCGCGGCCGTCGCCGCCGCCGCACTGGTCGCCGCACAGCGCGACGGCCACATACCAATCGATTGCATTCACGGACCGAAGCAGACGATTCCCGAACTACCGGACGACCTCCGGCACATCGCGGTCCACGCCCTCACCCGAGTATTGGCCGAATGCTCGGAACTCAACGAACTATGGATCGACTCCCCTGACGCAGAGGCATGGTTGCATATGGTGAGTACCCTCACGTCGGCTCTCGACACCAGATCAACCAGGAACGCTGAGTAGTGATCGGTATCAGCGCAGGTCAGGGTCACATCAAGGACAACTGGTCCTGGTCGACGGTGGCCGGTGTCCGCGTGCCGGCGGGCATGCTGCCGGTCGGCCAGACCGCACGCTGGGTGTCGGAATCGGTGTTGCCAACGTCGGATGTCTCCCCGTTCTCGGCACTGTTCTCGGTTCTGAACCGGCCCGGCCGCGGCGCGAAGCCGTACCGGCGCAACAACGGACCGACCCGTTCGGCCACGAGCCGACGGTAGCGGCGATCGGCATAGCTGCCTCGGGCATAGATCGCCCGGTAGGTGTCGACCAGTTCCGGATGTTCTCGCCGCAACCACGCGGCGAACCATTCCCGTGCGCCGTGCCGCAGATGCAACGGCAGTACCGTCGCGCCAGTGGCGCCGGCGTCGGCGATCGCGGCGAGCAGCCGGTCGAGCTGGTCGACCGAATCGGTCAGCATCGGCAACACCGGCGCGATCAGCACCCCACACGGCAGGCCGGCCGCCCGGATGCGGCGGACCAGTTCCAAGCGGGCCTGCGGCGTCGGCGTGCCCGGCTCAAGGCTGCGGTGGATGTCCCGGTCCAGCAACGCGATCGACACGCCGACCCCCACCGACACGTCCTTGGCGGCAGCGGCGAGCAGCCCGAGGTCCCGCGTCAGCACGGTGCCCTTGGTGAGAATGGACAGTGGCGTGCCGGACTTCGCGAGCGCGCCGATGATGCCGGGCATCAACTGGTAGCGCCCCTCGGCCCGTTGGTAGGGATCGGTGTTGGTGCCCATCGCCACGTGCTCGCGCTGCCACGTCTTCCTGCGCAGTTGACTGGCCAGCACGTCGACGGCGTTCACCTTCACGATGATCTGGGTGTCGAAGTCGGTGCCGGAGTCCAGTTCCAGGTAGGTATGCGAGTTTCGGGCGAAACAGTTGTGGCTCACGACCCCGTTGGCGATGAAGTCGCCGGTGCCGGTGCTGATGTCGTAGAGACGTAACGACTCGCCGGTCGGCTCGACGGACACGACGTCCAGCTCGGCGGTGGACTTGATGGCCAGTCCCTCGATGCCGCGTTTCGCGGTGCCGGCCGGGTCGACGGTGTGGAAGAACCGGAGGTGCTCGGCGAGCCCGCCGTTGAGCCGGACCACGTGCGGCGCGAGGCCCTCGCCGATGTGCTCGACCGTGAAGGCGAAGTGGAACCGTTTGAGCGCCAACAGAATCGCGTCCACGATCTCCGGATCGGAGTTGCGGATGCGCAGCACCCGGTTGGCGTGGCCGCCGCGCACGTCGAACACGCCGGCGAGGAAGCCCTTGTGCCAGTCCTCGCTCGGGCAGTGCGGCAGCACGACCAGATCGGCGGCCGGGCCGTCGTCGGGCGACTCCAGCCCGAAGTAGGCCAGGAACCGACGCGCCCGCCGGAACACCTCGGGATCGGCGCCGGCCAACCGGAACCGGGCCAACCGGTCGCGGTAGGCGGCACCGGCGCCGCCACGGGACAGGCCCGCGAGGTAGCCGCGCCGGTAGTCCGCCGTGATGTCCGGTAACGCGGCGAACCGGCCGGTGCCCATCAGCTTGTTGCCGGTGGTCAGGTGCGGTCGGCGGCCGAAACCGGTGGTGTCACCCGTGACGTGCTTCCAGCCGCGGTCGGACAGGAAGCGGTGATCGCCGCTGGCGACGAGTTCCGTTCCGTCGGCCAGCGTGACGCGGTAGGCCGGCTTCTTCTCGGTCGCCCAGTGCGCGAGCACCTCGGTGGCCGTGTAGCGGCGGTAGCGGCCCTGCTGACGGGTGCCGAAGATCCGGTCGCCGACGACCAGGTCGGCCATCCGCTTGGTGCGGCCGTTCGCCAGCAGGATCGGGGTGTCGCCGTGTAAGCAGTAGGTGCAGCCGTGTGAGCAGCCGCGATAGGGGTTGACGGTCCAGCCGAACGGCATGCTGGAGCCCCCCGGCACGCGGTTGAGCACGGATCGCGCCCTGACCTCGTGGAAGACGAGGCCGTTGAACTCGGGCGTGCGGACCGTGCGCACCACCTCGCCGATCCCCGGTAGTGCGGCCTGTGTCTGGTTGTCGAGTCGCTGTCCGTCCCATCGCACCTATCGATTCGAACACATGTTCGAACAGGCGTCAAACGGATTCGTACGCCATGGCTCCCACCACGTTGCCGGACGGGTCCGCCAGCCACACCAGCCGCCCGACGCCGGGGATCGTGCTGGGCGCCATCAGCACCCGGCCGCCCGCGGCGAGCGCGGTCGCGATCGTGCGGTCCACGTCGTCGACCCCGACCGTGCACTCGAATCCGTTGGTCGGCCGGTCGGCGACGAGCTCCCTGCGCTGCTGGACGGCGGCGGTGATGCCGGGGCAGGGTCGAGTCGACGTCGTCGGCGTTGATCGCGAAGTGCGAGAGCTTGTTCATGGGCGAACGGTAGGCCACCTATCATCGGATCATGGCTGACGTGGTGATTCGTCCCTATCGGCCGCAGGACCGCGACCAGGTGTACGACGTCTGCCTGCGCACATCCGACTCCGGCCGCGACGGTACCGCGCTCTACCGGGACCCGGAACTGATCGGTGACCTGTTCGCCGGCCCGTACCTGTTGCTGGCGCCCGATTTCGCGTTCGTGCTCGATGACGGCGAGCGCGTGTCCGGCTACGTCCTGGGCGTACCGGACACACCGACGTTCTACCGCCAGTTACGCGAGGTCTGGCTGCCGCTGGTCGGCGAGCGCCACCCGGCACCGGTCGAACCGCCGGCCAACCGGGACGAGGAGATGTCCGATCTCCTGCACCACCCCGAACGGCTGCTCGTCCCCGCCATCGCCGACTACCCGGCCCACCTGCACATCGACCTGCTCCCGCACGTCCAGCGCGCCGGCTGGGGCCGCAAGCTGATCAAGACCCTGCTCGACGCGCTGCACAAGGCCGGCGTCCCCCGCGTCTACCTGGGCATGCTGACCACGAACACGGCGGCGGGCGTCTTCTACGAGTGCCTCGGCTTCCACCTGCTCGACGTCCCCGACCCCGGCCCGATCACGTTCTACGGCCGCGGCACGGAGTGCTAGTCCAAGGCCGCCACGAACTGGGTCACCGCGTCCGGCGGTACCCGGTGCGCCAGCCGCCCGCCGGGTGACAGGGCGGCGATCCGGTACAGCGGCTTGCCGGCCGGGTCCTCGCCGCGCGCCTCGGACCGCAACTGCGCCACGAGCAGTTCCGCGTAGACCAGTCCGCCCGGCTCCTCGCCGCCGGCCAGCGCGTCGGCCAGCCGGCGCAGCGCGAGGATGTCCAGTTCACGGCCGCCGAAACCGGCGTACGTGGCCACCGCGATGTTGATGGCCTTGTCCTTCGGCGGCCCCGCGACCAGCACGCCGACCGCCCGCGTGCCGCGCACCTCGGTGATCAGCAGCTCGATCCGGGACGCCCTGCGCAGGTCGACCGATCGCGTGCCGTACACCCGTACCGACACCACGCCGTCGTCCAGCCAACAGCGTCGCCTGCCCTCGCCGACCGCGAGCACCACCAGCGGCAGCGCGAGCACGGCCGCCGTCACCAGCCCGGCG
>DATBDL010000362.1:0-11389 GCA_036269975.1 Pseudonocardiaceae bacterium | reverse complement strand
AGACATTGATCTCCACCACGGAACTGGCGCGGGAACAGACACGTCTCGTCCAGTTGGAGCACCGGTCGGTGAGTGCGCTGTGCCGGTACCCGTTGTCGGTGGCCGAGGTGGCCGCCAAGCTGTCCATCCCGCTCGGCGTGGCCAGGGTGGTCCTCTCCGACATGGCCGAGCTGGGCCTGATCAGCATTCACCGGACATTCGCCGACGACGACATCGCGGCGCATCTCGTGTTGATGGAAAGGGTGTTGAGTGGACTCCGTCGACTTTGAGAGGTCAAGGCGGGCCCCGCTGGGCCGGGCAGCGACCTCGGCGAAGATCGTGGTGGCAGGCGGTTTCGGGGTCGGCAAGACGACGTTCGTCGGCTCCGTTTCCGAGATCATGCCGCTGACCACCGAGGCCGTGATGACCGAGGCCAGCCACGGGATCGACGATCTGGCCGCGACTCCTGGCAAGACCACGACGACGGTCGCGATGGACTTCGGCCGGGTGACCCTGGACTCCGAGTTGATCCTGTACCTGTTCGGCACGCCGGGGCAGCACCGGTTCTGGTTCATGTGGGACGACCTGGTACGTGGCGCGATCGGCGCCGTCGTGCTCGCCGACACCCGGCGATTGGCGGATTCCTTCGGCCCCATCGACTACTTCGAGGAACGCCGGCTGCCCTACATCATCGGGATGAACTGCTTCGAAGGCGTGCCACAGTATCCGGTCGAGGATGTGCGGGAAGCCATGGCGATACCCGCGGATGTGCCGATCGTGAAGTGCGACGCGCGGAAGCGGGAATCCACCAAACAGGCCCTCATCACGATGGTCCAGCATGCCATGCAACGGTGGCACGTACGGGACACCGTCAGCGCCCATTGACGCCCAATCGAGATGTTTGGCAAAGATTGCCACCGTGCGGCCGATTGACCGTTGGCCGGAATGCCTCTACAAAAGAGGCATTCCGGCTGGAGGTGGCTTTGTGGTGCACTCGGTTGACTTCGACGATCGGATTTCGCCGCTGTCCCGTCGGCTGGTGCCAGATCGGCTGTGGAACATAGTCCAGCCGCTGGTGCCGGTGCCGAAGGTGCGGCCGCAGGGCGGCGGCAGATCGCGCGTGGGCGACAGGGCGGTGTTCGTCGCCGTCGTGTACGTGCTCACCAGTGGCTGCGCGTGGCGTCGGCTGCCGGTGTCGTTCGGCATCGCCGTACCCACCGCGTATCGCAGGTTCGTCGAATGGAACGGTGTCGACCTGTGGCAGCGGATCTACGACGCGGTGCACGCCGCCGTAGAGACGAACGGCGCCGACACGGACGGCGACGAGCTGTCCGGAAGCGACGGCGAGGCGTTGCTGGACTGGGCCCGCGCGATCAGGGACGCGGCGAAGGCACGCGCCGCGTTCACGACGTGACACGCGCCGCGTTCACGTCCTGACGCGCTCCGGTTAGGTTGGGGGGTATGCGCCTGGTCGACCGAACCCTGCTTGGTCCCGGACCGTCCAACCCGTACCCGGAGGCGACGGCCGCGTTGGCAGCCCCGCTGCTGGGCCACCTCGATCCGGAGTTCCTGCGCATCCTGGACGAGACGTGCGACCGGCTGCGAACGGTGTGGGGGACGGGCAATCCGCGCACGCTGCCGCTGTCCGGCACCGGTTCGATCGGCATGGAGGCCGCGTTCGCGAACCTTGCACAGTCTGGTGTCACCGTCGTCGTCGCCGTCAACGGGCTGTTCGGCGAGCGGATGTGCGAGGTAGCACGCCGCTACGGCGCCGACGTGGTCCGGGTGGACCACGAATGGGGACAGCCGGTGGACATCGCGGCCGTGCTGGCGGCGCATCCGGCACCGGACATCGTGGCGGCGGTGCACGCCGAGACGTCGACGGGGGCCGTGAGTGACATCGCCGGTCTCGCGTCGGCCGTGCACGAGCGGGATTCGGACGCCGTCGTGCTCGCGGACTGTGTGACGTCACTGGCGGGCATCGAGGTCGCGATCGACGAGTGGGGCGTTGACCTGGCGTATTCCGGTACGCAGAAGTGCATCGGGGTCGCGCCCGGCCTGTCGCCGTTCACGATCGGCGAGCGGGCGTGGGCGCGGCGGGTGGTGCGCCCACCGACGTGGTACCTGGACCTCGGCATGATCGGGGACTACGTGTCGGGCAACGGCGTCGGTGGCCGGACGTACCACCACACGGCACCGGTGGCCATGATCGCGTCGCTGCACGCGGCATTGGGCCGGATTCTGGCCGAGGGCCTGCCGGACGTGTACGCGCGACACCAGGCGGCGGGCGAGCGGTTGCAGGCCGGCCTGGTCGACATGGGACTGCGGCTGTTCGCGGCGGAGGGCCACCGCCTGCCGGAACTGACGACGGTGTGGGTGCCCGACGACGTCGACTCGGCGAAGATCCGCCACCGCCTGCTGACCGAGTACGACATCGAGATCGGCGGTGGCGCCGGCAAGTACGCGAGCACGGTGTGGCGAATCGGCCTGATGGGCCACAACGCACGCCTGGACAGGGCGGAGTTGATCCTGGCCGCACTGCGCGCGGTCATCTGACAGGGTCGGCGCTTAGCATCGTGGACGTGCAGGACGGGTTGTTCGGCGACGCTCAGGACGCCGGGTTGTTCGCCGCGAATCCCGGCGACGACCCCGAGGCCGCGAACGCGCCGCTGGCGGTGCGGATGCGGCCGACCTCGCTGGACGAGGTGCTCGGCCAGGACCACCTGCTCGGTGCCGGCGCTCCGCTGCGTCGCCTGGTCGAGGGTGCCGCGCCGGCGTCCGTGCTGCTCTACGGGCCGCCCGGCACCGGTAAGACCACGCTCGCGTCGCTCGTGTCGCTCGCCACCGGGCGGCGGTTCGTCGCGTTGTCCGCGCTGTCGGCCGGGGTCAAGGAGGTGCGCGCGGTCATCGAGCAGGCACGGCTGCGGCTGCGCAACACCGGCGAGGCCACCGTCCTGTTCATCGACGAGGTACACCGCTTCTCCAAGACCCAGCAGGACGCGCTGCTCGGCGCCGTCGAGGTCCGGACCGTGCTGCTCGTCGCCGCCACCACCGAGAATCCGTCGTTCTCCGTGGTCTCGCCGCTGCTGTCGCGCTCGCTGGTGCTGCAACTGCGGCCGCTCACCGAGCAGGACGTCCGCACGCTGGTCCGCCGTGCCGTGACCGACCCGCGCGGCCTGAACGACGCCCTCACCCTCGACCAGGCCGCCGAGGACCATCTCGTGCGGCTGGCCGGTGGCGATGCCCGCCGCGCGCTGACCGCGCTGGAGGCCGCCGCCGAGGCCGCCCGCTCGACCGGGCACGCCGAGATCACGCTGGCCACCGTCGAGGCGGCCGTCGACAAGGCGTCGGTCCGCTACGACCGGGACGGCGACCAGCACTACGACGTGATCAGCGCGTTCATCAAGTCGATCCGCGGCTCGGACGTGGACGCGGCGCTGCACTACCTCGCCCGGATGATCGAGGCCGGCGAGGACCCCCGGTTCATCGCCCGCCGGCTCGTCGTGCACGCCAGCGAGGACGTCGGCATGGCCGATCCGACCGCGCTGCAGACCGCCACCGCCGCAGCGGCCGCCGTGGCGCTCATCGGCATGCCGGAGGGCCGGCTCGCGCTCGCGCAGGCGACGGTGCACCTGGCGACCGCGCCGAAGTCGAACGCCGTGATCACGGGCATCGACGCGGCACTGGCCGACGTGCGCGCCGGGCTGGCCGGCAACGTGCCGCCGCACCTGCGGGACGGGCACTATCCCGGCGCTGCCCGCCTTGGCAACGCGCAGGGCTACCGGTATCCGCACGACGTGCCCGAGGGCGTGCTCGCCCAGCAGTACCCGCCGGACGAACTCGTCGGCCGCGACTACTACCAGCCCACCCAGCGCGGCGCGGAACGGCAGCTCGCCGATCGGGTGCCGAAGCTGCGCCGCGCGATCCGGGAAAACCAGGCGCAGCAGGACTGACCGGCCGCATACCATGGAGATGATCATCCGGCGACTGGTCCCGTCGGGCTGCCCGCAGGTCGGCCGGGTAACCTGACCGCCATCACGCCGCCCGGATCACAGGAGGACTCGTGTCGGCAGGGCAGATCGCCGGGCTCGTCGCCGCGGGCGCGTTCTTGCTGCTGGTGCTGCTGCTCGCGCGCCCGCTGTTCAAGCTCGCCCGCACGCTGGACGAGGCCACGATCGCGATCCGCAAGGCGCACGAGAACTCCGACCCACTGTTCACCGGCGCCAACACCACGATCAGCCACGTCAACACCCAACTCGAACGGGTGGACGGGATCACGGCGAACGCCCGCGCGGTCAGCGGCAACGTCTCCGCGCTGACGTCGCTGTTCACCGCGACGCTCGGCGGCCCGCTCGTCAAGACCGCCGCGCTGTCCTACGGCATCAGCCGTGCCGTCCGGGCACGCAGGCGGGCCAAGGCGGACGCGCCGGGCAAGCACTCCCGCCGGCAGCGTCGGGGAGGCCGCAAATGATCAAGCGACTGTTCTGGCTCGGCGTCGGCGTCGCGGCCGGGGTCGCGCTGTCCCGCAAGGCGGGCCAGGCGGCCCGTCAGGTGACGCCGGCCGGGATCGCGGACAACCTCGGCGACGCCATCGGCGAACTCGCGGGCGCACTCGGTGCGTTCGGCGCCGACATCCGCGCCGGCATGGTCGAGCGTGAGCGTGAGCTGACCGACTCGGTCGTCGAGCGCACCGGTATCAACCCGATGCCGCGAGCGGCACTGGCGGCCGCCGACGCGACCCTGCGGGCCAGCGCGGCGCCGACCCGCCGTCCGGGTGGCGCACGAGCCCGCAGGGCGGATGGCTGACACTCGCCTCGCCGCGAGCGCCATCCGCCGTCCCCGCGACCGCCACCCAATCTGACTTCGCAAGGACGAGACATCGTGCAGACACACGAGATCATCAAGCGTTTCCGTGCCCATTTCGAACGTAACGGCCATACCTACGTGCCCAGTGCCTCCCTGCTGGTGGACGACCCGAACCTGTTGTTCGTCAACGCGGGCATGGTGCCGTTCAAGCCGTACTTCCTCGGTGAGGCGCCACCGCTGTGGCAACGGGCGACCAGCATCCAGAAGTGCGTGCGCACACCGGACATCGACGAGGTCGGCAGAACCACCCGGCACAACACGTTCTTCCAGATGGCCGGCAACTTCTCCTTCGGCGACTACTTCAAGGAAGGCGCGATCCGGCTCGCCTGGGACCTGATCACCGGATCGGTGGACGGCGGCGGCTACGGCCTCGACCCGGAACGGCTCTGGGCCACCGTCTACCAGGACGACGACGAGGCCCTCGAACTGTGGCGCAGCATCTCGGGGCTGCCCTACGAGCGGATCCAGCGTCGTGGTGCGCTGGACAACTTCTGGGACATGGGCGTGCCCGGTCCGTGCGGTCCGTGCTCGGAGATCTATTTCGACCGTGGCCCGCAGTACGGTCGCGACGGCGGTCCCGAGGCGGACGAGGACCGGTTCCTGGAGATCTGGAACCTGGTGTTCATGCAGGACATCCGCGGCGATGTCAGCCCCAAGCAGGGCGGTCCGATCGTCGGTTCGCTGCCCGCGAAGAACATCGACACCGGCATGGGTATCGAGCGGGTGGCGACCGTGCTGCAGGGCGTCGAGAACGTCTACGAGACGGACCTGCTGCGCAACGTCATCACGCGGGCGGAGGAGTTGTCCGGCCGCCGTTACGGCGCCGACAAGATCGACGACGTCCGGTTCCGCGTGATCGCCGACCACGCGCGCAGCGGCGTGATGCTGATCGGCGACGGCGTGACCCCCGGCAACGAGTCGCGCGGTTACGTGCTGCGCCGGCTGCTGCGCCGGATCGTCCGCTCAGCGCGCCTGCTCGGCGTGCACGAGCCGGTGCTCGGTGAGTTCGCGGGCGTCGTGCGGGACGAGATGGGACCGTCCTATCCGGACCTGATCACCAACTTCTCCCGGATTGACGCGGTGATCCGCGCCGAGGAGGAGACGTTCCTGCAGACGCTCACCAGCGGCTCGCGGATCTTCGACGTCGCGGTGGACGAGACGCGGCGCTCCGGCGCGACCGTGCTGCCCGGCGACAAGGCGTTCCAGCTCCACGACACCTACGGCTTCCCGATCGACCTCACACTGGAGATGGCGTCCGAACAGGGCCTCACGGTGGACGAGGAGGGTTTCCGCGGTCTGATGGCCGAGCAGCGCCAGCGCGCGAAGACCGACGCGGCCAAGCGCAAGACCGGCCACGGTGACAAGACCGTCTACCGGGAACTGCTCGATCTGGGCGCGACCGAGTTCACCGGCTACGAGGAGCTGACCACCGAGGCGACCGTGCGCGGCGTGGTCCGCGACGGCGAGCGGGTGCGCACGGCGGGCGAGGGCGAGATCGTCGAGGTCGTGCTGGACCGCACGCCGTTGTACGCGGAGTCGGGCGGCCAGGACAGCGACGCGGGCGTCATCACGGCGGACAGCCTCGATCTCGAGGTGCTCGACGTGCAGAAGGTGGCCCGCAAGCTGTGGGTGCACCAGGTCCGGGTGCGCGGCGGCGAGCTGGTCGAGGGTCAGAAGGTGCTCGCGCAGGTCGACCCGGACTGGCGCACCGGCGCCCGGCAGGGGCATTCCGGCACGCACGTCGTGCACGCGGCGCTGCGGCAGGTGCTCGGCCCGAACGCGCTGCAGAGCGGCTCCTTCAACAAACCCGGCTATCTGCGGCTGGACTTCGCGTGGCAGGGCGGACTGTCGCCGGAGACCCGCAGCGAGATCGAGGACGTGTCGAACCTCGCGGTGCGCAGGGACCTGCCGGTGCGCGTGGTCTACACCACGCTGCCGGGTGCGCGGGAGCTGGGCGCGCTCGCGCTGTTCGGCGAGACCTACGACGAGACCGTGCGGGTGGTCGAGATCGGCGGCCCGTGGTCGCGGGAACTGTGCGGTGGCACGCATGTCGAGCACTCGTCGCAGATCGGGCCGGTCGCGCTGATCGGCGAGTCGTCGATCGGGTCGGGGGTGCGCCGGGTCGAGGCGTACGTCGGGATCGAGGCGTTCCGGTACCTGGCGACCGAGCGGGCGCTGGTGCAGAACCTGGCCGGGATGCTGAAGGTCCAGGACGCGGACGTGCCGGCGCGGGTCGAGGCGCTCGTGGAGCGGTTGCGGGTCGCGGAGAAGGAAGTAGAACGGCTGCGGGCGCGGTCGCTGCTGTCGTCGGCGGGTGACCTGGCCGGCGGTGCCGAGGACGTGCACGGCCTCGCGCTGGTGGCGGCGGCGGTGCCGGACGGTGTGGCGGGCAACGACCTGCGTGGCCTCGCCGGCGAGGTCCGCGACCGGCTGGGCAGCAGTGCCGGTGTGGTGGCGCTGTTCTCGACGGCCGACGGCAAGGTCAACTTCGTGGTGGCCACGACGGCGGCCGGCCGGGAACGCGGCCTGGCGGCGGGCAAGCTGGTGCCGGCGTTCGCGCCGGCGATCGAGGCGCGGGGCGGCGGCAAGCCGGACCTGGCGCAGGGCGGCGGTTCCCGGCCGGCCGGGGTCGCCGACGCGATCGCCGGCCTGCGCGCGGAACTGGCGCGAGTGGCACAGGGCTAGGGGCGCGCACACTGGCACGCGTGAAGCGCAAGTCGGGCGACACCGGGGCGGTGACGGGATCGGACACTGGCGAACGGAACGAGCCGGTGTCACTTGTTCCGGACCGCCCTGGCGTCGGCGACCCCGGTCGGGGTAGGCGGCTTGGGGTTGATGTCGGCTCTGTCCGGGTCGGTGTTGCCCTCAGTGATCCCTCACCCGTTCTAGCTACGCCACTCGTTACCCTGTCGAGGGATATGCGGGCTGGCCGGGATATCGGACAGCTCGTCGCCCTGGTCGAGGAGCACGAGGTGGTCGAGGTGGTGGTTGGCTTGCCGAGGACACTCGCCGGTCGGACCGGCCAGGCCGCGTTGGCGGCCCAGTCGTACGCCGACGCGCTGGCCGCCCGGCTGCGCACCCTGCCGACGCCGGTGCCGGTCCGACTGGCCGACGAGCGCCTGACCACCGTCACGGCGAGCAGAATGCTCAGCCAGCGTGGCGTCAGGGGCAGCAAGCAGCGCGCCGTCGTCGACCAGGCGGCAGCCGTCGAGATCCTGCAGGCGTGGCTGGACGCCAGGGCGGCGACCCTGGCCAGGACAGCGGTAGACAGGACCGAGGAAGACGGGGGAGCGTCGTGAACGACGGCCTCGACCTGTTCGACGACGTGTCCGAGGACGGTTCGGGCGCTCGCAGGCGATCCGGTCGGCCGGTCGGCCGACCGCGCCGGCGTCGTCGGCGCGGTGTCACGTGGTCGATCGTGCTCGTGCTGGTCCTGGTGATCGCCGGTGGCGCGTACCTCGGCCTGCGCCAGTTCGCCGGTTTCGGCTCGTACCCCGACTACCCCGGCAGCGGCGACAAGAGCATCGTCTTCCAGGTCAACGAGGGCGACACGACGACCAACATCGCCGACAACATGGTCACCGCCAACATCGTCCAGAGCGCCAAGGCTTTCCTGAAGGCGGCCGACGGCAACAGCCACGTCAGCAGCGTGCAGCCGGGGTTCTACGTGCTCAAGGAGCACATGTCCGGCACGGCCGCGGTCACCGCGATCGTCCGTGCCACCAGCAGGGTCGGCCTGCTGGAGATCAAGAGCGGCTGGCAGCTCGACGACACGACCAGCACCGACGGCAAGGTCACACCCGGTATCCTGTCGCACATCGCGACCGCGTCCTGTGCCACCCTCAACGGCACCAGGACCTGCGTCTCCGTGACCGACCTGCGCACCGCGATCGCCGGCGACGACCCGACCGCGCTCGGCGTGCCGGAGTGGGCGGCGCCCGTCGTGAAGGCGGCCGATCCCAAGCACAGGATGGAAGGCATGATCCTGCCGGGTGTCTACAACCTCAAGCCCGGTGAGAACGCGACGCAGACCCTGAAACGGATCATGGACCAGTCCAGCGTCCAGATACTGGCGGCCGGGCTGCCGTCGACCGCCCAGCAGAGCACCGGCTTCACGCCGTACCAGGTGCTGACGTTGGCGTCCGTTGTGGAGCGTGAGTCCGGCACGACGGCGGACATGCCGAAGATCGCGCGGGTGTTCTACAACCGACTTCAGCAAGGAATGCCGCTCCAGTCCGACGCCACAGTGGACTACGGGCTGGACCGGCCGATGGTGGCGACGGCACCGGCCGAACGGCCCGGTGCCGGTCTGTACAACACGTACGGCAACGCCGGCCTGCCGCCGACGCCGGTGTCCAGCCCGAGCAACGCCGCGATCCAGGCGGCCACGGCGCCGGCACAGGGGACGTGGCTGTTCTTCGTGGTGTGCCAGAAGGACCGGGCCTCCTGCTTCGCCGACACGCTGGCCGAGCACCAGGCCAATGTGACGATAGCCCACCAAAATGGCGTCTTCTGAGGCACGGCGGGCGGCCGTCGTCGGCTCGCCGGTCGCGCACTCGCTGTCCCCGGTGCTGCACGGTGCCGCCTACGCCGAACTCGGCCTGCGCGACTGGACGTTCGACCGGATCGACTGCCCCGCCGACGAACTGGCGGCACGTGTCGCCGCACTGACACCCGCCTGGGTCGGGCTGGCCGTCACGATGCCGGACAAGCGCGCAGCGCTCGCCCTCGCCGACGAACACACCGACCGCGCCACGTCGGTCGGCGCGGCCAACACGCTGCTGCGGCTGTCAGACGGCCGCTGGCGGGCCGACTGCACAGACGTGGCGGGGGTGACCGGCGCGCTCACCGCGGCCGGCGGCTACCGTCCCACGCCCGGCGCGACGGGTCTCGTGCTCGGCGCGGGCGGCACCGCGGCGGCAGCGCTGGCGGGGCTCTTCGAACTGGGCGTGACGGACGTGGTGCTGGTGGTCCGGGAACCGGCGCGGGCGGCGGACGCGCTGGCGACCGCGGCTCGAATCGGTGTCACGCTGGACGTGCGCCGGTGGGATGCGACGGATCTCGGTGCCATCGCGGCGAAGTCGGCCGTCGTCGTGAGCACCGTCCCAGCAGTGGGCGCCAATCCGCACGCCGACGAACTGGCCGAGGCGGCGTGCCTGCTGGACGTGATCTACCACCCGTGGCCGACGCCGCTGGCCGATGCCGTGCGGCGCAAGGGCGGCCGGTTGGCGACCGGCCTGGACATGTTGCTGCACCAGGCATTCGACCAGGTCGAGCAGTTCACCGGCCGGCCGGCGCCACGGGCGGCCATGCGGGACGCGCTGCGCGCGGCCACCGGCGGCACGCTACCCCTGCCGCTCTGACTCACAGGTCCGGCAACGGATCCGGCGGCAGTTCGGTCTCGCTGTCCGCCGCCCGCACCACCGGCACGTACTCCTGCTCGATCCGCAGGACCAGCCGGCCCAGCGTGATCGTCGGCACCGGATCGGTCACCGGGCCCAAGCGGGTCGAACGCGGACAGCGGCCGCTGACCGCGAGCGGCTGGTCATGGCTGGCCGCCGAACAGCCCAGCACCAGGATCTCGGTGTCGGTCGCCACGACCAGCGCCGCGCCGAGTTCCATCCGCGCCCAACTCGACGGCATCCGGATGGCCGGGAAGAGACAGTCGATCCGGGCAGCGGGCGGCAGGAACGCGCGACACCGCTGCCGAGCCCGCGCGGACACCGGCATGTCGATCACCGCCCTGGTACGTGGTAACGGGGTGTGGCCGCCTGGTCGGGGTCACGAACGGCCACACCCCGCGTTTCTGGGGGCCCTGCTACTTCTCGTCGAGGTCCGCCGTGATCATCGCGGCGAGCTCGTCGAGCGCGGTGTCGGCACCGGCGCCCTCGGCGGCCAGCACGACCTCGTCGCCGTGCATCGCGCCCAGTGTCATCAGATTGAGCACGCTGGACGCGGCCACCGGCTGGCCGTCGTCCTTGCGGATGGTGATCGCCACCGACTGTGCTGCCGCCGCCTTGGCGAGCAGAGCCGCCGGGCGGGCATGCAACCCGACCTTGCTGCCGACCTTGATCCGTCGTTCCGGCATAAGCGCGCTCCTTGCTGTGTCGCTGTAACTCCCGGTCGAGTGTCGCGGCGGACCATGATCCACCGCAACACTCGAACCGCGCTAATCGCCCGTGCCGCCACCCTGGTCGACCACGGAGGCGTAGGCGCTCGATCCGCCGCTGGCCACCACGCCGCCGGCGGCCACATCGGCGTCCGTGTCCTCCTCGCGGCCAGGCGTCCGGATGTTCCACCTCTTGATCACCCACGTGAACAGGAAGTAGTAGATCAACGCGTAGAGGATGCCGATCGGAATCAACAGCAACGGCTTCGTCGCGATGCCGAAGTTGAGGATGTAGTCGATACCGCCGGCCGAGAAGCTGAAGCCGTCGTGGATGCCCAGCGCGTTCACCAGGGCCAGCGACGAACCGGTCAGCACCGCGTGGATCAGGTACAGCGGCCACGCCACGAACATGAACGAGAACTCGATCGGCTCGGT
>DATBDL010000361.1:0-52925 GCA_036269975.1 Pseudonocardiaceae bacterium | reverse complement strand
CCGTCCCGCCGTGGTCCCGATGTACGGCGTAGCGGACATCGCGGCAGCGGTGGCGACGATACGAGCAACCGGCGGCACGGCGACGGACCCGACCGAGATGCCGTACGGCACCACATCGGAGTGTGTGGACGACCAGGGCCTGCCCTTCTACCTGGGTCAGGTCTGATATCGGCGTAACCGAGACACGTACTACGAGAGCCGCTCCAGCACCATCGCCATGCCCTGGCCACCGCCGACACACATGGTTTCCAGGCCGAACTGCTTGTCGTGGAACTGGAGCGAGTTGATCAGAGTGGTCGCGATGCGGGCGCCCGTCATGCCGAACGGGTGCCCGACCGCGATCGCGCCACCGTTGACGTTCAACCGGTCGACGTCGATGCCCAGGTCCTGGTAGGACGGAATCACCTGGGCGGCGAACGCCTCGTTGATCTCTACCAGGTCCATGTCGCCGATCGTCATTCCCGCGTGCGCCAACGCCTTCCGCGACGCCTCGACCGGGCCAAGGCCCATGATCTCCGGCGACAGCCCGGACACGCCGGTGGCCACGATCCTGGCCAGTGGCGTGATCCCGAGCTCGGCCGCCTTCGTGTCGGACATCACGACCAGTGCCGCCGCGCCGTCGTTGAGGGGGCAGCAGTTGCCCGCGGTCACGCGGCCGTCCGGGCGGAACACGGGCTGCAACGTCGCGACCTTCTCGTAGGTGACGCCGGCCCTGGGGCCGTCGTCCGCCGACACCACGGTCCCGTCGGGCAGCGTGACCGGGGTGATCTCGCGCTGCCAGAAGCCGGCCGCGATCGCCTTCTCGGCCAGGTTCTGCGACCGCACGCCGAATTCGTCCATCTCCTCGCGCGAAATGCCCTTCGCACGCGCCAGGTTCTCCGCGGTCTGGCCCATCGCGATGTACGCGTCCGGAATGGCGCCGTCCTTGCGCGGGTCGTGCCACTCGTCCGCGCCCCGCGCCGCCGTCGCCTGGGTGCGGGCCTCCGCGTCGGCGAACAGCGGGTTGTGCGTGTCCGGCCACGAGTCCGAGCTGCCCCTGCCGAACCTGGACACGGTCTCGACGCCCGCGCTGATGAAGACGTCACCCTCACCGGCCCGGATGGCGTGCATGGCCATCCGCGTCGTCTGGAGGCTGGACGCGCAGTAGCGGGTCACGGTGCAGCCGGGCAGGTTGTCGTAACCGGACAGCACGGCCACGATCCGGCCCAGGTTGAAGCCCTGCTCACCGCCGGGCAGGCCGCAGCCCAGGATGAGGTCGTCGATGTCGGCCGGGTCCAGCGACGGCACCTTGGCCAGTGCCGCCCTGACCAGTTGTACCGCGAGGTCGTCCGGCCGGATGTCGACGAGGGAACCCTTGCCGGCCCTGCCGATCGGGGACCGAACCGCGGACACGATCACAGCCTCACGCATAACGGCACTCCTTCGTGTCGGTTTGGCTGCCTGAGACACTAGTAGCGCGCGGCCGACCCGCAATGTGACGTTGCCCCACCGAGTGAACGCCCGACCTCAGCCCGCCGCCAGCCGCACCGCCGGCAGCGACCGGCCACGTGCGTGCAACGGCGTCACGGTCGTGTCCGGCGCGGTCGACGTCCAGACCCCGGCCGCCACGCACAGCGGTGCCAGCAGCACAGCGGCCGCGGCTTCGTAACCGGCCGCGCTCGGGTGGAACCGGTCGGCGCTGAACATGTCGTCCGGTCGGGCGATGAACTCCGGCGAGAGCAGTTCGGCCAGCACCACCGGCGCGCAGTCGGCCCGCAGCACGGCCGCCAACTGGGCCTTCGCCAGCAGCAGGCTCCACGCCCTTGCCACCGAACGCAGCGGCTGCGCGAGCGGCCGGACGGCGCCCAGATCCGGACACGTGCCCATGACGACGGCCGCGTCGGCCGACCGCAACCGGACCAACTGCGCTTCCAGCAGCCGAGCCGACTCGCGCACCGACAGGTGGTCCGTCACGTCGTTCGCGCCGATGATCACCAGCGTAACGTTCGGCGGGTCGGCCAGTGCCCGATTCACCTGGTCGGACAGGTCACGTGTGGTCGCACCGCTGATCGCGTACGTCGTGAGCAGCACCGGCCGCCCGGCCTCCTCGGCCAGCGACCTGGCCAGCAGCACGCCGGGCAACTGCGACGGCTCGTCCACACCCAGCCCGGCCGCCGACGAGTCGCCGATCACCGCGAACCGCAGCGGATCAGGGCCGATGCCGAACGGGTGCGGTCCGCTGCCGTCCGGCAGGTAGACGCCGTCCGCGTTGAACGGCGGACCCTCCGGTTCGCCGATCACCGACTCGGCCCGCTTCGACTGCTCGTTCAACAGTCCGTATGCCGCACTCGTCAGCCCGACCACCGCCCCGGTGACCACGGCCGCGGTACGAAAGACCCGAAACCCCACCATTTGCCACGCATCTCCCCCCGCGCAACACCACACCGATCACGACCAACCACTCGGTACAACCGGGTGACCTGCCCGTTCCTTCCCGCTTCCCCTATTGTCATGCAGATCGCCGTGGAGTGGTCGAGGGTTAGCAGCGGGGAAGAACTTCGGGGAAAGGACACCGCGGTGGAGTACGCCGAACACATGGTCGACCTGGTGGGCAACACGCCGCTGGTGAAGCTGAACTCGGTCGCCGCCGGCCTGGACGCCCTGGTGCTGGCCAAGGTGGAGTACCTCAATCCCGGCGGCAGCGTGAAGGACCGGATCGCGGTACGGATGGTCGAGGCCGCCGAGCGGTCCGGCGAACTGCGGCCGGGCGGCACGATCGTCGAGCCGACATCGGGCAACACCGGAGTCGGTCTCGCCATGATCGCGCAGCGCAAGGGCTACCAGTGCGTGTTCGTGTGCCCGGACAAGGTGTCCGAGGACAAGCGCAACGTGCTCAAGGCATACGGCGCGCGGGTGGTGGTCTGTCCGACCGCCGTCCCGCCGGAGCATCCCGAGTCCTACTACAACGTGTCGGACCGGCTGGTGCGCGAGATCGACGGCGCCTGGAAGCCCGACCAGTACTCCAATCCGGAGAACCCGGCCAGCCACTACCACGGCACCGGCCCGGAACTGTGGAAGCAGACCGAGGGGCGGATCACGCACTTCGTGGCGGGTGTCGGCACCGGCGGCACGATCAGCGGCACCGGCCGCTACCTCAAGGAGGTCAGCGGCGGCCGCGTCCGGATCGTCGGCGCCGACCCGGAGGGTTCGGTGTACTCGGGCGGCAGCGGCCGGCCGTACCTGGTCGAGGGGGTCGGCGAGGACTTCTGGCCGGCCACGTACGACAGGGACATCTGCGACGAGATCATCGCCGTGTCCGACGCCGACTCGTTCGACATGACGAGGCGCCTGGCCCGTGAGGAAGCGTTGCTGGTCGGCGGTTCCTGCGGCATGGCGGCCGCCGCCGCGCTCCGGCTGGCCGCCCGGCTCGGGCCCGAAGACGTGGTCGTCGTGCTGCTGCCCGACGGCGGCCGGGGCTACCTCTCCAAGGTCTTCAACGACAGTTGGATGTCGTCCTACGGCTTCCTGCCGCCGGACTCGACCGGCGCCACGGTCGGCGATGTGTTGCGCCGCAAGGACGGCACGCTGCCCGCACTCGTGCACACGCATCCCAACGAGACCGTCAGCGAGGCGGTCGCCATCCTGCGTGAGTTCGGCGTCTCGCAGATGCCGGTCGTACACGCGGAACCACCGGTGATGGCCGCCGAGGTCGCCGGCTCGGTGATCGAGCGGGACCTGCTGGACAAGCTGTTCACCGGCCAGGCCCAGCTCGCCGACCGGGTCGAGCGGCACATGTCGCCGCCGCTGCCGACCATCGGCGCAGGCGAGCCGGTGAGCGTGGCCATGCGGGCGCTCTCGACGGCCGACGGCGCCATGGTGCTCGTCGACGGCAAACCGGCCGGCGTCGTCACCCGGCACGACGTGTTGGGCTTCCTCGCCGGGCGGTGATGTTCGCCCGAACGGCCGTAGCGGCCGTGCGGGGATGTACCTGCGTGGTGGCCAGCGACCGCGAAGCGGATGGTCTAGCGTTGGTGACCACCCGTATGCCGGTATCGCACCGACGCACCAGCCTAGGGAGTTGGACACCCGATGAGTTCCCCACAGCCGCCCGAGTTCTCGCCTGGTCAGGGTGGTGGACAGACGCCTGCGGGCGACGAGCCGGCCCTGTCCGACGCGGGCCCGACCCAGGCCGTGCAGCCGGGCAGCGGCCACGTGCCGGAGGCCACCCAGGTGGTGCGACCCGGTCAGCAGCAGTTCGGCGCCCAGAACCCGGCGCCTGAGGCGACGCAGGTTGTGTCGCAAGGCCAACAAAATCCCAACTACGGCCAGTATGCTGCCGGCGTGCAACCACCCGCACCTGGCGCACCGCAGCAACCTGGCTGGACTCCGGGCGCCCCTCAGCAGCCTCCCGCGCCCGGCTACGGCCAGCCGCAGTCTCCCGGTGCCATGCCCGGCTACGGCCAGCAGCCGGCGTACGGCCAGCAGCAGCCCGCGCCCGGTTATGGCCAGCAGCCCGCATACGGCCAGCCCGCGTATGGCCAGCAGCCCGCCTACGGCCAGCAACAGCAGTCCGCGTATCCCGGTTACGCGCCCGGCCAGATGTCGACGCCGCCGGACACCACGCAGATCATCACGTGGTGCGTCCTCGGTGTCGTCGCGCTGATGTCGCTGCTCGCCGCGATCATGACGATCACGCTGTGGTCGGACGTCGGCAGCGCGGCCGATGCCGCGAACAGCGCGTGCGGCGGGTTGTCCGGCGCCAGCCTCCAGGAGTGCCAGTCGTTCGTGTCCGGTTCCGTGAAGGTGTCGATACCAGGCGCGATGATCATCTACTTCATCCTGTTGCTGCTCGGCGGGATCGCCGGCGTCGGCGGTGCGGTGCTGATCTTCATGAAGCGGTACGTCGGCCAGTTCGTGATCGTCGGGGCCGGTGGCGTGCTGCTCCTGTTCTCGATCATCTTCATCGCCCAGTACGCGGGCACCGGCCGGATCACCTACGACCTGATCACCGGCATCGTCGTCGCCGGTGCCGGCGCGCTCGGCTTCTTCCCGCAGACCAGGGCCTACCTGGGCCTGCCACCAGGCCCGGCGGCCCCCGCGGGCTACGGCGGCCAGGTCGGCGGCTTCGGTCAGAACCCGTACGGCCAGCAGCAGTCCGGTTACGGTCAGCCGCAGCAGTACGGTCAGCAGCCTCCCGCACCCGGCTACGGCCAGCAGCAGGCTCCCGCACCCGGCTACGGGCAGCAGCCCCAGCAGGGCGGCTACCAGCAGCCCCCCAGCGGCGGCTTCCCACAGCAGGGCCCCCCATCGGGCGGTTTCCAGCAGCCGGGCGGCTACCCGCAACAGCCACCGCAGCAGCAGCCACCGCAGCAGTGGTGATCTGATCCACCTACGGCCCCCGCCACCGGCGGGGGCCGTTTTGGTCTGATCGCACACCTGTTCGATATGATCGACGCGTGGACGAGTCGATCCATGCCAGGACAGTGGTGCAGGGATATCAGTTCGCTTTGGACCCGACCCCGGCACAAGAAGCCGCGCTGCGCTCACATTGCGGCGCTCAGTGGTTCGCCTTCAACTGGGGTCTGGCCCAGGTCAAGGCGAATCTCGCCCAGCGAGCAGCGGAACGCTCCTACGATGTCGGCCCGGATGCGCTTACACCGGCGCTGAGTTGGTCCGCCTATGGCCTGCGCAAGGCATGGAACCGAGCCAAGGACGCAGAAGCGCCGTGGTGGAACCAGAACTCGAAGGAGACGTATTCGTCGGGCCTGGCCAACCTGTCTGCCGCGTTGGGCGCTTGGACTGCGTCCCGTAGTGGTGAGCGCAACGGCTCGGCAGTACGTTTTCCGCAGTTCAAGGCCAGACGGGCCCGGATGTCGTGTCGGTTCACCACGGGCGCGTTCGGCCTAGTCGATGCCGATCGGCGGCACGTGCGGCTGCCCCGGATCGGGATCGTGCGCACACATGAGTCGACCAGGAAACTGGCTCGCCGTATCGGCTGCGGCACAGCGCGCATCCGCTCGGCGACGGTAACTCATGAGCGTGGTCGCTGGCAGGTGTCGTTCTCGGTGGAGGTTCGGTGTCGGGACGTCGCCCCCGTGCTGTCGCACACTGTGGTCGGCGTCGACCTGGGGATCACATCGCTGGCGGTGTTGTCGACCGGCGAGGTCGTGCCCAATCCTCGGCATCTTGATGGCGTTCTCCGGGAGTTGCGCCGCCTGCAACGGCAGGCCGCCCGTCGTAGCGGCCCGGACCGGCGTACCGGCCGGGCACCTTCCGTGCGGTGGCGGGCGACTCGGTCACGCATCGCGAAACTGCACACTCGGGTCGCAAACGCCCGCAGAAATGGGCTGCATCAGTTGACCAGCCGTCTGACCAGAACCTTCGGCACGATCGTGGTCGAAGACCTGCATGTGGCCGGGATGCTGCGCAACCGACGTCTGGCCAGGCACGTCGCCGGGGTTGGCTGGGCCGAGTTACGGCGCCAGATGGACTACAAGACAAGATGGCGAGGTACGCGACTAGCGATGGCGGACCGGTGGTACCCGTCATCCAAGACCTGTTCGCGTTGTGGTGCGGTGAGAGCCAAGCTGCGCCTTTCCGAACGGGTGTTCCGCTGTGACCAGTGCTTTCTGGTGCTGGATCGTGATCTCAACGCCGCCCGCAATCTGGCCGCGTTGGTGTCCTCCCACAGTTGGTGGGCGACAGGAAACGAGCCCGATGGAAACCCAGATAAGACCCGCACCCCGCGGGCAGCGGGTACCGCCACGGGAAGGTCCAACCCATGGGGGTTGGGTCAACGCCGACACCGCGAGGTGACGGCTGCCTGAGCAGAACGGACCACGTCCACTCACGCCTCAGGCAACGGCCGTACGCTTGAGTCCATGACGGATAGTTCCAATGGTCGGTCCCGAGGCGGCTTCGCCACCAGGGCGATCCATGCGGGTCAGGACCCTGATCCGGCGACCGGCTCGGTGATCGTGCCCATCTACGCCACCTCCACCTACGCGCAGGACGGCGTCGGTGGGACGCGCGGCGGTTTCGAGTACTCCCGTACCGGCAACCCGACCCGCACCGCACTGCAGGAGTGTCTTGCCGCGCTGGAGAACGGGCGGTTCGCCCGTGCGTTCGCCTCCGGTATGGCCGCCAGTGACGTGCTGCTACGCGCCGTGCTCCGGCCGGGTGACCACGTCGTCCTCCCGGACGACGCCTACGGTGGCACGTTCCGCTTGGTGGACAAGGTGTTGCGGCACTGGGGCATCGAGCACACGCCGGTCGCGCTGTCCGATGTGGACGCCGTCCGCGCCGCGTGCCGGCCGAACACCAGGGTGGTGTGGTGCGAGACGCCAACCAACCCGAAGCTCAACATCGCCGACATCGCGGCGCTGGCCGGCGTCGCGCACGAGGCCGGTGCCATGCTGGTGGTGGACAACACGTTCGCCTCGCCCTACCTCCAGCAGCCGCTGGGACTGGGCGCCGACGTCGTGCTGCACTCCACCACCAAGTACCTCGGCGGCCATTCCGACGTGATCGGCGGCGCGCTCGTCACATCGGATGCGGCGCTGTCCGAGCAGGTCGCTTTCCTGCAGAACGCGGCGGGCGCCGTGCCCGGCCCGTTCGACGCGTGGCTCACCCTGCGCGGGCTCAAGACGCTGGCGATCCGGATGGAGCAGCACAGCGACAACGCCGAGCGGATCGTCGAATTCCTCACCGGCCACCCGAAGGTGACGAAGGTCTACTACCCAGGGCTGGCCGATCATCCCGGCCACGAGGTCGCCGCCAAGCAGATGCGGCGCTTCGGCGGCATGGTGTCGTTCACCGTCGCCGGCGGCGAGGCGGCCGCGTTGGACGTGTGCGCCCGCACGAAGCTCTTCACGCTGGCCGAGTCGCTCGGCGGCATCGAGTCGCTGATCGAGCATCCCGGCCGGATGACGCACGCCAGCGTCGTCGACTCGGCGCTGGAGGTGCCCGGCGACCTGATCCGGCTGTCGGTCGGTATCGAGGACGCCGACGACCTGGTCGAGGACCTGCGGTTGGCCCTGGTCTAGGGCCGCGCCGGTCAGGGGACGTTCAGGGGCGCGACTGGGTGATGTGCCCGGTCGCGCCCGCGACCGGCACGGTGTTGGGCGCCGGCAGGTCCGCCTTGGTCACGCAGCCGCCAACCAGCCGGGCGCTGACACCCTCGCGCACGAAGTGGCCCGGATCGGGACAGGCGGCCTGGCTGACCGTGAACACGGCCGCACCGCCGAGCGCGGCCGCCACGACCACGGCGGCGAGCAGTGGGAGCACTCCAGCGGCGCGAGCCACGTGCGCCATGCGACCTCCCGACAACGAACACAACGTCTAAGTGGGGTCCGTTCGGCACCCAGGAAGATGGCTCGCGCACATGCGGCAACCGCCCGGATGAGGACCGCTCGTCATGAGGGTACCCTTCCCGGCCGGAGATCGTAGCCGCAGGAATCACGTGACATGGACCCACTTCGCTTACGGGCCAGGCAGTCAGCCACTTTCTTGGAATTACCTGAGAATCTTACGAAGTCTTACAGATTGCCCCGACGCTCCTGTTCACGTTCGATCGCCTCGAAGAGCGCCTTGAAGTTGCCCTTGCCGAAACCGAGCGACCCGTGCCGCTCGATCAACTCGTAGAACACCGTTGGCCGGTCACCGATCGGCCGGGTGAAGATCTGCAGCAGGTAGCCGTCCTCGTCACGGTCGACCAGGATGCCGCGCCGCGACAGCTCCTCGATCGGCACCCGCACGGACCCGATCCTGGCCCGCAGCTCGGGATCGGTGTAGTACGACTCCGGAGTGGCCAGGAACTCGACACCGGCCGCGACCATCCGGTCCACTGTGCCCAGGATGTCGTTGGTGGCCAACGCGATGTGCTGCACGCCGGCCCCGGCGTAGAACTCCAGGTATTCGTCTATTTGCGACTTCCGCTTGCTGATCGCAGGTTCGTTGAGCGGGAACTTGACCCTGTGGTTGCCGCACGCGACGACCTTGCTCATCAGTGCGGAGTAGTCGGTGGCGATGTCGTCGCCGACGAACTCGGCCATGTTCACGAAGCCCATCACGCGGTGGTACCAGTCCACCCAGTGGTCCATCCGGCCCAGTTCGACGTTGCCGACGCAGTGGTCGACGGCCTGGAACATCCGCTTCGGCTTGCCGTCCACCATCGGGTGCTCGCCGGCCCTCGGCTCGTAGCCGGGCAGGTACACGCCGTGGTAGCGGCTGCGGTCGAGCAGCGTGTGCCGGGTCTCGCCGTACGTGGCGATCGCGGCCATGCGGACCGTGCCGTGCTCGTCGGACACGTCGTGCGGCTCGGTCAGCACCGTCGCGCCCTGCGCGCGGGCGTGCGCGACGCACCTGTCCACGTCGGCCACCTCGATCGGGAGGTCGACGACGCCGTCGCCGTGGCGGCGGTGGTGGTCGGCCATGGCGCTGTCCGGCCGGACGGCGCCGTTGATCACGAACCGGGCAGAGCCGGACGCCAGCACGAACGACTTGTGGTCGGGCTCGCCGGTTTCCGGGCCGGCGTAGGCCACCAGTCGCATGCCGAACGCGTGCTGGTAGTACCAGGCCGTCTGCGTCGCGTTGCCGACCACGAACACCACGGCGTCCATCGCACGGACCGGGAACGGGTCCGCCGACTCGTCGTAGTCCACCAGGCCGACGAGTTGGCGGAGCTGGTCGTAGCTGATCTCGTCCAGGCCGCTGTCAAGCTGTTGCTCGCCACTCAACGTCTCGGTCACGGCGCTCCTCCTCGGGTCGTGCCCTGTTCGCCCAGGATGGAACTGGCATGCACAATGAGCAAGAGACGTCGAAATCACTGGACAGGCTGTACAGTCAACTCCCCGACTCACCGACCATGGTGGACAGCTTGCGTAGCGCACGACAGGAGTGGGCGCATGAGCGAACCGGATGCGGGCGACCCGTTGGACGAACTGGATGCCCGCCTGCTGCTGTTGCTCACCGACGAGCCGCGACTCGGCGTGCTGGAGTGCTCACGCCGGCTCGGGGTCGCCCGCGGCACCGTGCAGGCGCGGCTGGACAAGCTGATCGCCCGTGGCGTGCTGTGCGGATTCCCGCCGGCACTGGACCTGGCCGCGATGGGCTACGGCCTGACCGCGTTCGCCGTCGTCGAGATCGCCCAGGGATTCCGGTCCGAAGTGGCCGAACACCTGGCCGCGATTCCCGAGGTGTGCGAGGTGCACGCGACCACCGGCGCCGGTGATCTGTTGGTGCGCATGGTCGCCCGGTCCAACGCGGACCTGCAACGAGTCATCGACCACGTGGTCGACGTGGCGGGCGTGCACAGACTGGCGTCGTCGATCGCCCTGTCCACGCCAATTCCGATGCGGGTACGACCGCTGTTGGAACAATTGTTACGTCATTGACCATGCGGACGAAGCGAGCAGGCCAAAGGCACCGGCTCGCTCTGTCCGCAATATCAGTGGCTAGATATCAATCGTGATAGGGCACGGCTTTGATCAGCGTGACCTTCATCGTGTTGCCGTTGGGCAGGTTGTACTGGCGGTTCTCGCCGTCCTTCGCGCCGAGCAGGGCCTGGCCCAGCGGCGAGCTCGGCGAGTAGACCTCGAGCGAGCCGTGCGCGCCTTCCTCACGGGTCGCCAGCAGGAATTCCTCTGTCTCGTTGTCGCCGTCGTACCGGACGGTCAACACCATGCCGGGTGCGGCCACCCCGTTCGTGGTGGGCGCCTCGCCGACCTTCGCCGCGCGCAGCAGTTCCTGAAGCTGACGAATCCGGGCCTCCTGCTTGCCCTGCTCCTCGCGGGCGGCCATGTAGCCGCCATTCTCCTTCAGGTCACCTTCTTCGCGGCGGGCATTGATTTCCGCCGCCATGACCGGGCGATTGGCGATCAGCTCGTCGAGTTCCTGCTTGAGCCGGTCGTGGGCCTCCTGCGTCAGCCAGGTCACCTGGGTGTCGCTCACGGTCATCAACTCCTCGTCTGGAACCAAGCCCGAGGCTTACGGGCTGGCGCGTGCCGTTCCGAACGGTGGGCCCCGAACGGCAAAAACACGGCCCCGCAGGAGCCGTGCCGCAGCTCGTAGCTTAGCACGTTCGGCGGTACCCAGCGATGGGTTTTTCACCGACCAGCAGCGGAGTAACCGCAGATCACCCGCTTGGCGGCATCGATTTGGTCAGGTAGCTCGGGACCTGGTATGAGCAACCGTAGAACTCGACGGTCGTCGCTCGTTTATCCGTTCGTAACTCTGTCGACAGCTCAATGGTTGTCTCACTGGGTGGGACGTAGACCTCGGCGCGGGCCGCTTCCGTGCCGTCCGCCGCGAGTGCGTAGACGATGCAGTCGGCGGCCTCATTCGGATGGTTGCGGTCGACCGTGAAAGTCGCGGTCACGGTGCCGTCGTCGACGACGTGGTAGGCGGTCACCTCGGGATCGATCGGGGTCGCGCCGAGGTTCTGGTACGCCACATAGGCGACGACCACCCCGGCAGCCACGAACGCCGCCAGCAGGCTCCAGTACCACCACCTGCGGCTGCGTGGCTTCCGTTCCGTCCCATACCTGCCGGCAGGGCGCTCCCGCACCGTCACACCCACTCCTCCTGTGCGGACAACCGTACCCAATGGCCCCGGAGTGTCGGTCCGGCGGGAACAATGGTGGTGGACCTTCGCGTTGCAGTATTCCGGACACCGAGGTATCCGCACGTCGCCTGCTCGTCCCAGCGACAGCGGCCCGACCAGGAGGAACTCGTCGATCATGGCTGACAAGCTACGTCTGATGACCGTGCACGCCCACCCGGACGACGAGTCCAGCAAGGGCGCGGCGACGCTGGCCAAGTATGTCGCGGAAGGCCAGGACGTCATCGTCGTGTCCTGCACCGGCGGCGAGCGCGGCAGCATCCTCAACCCCGCGATGGAGAAGCCGGGCGTGCTGGAGCGGATGGGTGAGCTCCGCGTCGAGGAGATGGCGGCGGCGGCCGGCATCCTGGGCGTGCGGCACCGCTGGCTCGGCTTCGTCGACTCAGGACTGCCGGAGGGTGACCCGCTCCCGCCGCTGCCGGAGGGCTGCTTCGCGCTGGTGCCGCTCGAGGAGTCCACCGAGGCGCTGGTGCGGCTGGTACGCGAGTTCCGGCCGCACGTGCTGGTCACGTACGACGAGAACGGCGGCTACCCGCACCCCGACCACATCCGCACGCACCAGGTGTCGGTAGCCGCGTTCGAGGCGGCCGGCGACCCGGATCGGTTCCCCGAGGCCGGCGCGCCGTGGCAGCCGCTGAAGATGTACTACTCGCACGGTTTCTCGCGCGGCAAGCTGATGGCCTTCCACGACGCGATGTTGGCGCGTGGCCTCGAGTCGCCCTACGACGAGTGGCTCAAGCGCTGGGAGGACAACGACGACTCCGACAAGCGCAAGGACGTACTGGACCGGGTGACCACCCGCGTCGAGTGCGGCGAGTACTTCGAGATCAGGGACATGGCGCTGCGCGCGCACGCCACCCAGATCGATCCGACCAGCCGCTGGTTCGCCGTCACGCCCGACATCCAGCGCGAGGTCTGGCCGACCGAGGAGTACGAGCTGGCCAGGTCCCTGGTGGACACCACCCTGCCCGAGGACGACCTGTTCGCGGGGGTGCGTGAGAAAGTAGCCGCATGACGTTTTCACTGGCGGCCAGCCGGCTCGTGCTGGCCGCGGGGTCGGGCAGCACGGCGAACAACCAGCCGGGCGGCCAGGGCCAGGAGTTCGGCTCGTCCGGTCCGGTCGCGCTGATCGTGCTCATCGTGCTGCTCGTCGCGGTCGCGTTCCTGGTCAAGTCCATGAGCCGGCACCTCAAGCGAGTCCCGGCCAGCTTCGATCCGCCGGAGACCCCGCCCGCTGACGGGGACAAGCCGTCGTCGGCTAGCTGAGCGAACGCCGGCGCACCGACTTCAGCCAGTTCCGTACCGCCGGCTGGTTGGGCAGCGCCGGCAGCGGCGACCGCAGCACGGCCTCGGCACTGCGGTCGCGCAGCGACTCCACCCACGCCTGTGTCTCCACCCACGCCTGTTCCCCCGCCGCCACCGCGAGCAACTGTTCGCGGTGCGCCGACACGTCCAGCGTCAGTTCCCCGGTTCGCAGCAGGTGCTCGGCGCCGATCAGCAGCCGGATTACCTCGGCCACCTGCCGCCAGCGCGGTGTCCCACCCGCCGCCATCGCGGCCGTTGCCCGTGCGTAGTCGGTCGCGGTGGCCCGCCGGTAGGCGTCCGCCGCCCGTTGCGACAGGAACGCCACGGTCAGTTCCCGCAGCTCAGCGCCGATCGGCTCGCACCGCTCGACCACCGGCGACGCCAGCACCTCGAACGCGACCGGATCGGCGGCCAGCGCCAGTACGCAGAACCGCTCGACCTCCCAGCTCACCCGGTCCAGCCCCGGCCCGGCCACCTCGGCCGGCGGCTTCGTGAACTCCCAGAACGCCTCGGTCGCCGGCACGAACACCGCCCGTCGCCGGACTCGGTCGGCCGGCACGTCGTCCAGTTCGGTCAGTCCGTGCGCCGGTGCGCCCACCACAACCGACAACACGATGTGATCGTCGATCTCGAAGTCGTCGGCCGGCGCGTTCACGGCGGTCAGTTTCCGGGAAACTAACGGGCATGACGAACAGGCTCGCCGGATCGACCAGCCCGTACCTGCTGCAGCACGCGGAGAATCCGGTCGACTGGTGGCCGTGGGGCGACGAGGCGTTCGAGGAGGCGCGCCGGCGTGACGTGCCGGTACTGCTGTCCGTCGGCTACGCGGCGTGCCACTGGTGCCATGTGATGGCGCACGAGTCGTTCGAGCACCCGCACACGGCGGCGCTGATGAACGCGGAGTTCGTGAACGTCAAGGTGGACCGTGAGGAACGGCCGGACGTGGACGCCGTCTACATGGAGGCCACCCAGGCGGCGTCCGGCCACGGCGGCTGGCCGATGACCTGCTTCCTTACTCCGGATGGCGAGCCCTTCCACTGCGGCACCTACTATCCGCCGATCCCGTCGCCCGGCATGCCGTCGTTCGGCCAGCTCATCGCGGCGATCGCGCGGGCGTGGTCGCAGCAGCGGGACGAGGTGCGCGAGGCAGCCGCAGAAATGGTCCGCGCGCTGACCGAACGCCAGCAGCCACTACCGGAGGCGGCCGTGCACAGCGGCCTACTCGACGACGCGGCACTGTCGCTGCTCGGCGACTTCGACCGGCACCACGGCGGATTCGGTGGCGCGCCGAAGTTCCCGCCGTCGATGGTGCTGGAGTTCCTGCTGCGTCACCACGAGCGCACCGGGTCGGCGGACTCGCTGTCCATTGTGGACATGACGACGACCGAGATGGCGAGGGGCGGCATCTACGACCAGCTCGGCGGCGGTTTCGCCAGGTACAGCGTCGACGCCAAGTGGGTGGTGCCGCATTTCGAGAAGATGCTGTACGACAACGCTCTGCTGTTGCGGTTGTACGCGCACCACCACCGGCGCACCGGGTCCGCCCTGACCGGTCGCGTCGCTCGGGAGACCGGGCGCTTCCTGCTCGCCGAACTGGCCACCGAGGAAGGTGGTTTCGCGGCCGCGCTGGACGCGGACACCGACGGCGTCGAGGGCCTGACGTACGTGTGGACTCCCGCGCAGCTAGTCGACGTGCTCGGGGCCGACGACGCCCGATGGGCCATGATCGTGTTCGGCGTCGGCGACGACAGCACGTTCGAACTGGGCGCGTCCACGCTGCGGCTGCCGATCGATCCGGACGACGCCGCACGCTGGGACTCGGTGCGCGAACGCCTGCTGGCCGCCCGTGCCCTGCGGCCACAGCCCGCACGGGACGACAAGGTGGTCACGGCATGGAACGGCCTGGCCATCGGCGCGCTCGCCGAGGCCGGGGTGGCGCTGGCCGAGCCGTCGTGGGTGGCCACGGCGGCCCGTGCCGCCGGGTTCCTGATGGACACGCACCTGGTCGACGGCCGATTGCGCCGCACGTCACGCGGCGGTGTGGTCGGCTCGTCCGCGGGGGTGCTGGAGGACTACGGCTGCCTCGCTGACGGCCTGTTGGCACTGCACCAGGCGACCGGTGCGCCGGGATGGCTGGCCTCGGCGGTGGCGTTGCTGGACACCGCTGTGGCCAGGTTCGCGGACCCGACAGCGAGTGGCACGTACTTCGACACGGCCGACGACGCGGAACGCCTGGTCCGCCGGCCGTCCGACCCGGCCGACAACGCCAGCCCGTCCGGCGCGTCCGCGCTGGCGGGCGCCCTGCTGACCGCGTCCGCCCTCACCGAGCACGCCGTCTCCAGCCGGTACCGCGACCTGGTCGAGGCCATGCTGACGCGGGTGGGCCTGCTGATCGGCAGGGCGCCGCGTTTCGCCGGCCAGTGGTCGGCGGTGGCCGAGGCATGGCTCGCCGGCCCGGTCCAGGTGGCCGTCGTCGGAGCGGACGCCAACGCGTTGCGGGCGGTCGCCGTCGCCGGCGCTGCCGGTGGTTCGGTCGTCGTGTCGGGTGCGCCGGACAGCCCAGGGGTGCCGCTGCTGGCGGGCCGACCGCTGGTGGCCGGTGCCGCGGCCGCGTACGTCTGCCGTGGCTTCGTCTGCGACCGCCCCGTCACCACCACGGACGAGCTGGCCGCCGCCCTGGCCTGCGGAAACGGACATGTCCACCGCTAGCGAACGACCTGTCGCACCCGTCGCCCGCCGAGTAACGTCGGTGACGTTGTAATCATGTAATCGAACGGAGTGCGAGATGTACGGCAGGTTCGAGGGGATGGGACGCATGCGACACGGCTGGGGCGGCGGCGGACGGGGCAGGGGAGCCGCACAGGAGCCACCACCGGCAGACGATGTGGCGGCATGGTTCGTCGGCCGGCTGCCCGACAACTGGTTCACGTCGGCGCCGGACATCACGGTGGACCGCGAGGAGATCATCGTCGTAGGCGAGCTGGCCGTGCCGAGCGAGGAGTTCACCGACGAGGCAGCGGCGGCAGCGGCGGCGGCCGGCCGGATCAGCCGGTTCCGCGAGGACACGCGCGACGAGCGGATCGAGATCGCCCGCCAGACCGAACACCGCTACGGCCGGAAGGTGGCGTGGGGCGCCAGGATCGGCGACACGTCGGAGCTGTTCACGACGGTGTCGGTCCCCGTGATGACCCGCCTGCGCCAGCCGGAGCGCCTGGTGCTGGACACGCTGGTCAACGCGGGCGTGGCCAGGTCGAGGTCGGAGGCCCTGGCCTGGGCGGTCCGACTGGTCGGCGACCACGCCGAAGCATGGCTGGGCGAACTCCGCGACGCGATGTCCAAAGTGGACGACCTGCGCCGGGAAGGCCCCGACCTGGGCTGAGCCCTGTATTCGTGGCGTGTGCCCCTGCCGGACTGCCCGCCGGCGGGGCACACGCTACGAGTACAGGGCGAACCAGATCGCGATGTAGTGGCAGATGGCCGCGAGCACGGTCGCGGCGTGGAAGAACTCGTGATGGCCCCACGTGCTCGGCCACGGGTTGGGCCAGCGGGTGGCGTAGAACACGGCACCGACCGTGTACAACAGGCCGCCCACCAGCAGCAGCACCAGCGCCGCGACGCCCGCGTGGTGCAGTAGCTGGGGGAGTACGAACACCGCGACGTAACCCAGCGCGATGTAGATCGGCACGCCGAGCCACCTCGGGGCGTGCGGCCACAGCAGCTTCAGCGCCACGCCGGCCAGCGCGCCGCCCCACACCACGCCCAGCACCACGTAGCCGGTCGGCCGGTCCATCGCCAGCAGCGAGAACGGGGTGTACGTGCCGGCGATGAACAGGAAGATCATCGAGTGGTCGAGCCGCTTCATCCACAGGCGGGCGGTCACGCTCTGCCACGTGTGCCGGTGGTACAGCGCGCTCACCCCGAACAGCCCCAGCACCGTCGCCACGTAGACCGACGTGGCCAACGCGGCGAGCGCTGACACCGTCGAGCCGGCGAGGGCGATCAGGGTGGCGCCGGAGGCCATGGACACGTAGAACGACCAGTAGTGCAACCACCCCCGCATACGCGGCCGGGCGGTCGGCTTGGCCACCGCGATGACAGTCACCCAGCCAGGTTACGGGACCGTAGCCTGTGCTCCGGTGAACTGTGACGGAACTTGCCCGGCTACCACACACCCGGCAGACGCTGGTGTTCCACCTTCAGGCACCTGTCCATCACCACGTCGAGACCACCCGCCGCCGCGATCGCGGCGGCCTCGTCGTTGATCACGCCGAGCTGTAGCCACAGTGCTCCCGCGCCGGCCGCGACCGCCTGCTCGGCCACCGGCACCACTACGGACGGTCGCCGGAACACGTCGACGATATCGACTCGTTCGGGTAGCTCCGCCAGGCTCGGATAGGCCGTCAGCCCGAACAGTTCCTTGATCGCCGGATTCACCGGGAACACCCGCAGACCACTGCGAATCAGGTACGCGGCGACACCGTGACTGGGCCGTGCCGGGTTCGGGCTCACGCCGACGACGGCTACTGAGCGTGCGTGCCGTACCACCCGTTCGACAACGTCCTCATCCACCAACTCAGTGTGCCGGATCGCACACTCAGGGCGCGGGCGTACGCTTTCCGGACGTGGGTCCTCGCGCCTTGGTGAAGGAACTTGTCTACCGCTGCTACGAGTGGCTGCTGACTCGGCAGTTGGTCGACGCTCAGCGGCCGCGGCATGTCGGCATCATGCTGGACGGTAACCGGCGGTGGGCCAGAGAAGCTGGGTTCACCGATGTGAGTGAAGGCCATCGGGTCGGCGCCAGCAAGATCGCCGACCTGCTCGGCTGGTGCCGCGACTCCGATGTCCAGATCGTCACGATGTGGCTGCTGTCCACGGACAACCTGAACCGGCCGGACCAGGAGCTGCTGCCGCTGCTGGAGATCATCACCGACGTCGTCGACGAGCTGGCCGAGCCGGGCGCGCCGTGGCGGCTGCGGATCGTCGGCGCGCTGGACCTGCTGCCCATCGAGGCCGCGACCCGGCTGTCCAGCGCCGTCGCCCGGACCGGTGGCCGGCAGGGCATGGAGGTCAACATCGCGGTCGGCTACGGCGGCCGGCAGGAGATCGCGGACGCGGTGCGCAAGCTGCTCCAGCAGCATGCCGAGGCCGGTACCTCGATCGAGGAACTCGCGGAAGTGTTGGATGTCGACCACATCGCCGAGCATTTGTATACGTCGGGTCAACCTGACCCCGATCTAGTGATCCGCACATCGGGTGAACAACGGATGTCGGGTTTCTTGCTCTGGCAGTCGGCGCATTCCGAGTTCTGGTTCTGCGAGGCGTACTGGCCGGATTTCCGGCGGGTCGACTTCCTGCGCGCGCTGCGTGACTACGCGATTCGCCATCGTCGTTTCGGCTCATAAAGGTCTCGGAAACACCAAACGGCGGGGGTCCGAGGACCCCCGCCGTTTGGTGTACCGACGGCTCAGCCGTGGTGGTGCTCCAGGCTGTTCAGGATGTCGGCCGGGGTGGACGCGATGCCCGCGTAGGCGCCCGCGACCAGTGCCGCGGCACCGGCACCCAGGGCGCCGCCGCCCCAGATGAACGTGTGGTATGCCTCGGGGAAGCTCACGAAGTCGGAGCCGTGACCGCCCCAGTCACCGGCGGGTGCGGTGGTCGGGGTTTCGTCCTGCGGGGCGGCGTGGGTGGTGGCGGCGAAAGCAGGGGCCGCGACCAGCGACAGGGCGACGGCTGCCGCGGTGACAAAGCCAACCTTCTTCAGCACTTGCACACTCTCCTTAAAATATCGGGGTGAAATGTCGACCCCGACGGTGGTGACGGTTGGGGCCCTCGGACAGCGAAGTTACCGGGGATTGGGCGCCGTTGTCTTGCCCACCACACCATTGTGTGACCCGGTGGGATACAAATATCGCCCGTTCCGGTAACGTGCATTACCTGGTTCTGCGAAGATCGTGTCGCTCTGCTAGTAACCCCGCTCCGCCGGTGGGGTGATCGGGCGATCCCGACAGCGGGCACCAATCGAACCAGCGTGATCGTGCTCGATCCGGCGGTATCCGATGAGACGCAACTGTGACCCACGCCACACCTGGGGCCGGGAAATGCATGCTGACCAGCGGTTTCGAGCAGGTGAACGGTGTACACAACACGCGCACGACCAGGACGGACGACACGCCGAGAGCGAATCACCTGGGTGGCTGCCTGCATGGAGGGCCGGAACGCAGGTAGCTTGCGGACGACGGGTTACATCGTGTGACCCGTACCGGGAGGCCCTGGTCGTGTTGTCAGCCAGCACGGGAGGGCCGGCATCCGGCCCTCGTGGTCGGCGAGCCTGACGCCGGAAGGCGGCGGGTGCCTACCTACCGGGGCCGGTGCTCGGCCCAGCGAGGAGCGGGCGTGGTGCCGCGTCCGCGAGGGAGTTGCCGTGACTGCACAGCGCCCTTCTCGGCGAACCGCCAGCCTCACCACCCGCCCGGAGGGACGGGATCGTGACCCCGAGTCCACGCCCACACACACGTACGTGTTGGACACGTCGGTGTTGTTGTCCGATCCCTGGGCGGTGAACAGGTTCGCGGAGCACGCCGTGGTCCTGCCGCTCGTGGTGATCAGCGAACTGGAGGCCAAGCGCAATCACCCCGAACTCGGCTGGTTCGCCAGGGAAGCCCTGCGCATGCTGGACGACCTGCGCCTGCGGCACGGCAGGCTGGACCGCCCGATCCCGGTCGGTGAGTCAGGTGGCACCCTGCATGTGGAGCTGAATCATTCGGACCAGCAGGTCCTGCCCGCCGGGTTTCGGGCCGAGGCCAATGACGCGCGCATCCTTGCCTGCGCGCTGAACCTGGCCGCCGAGGGACCGGCCGCGGTCACCCTGGTCACGAAGGACATCCCGCTACGGGTCAAGGCGGGTGCCGTCGGCCTGGACGCGGACGAGTACCGCGCCCAGGACGTGGTGCCGTCGGGCTGGACCGGTATGGCGGACGTGGAGATCACCCAGGCGGGGGTAGACCAGCTCTACAAGGAGGGTGCGATCGATCCGATCGCCTTCGAGCTGGACAACCTGGCGGAACTCCCCTGCCACACGGGACTGAGGTTGTTGGCCGGCACCGCGAGCGCGCTGGGCAGGGTGACGACGGACAAGCGAATCAAGCTGGTGCGTGGCGACCGCGAGGCATTCGGCCTGCACGGCAGGTCGGCGGAGCAGCGGATCGCGCTGGATCTGTTGCTGGACCCGGAGATCGGCATCGTGTCGCTGGGCGGCCGGGCCGGTACCGGTAAGTCGGCGTTGGCGCTGTGCGCGGGCCTGGAGGCGGTACTGGAGCGGGGGCAGCATCGGAAGGTGGTGGTCTTCCGGCCGGTGTACGCGGTAGGCGGGCAGGAGTTGGGCTACCTGCCGGGCTCAGAGGCCGAGAAGATGCAGCCGTGGGCACAGGCAGTGTTCGACACGTTGGGCGCACTGACGAGTGAAACGGTCCTGGACGAGGTGACAAGCAGGGGGATGCTGGAAGTGCTCCCGCTGACCCACATCCGAGGCCGCTCCCTACACGACTCGTACGTCATCGTGGACGAAGCGCAGTCGCTGGAACGCAACGTCCTACTCACGGTCCTGTCGCGGCTGGGCACAGGCTCCCGAGTGGTGCTGACACATGACGTGGCCCAAAGGGACAACCTGAGAGTGGGCCGGCACGACGGCGTGGCGGCGGTGATCGAGAAGTTGAAGGGTCACCCGCTGTTCGCCCACATCACACTGACCCGATCCGAGCGCTCACCGATCGCGGCCCTGGTCACGGAGGTATTGGAGGACTACGCGCAGCAGTAGCCCGCCGTACGGGGTGGCTGATCGGCGACGCTGGTCAGCCACCCCGGCCGCTGCTCTGATCGGCGATCTGGCTGGCGGTCGTGATCGGTTGCTCCGGCTGCCGCTCCGATCGGCCGTTGTGCGGAGGCACCTGCGAGGCCGAGGTCCCGGCAAGGTCGCGTCGTTCGGCCTGCCGTCGGGTCTCGCCGCACGCAGCGGCCCGCTTCGAGCAGCATGCTCACGAAGCGCTTCTGGGTGGGCGATGGCGGGGAGGACGCCTTGCGCGTCCTCCCCGCCGTTATCTCCCCGCTCGGGTCTGTCAGTCGATTGCTCGGCGCATGAAGCCCCAGATGCCGACTCCGCCGAAGATCAGGATTGCCAGTACTGCCCCTGCCGTGTCCAGCCACAGCGGTAGCGACGGCAGGCCGGGGACCAGGATCGCCCGCATTCCCTCGCTGATGTAGGTCAACGGGTTGAACGCGCACACCACCTGGAACCAGCGCAGGTGTGCCAGGCCGCGCCACGGGAACTGGGTACATCCGGTGAACATCAGTGGCGTGAGGATCAACGCGAACATGATGTTGATCCGCCTCGGCGTCACCAGTGTGCCGATGGTCATGCCGATCGCGGCGCCGGCGAGCGAGCCGAGCACGATGATGCCGAACACGGCTGGCAGCTTGCTCAGCGGCCACGACACGTTGCTGAGGATCAGCAGGCCGACCGGCACCATCAGCACCGCCGCGATGATTCCGCGCAGCGCGCCGAACACCATCTTCTCGACCGCGACCAGTGGCACCGGCATCGGCGCCAGCAGTCGGTCCTCGATCTCCCTCGTGAACGAGAAGTCCATGATCAACGGCATGGTGGTGTTCTGCAGCCCACCCAGGAAGCCGTTCAGCGCCACGATGCCGGCCATCAGGATCGGTGCGAACGCGGAACTGTTCACGTAACCGAGGTTCGCCAGCACCTTGCCGAAGATGAACAGCATGAAGAACGGCTGGATCACCACCTGCGCCAGGAACGGCACCAGCTCCCTGCCGGTGACGAACACGTCCCGCCACAGCACGGAGCCGAACGTGCGCAACGAAACCAGGGCGCCAGCCTGCCGGCCGGTGTCCGCTGGGGGGCTGGCGTCGGGTTGGCTGGGTGTGCGGACTGTCGTCGTGGCCGTCATCGCAGCTCCCGTCCGGTCAGGTGGATGAAGACGTCCTCGAGGCTCGGGGTGCCGAAGGACAGGTCACGCACGTCGCAACCGAGGCCGCTCAGCGCGGTCATCACCGATGGCAGCGCGATCGCCGGCTCGGCTGAGGTGTACAGGCGGAACTGGCCGGTACCGGCCGTGGCGCCGCCGCCAGGTGGCGTGCCCATGCCGGGCATTCCGGGGGGCATCATCCCTGGTGGTACGCCCGGTGGCAGTCCGCCCGGCATGCCGCCGCCCGCGTTGATCCGTTCCACCCGCTCGATGCCCTCGATCGCGGACAGCTTCTCCGCGACCAGCTCGCCGGCCACGTCACCGAGGTCCACGACCACGGTCAGCGTCGTGCTGCCGGGTAGGCCCCTGGTCAGCGCGGTCGGGGCGTCCAGCGCGAGCAGTTTGCCGTGGTCGACGATGCCGACCCGGTCGCACAGCTTGGCGGCCTCGTCCATGTCGTGCGTGGTCAGGACGACGGTCACGCCGTCCTCGTGCAGCTCGGCCACCCGTTCGTGTACGAACAGGCGAGCCTGCGGGTCGAGGCCGGTGGACGGCTCGTCCAGGAACATCACCTTCGGCCGGTGCATCAGCGCACGGGCGATCATCACCCGCTGGGACTGCCCGCCGGACACGAAGTCCACCCTGGCGGTGGCCTGCTGGGCCAGTCCCATCCGTTCCAGGATCTCGTCCGCCCGCCGGTTGCGTTCCGCCCGGCCGACTCCGTGATAGGCCGCGTGGAACAACAGGTTTTGTCGAATGTTCAACGACCGGTCCAGGTTGTTGCGCTGCGGTACGACGGCCAGCAACTGCCGTGCCCGCTTGGCGTCCTGCATCACATTGACGCCGTGCACCGTCGCGGTGCCCGACGTGGGGCGCACCCTGGTCGTGAGCACGCCGACCGTGGTGGTTTTGCCGGCGCCGTTCGGCCCGAGCAGGCCGAACACCTCACCGGCGTGTACTTGGAAGCTCAGCTCGTCGACGGCTGCCGGCGCGTTGCGCCGGTAACGCTTGACGAGATCGGAGACCACAACTGCTTCAGTCACGTGCCCAGCCTAATCATTGGCGCAGCCCATTTTTCATGCCATTTGTCATTTGATCCGCGTCCGGTTCGGACCCCATCGCTCACCATCCACCTGGCAACGGCCGCCCCTCCGCGAATCCGGCCGCCGACTGCACGCCGAGCAGCGCCCGCTCGTGAAACGACTCCAGGTCGGTCGCGCCCGCGTAGGTGCACGACGACCGGACTCCCGAGCAGATCTCGTCCAACAGATCCTCGACCCCCGGTCGGACCGGGTCCAGCCGCATGCGTGAACTGGAGATGCCCTCCTCGAACAGCGCCTTGCGCGCCCGGTCGAAGGAGTTGTCGCCACGTGTCCGCGCGGTCACGGCGCGTTTGGACGCCATGCCGAACGATTCCTTGTACCGGTGGCCGTTCTCGTCGCGCAGCAGGTCGCCGGGTGACTCGTACGTGCCGGCGAACCACGACCCGACCATGGCCGCCGACGCCCCGGCCGCCAACGCCAACGCCACGTCCCTGGGATGCCGGATGCCGCCGTCCGCCCACACGTGTCGCCCGAGCCGGCGCGCCTCGGCCGCGCACTCGGCCACCGCCGAGAACTGCGGCCGCCCGACACCGGTCATCATCCGCGTCGTACACATGGCGCCCGGTCCGACGCCGACCTTCACCACGTCCGCGCCGGCCTCGACGAGGTCCCGCACACCCTCCGCGGTCACCACGTTGCCGGCGACCAGCGGCACGTGCCGGACGTGCTCGCGGACCGACCGCAACACGGTCAGCATCTTCTCCTGGTGCCCGTGTGCCGTGTCCACCACCAGCACGTCCACCCCGGCCTCGACCAGGTCCTTGGCCTTGGTCACCGCGTCACCGTTCACGCCGATCGCGGCCACCACCCGCAGTCGGCCGTCCGCGTCGACCGCCGGTGTGTACAACTCGGCCCGCAGCGCGCCCAGTTCGGTCAGCACGCCGGCCAGCAGGCCGTTCTCGTCCACACCGAGCGCCAGCTTCTCCGGCCGGCCGTGCACCCGGTCGAACACGGCCCTCGGCGCGGTCGCCAGCGGCAGGATCGGGACCTCTGCGTGCATCACGTCGCTCACGCGGGTGAACCGGTCGACCCCGGCGCAACTCACCTCGTCCACCACGCCGACCGGCCGACCTGCCGCGTCCACCACCGCGACGGCGCCGTGCGCCCGTTTGTGCAGCAGGTTCAGCACGTCGGCGACGGCGTCGTTCGGCGTGAGCACCAGCGGCGTGTCCCACACGGTGTGCCGGGACTTCACCCAGCTCACGATCTCGCCCACCGCCGGCGTGTCCACGTCCTGCGGTAGTACGACGAGGCCGCCGCGCCGGGCCACGGTCTCGGCCATGCGCCGGCCGGCCACCGCGGTCATGTTGGCCACCACCACGGGGATGGTGGCGCCGGTGCCGTCCGCCGTGGCCAGGTCGACGCCGAACCTCGACTCCACCCTGGAATGCCGAGGCACCAGGAAGACGTCGTCGTAGGTCAGGTCGTAACCGGGTCGGTGATTGTCCAGGAATCGCACGAGGCCAACGCTACTCGTCGGAGTCGGTGGTATCACTCGCCGAACGTGCAGTTCGCAGTGCGCGAACGGTGTCGATGGTGTCCGCGTCGGCGGGGTTCTTGTCCGGCCGGTAGCGGACCACGCGGGCGAATCGCAGCGCGACCCCACCGGGGTACCGCGTGCTGCCCTGCACGCCGTCCAACGCGATCTCCACCACCAGTTCCGGCCGCAGGTGAACCGTCCACTCGGTACGGTGCGACTCGTGTTCCGGGAACTCGGTGGTCTGCCAGGCCAGCAGTTCGTCCGTGAGTCCCTTGAACGTCTTGCCCACCATCACCGGTTGGCCGCCGTCCGGATCGCGTGCGCCGAGGTGCAGATTGGACAGGTAGCCGGTCCGCCGCCCGTGGCCCCATTCCGCCGCCAGCACGACGAGATCCAGTGTGTGCACCGGTTTCACCTTCTGCCACGCCCGCCCGCGCCGCCCGGCCGCGTAGAGCGCGGCCAGCGATTTCACGACAACGCCTTCGTGTCCCGCCGCCAACGAGTCGGCGAGCACGCCGTCGGCCTCCTGCTCGGTCGGCCGGTGCCGGCCGGGAATCACGTAGCCGGCGGCGACCTCGCGCAGGACGTCGGCACGGTCGCGCAGCGGCAGGTCCAGCAGGTCGTCTCCGTCGACGTGCAGGATGTCGAAGAAGTACGGTCGCAGCAGTTCCGCGCGTGGCGTCGTGGTGGCGCCGAAGCGGCTCATCGTCTCCTGGAACGGTCGGGGGCGGTCGTTCGAGTCCAGCGCAAGGGTTTCGCCGTCCAGGACGACGGTGTGAACCGGGAGTTCGCGGACCATCGCGACCAGTTCCGGCACGCTGTCGGTGATCTCCCGGAGCGTGCGGGTGTAGACGTGCACATCGTCTCCGTCGCGGTGCACCTGAATGCGTGCACCGTCCAATTTGTACTCGACCGACACGTCACCCAGTTCGCCGAGCGCGTCGTGCAGCGAATCGGCTGGTGACGCCAGCATCGGCCGCACCGGACGCCCGAGGGCGATGCGGAACCTCCGCAGTTCGTCCAGCCCGCCGCCGCGTGCCGCGGTCGCCGTGGTGGTGAGCGATCCGGACAGCATCAGCGCGCGGCGGACGTCCTCGCCCGGCACGTCGGCCGCGCGTGCCACCGCATCCAGCATGACGCCTTCCAGCGCGCCCTGCCGCAACTCGCCGGCCAGCAGCCGTACCAGGAAGTCCTGCTCGGCCCTGGTGGCCCTGCCGAGCAGTTCGGTCAGCAACGTTGCCCGCTGGTTCGCCGAGCCGGCGCCGGTCACAGTGGCGAGCTCGGTCAGCGCGGTGTCCACATCGGCCACGGTCAGCGTGGGTTCGTCGGCCGGCGGCACCGCCAGTTTCACCAGCGTGCGCCAACCGGTCCCGATCCTGCCCTGCCGCGCCTGGCCGACGAGGAAGCCGACAACGGCCGGGACCTCGACATCCGGTTCGGCCTGCCGGAGTACGCCGGCCAGGGCGTCGACCTTGGCCAGCCGGGACCGCGTCGCCGCGACCGTGGCCGAGGCGGTGACGACATCGGAGAACAGCACGTCACCCATGGTGCCGGCAGTCGCCGACATTTCAGTTGATTGCGCTCGCGAGTTCGGCGACGGCCGCGCGCAGCCGGTCCGGAGCCAACAGTGCGTAGCCGATTACCAACCCAGGGTATGCTGGCGTGGTGTCCGGATGGTGGTAGCCGGACAGTGCCAATGCGTTGATGCCATGCGTCGCAAGCGTTTGCGACACCGCCGTGTCGTCTGTGCCCTTCGGCAGGCGGACCACGACGTGCAGCCCGGCCGCCACGCCGACCGGTTGCCAGGCCGGCAGTTGCTCGGCCAGCGCGGACAGCAGCGCGTCGCGCCGTTGCCGGTAGAGCTGTCGGGTGTGCCTGAGGTGGCGGTCGTAGCCGCCGGTGCGCAGCAGGTGTGCCATCGCGGACTGGGTGATCGGGCTGCAACCGAGGTCGTGCAGGCGCTTGCGGTCGGCCAGGGCGGCACGGAGGTGTGGCGGCGTCACCAGCCAGCCGATCCGTAGCGCGGGGGCCAGCGTCTTGCTGACGCTGCCCTGGTACGCGACGCGGGCCGGGTCGAGGGCCTGGAGCGCGGACACCGGGGTGCGGTCGTAGCGGTGTTCTGCGTCGTAGTCGTCCTCGACGATCAGGCCGTCCACCCGGCGAGCCCAGGCGAGCAATTCGTGCCGGCGACGTGGATGCAGCGCGACACCGAGCGGGAACTGGTGCGCCGTCGTTGTCATGACGACGCGGCAGTCGGTGTCCGCGAGTGCGGCCACGACGATGCCGTCCTCGTCGACCGGGATCGGGACCGGATCGAGTCCGTGTGCGGCAAGGAGTTCGGCCTGACCGGGATGGCGCGGGTTCTCCTGCCCGATCCGTCGGTGTCCGGTCTGGTGGAGCACCTGTGCCAGCAGGGCCATGCCCTCGGCGGCGCCATGCGTGATGACGAGATCGCTGGCCCGCGCGGACACGCCACGAACCCGGCCGAGATAGGCGGCCAGTTCGGTGCGTAGTGCCGGCAGTCCGGCCGGATCGGGATAACCGAGCTCGATGTCCGTCAACGCGGCCAGTCCCGCCCTTGTTGCCGCGACCCAGGCCGCTCGGGGGAACGCGGACAGCGCGGGCAGGCCGGGCCGCAGGTCGTGGCGCCAGGTCCCCGCCGGCTCGTCGGCCGGCTCGGCGCTGCGTGTCGCGCTGGACACGTCCTCGGATACCCCGTCGGACACGTCGTCGGACACGACCGTGCCGGAGCCCCGCCGTGCCACGAGGTACCCCTCCGCGATGAGCTGGGTGTACGCGAGGGTGACAGTGCCGCGGGCGACGCCGAGTTGACTGGCCAGGTCCCGACTGGACGGCAACCGCGTTCCCGCGGCGAGTCGTCCGGTGCGGATGGCGTCACGCAGGGCGGATTCGACGACCCGGCCGCGGGCGCCGGGCAGCAGCAGTTCGCGCAAGGTGGACCAGTTATCCGACATCGAAGTGGAGCTTACTTCTGTACCACTCGCGCGCCAGGCTGTGTCCGTGAGCAACTCGGTTCTCGTCACTCGTCCGGGTGTCGGCCGAGCGGTGGCCGGCGGCGTGCTGGCGACGGTGTTGGTCGGCATGTCCGTGCCGGTGACGGGGTTGTTGGCGCGGTATCCGGTGCTGCCCGGCCAGGCGATCAGGTATGGCATCGGGGCGCTGGCCCTGTACGGGTGCCTGCGCTGGTCCGGCCGTCGCCTGCCGAAGCCGGGTTGGCGCGACCTGCTCGGCCTCGCCGGCATGGTGGGGCCCGGCATGCTCGGGTTCAACGCGGCCGTGTTGGCCGCGCAGCGCTACGCGCAGCCAGGTTTCGTGGCGGCCATGCTGGGTGGCGTGCCGTTGTTGTTGGCACTGGTGGTCCCCCTGCTGCAACGACGTCGGCCGGCCGCACGCGCGTTGGCGGGCGCACTCGCGGTGGTCCTCGGCGTCGTGATCCTGTCCGGCGGCGGCTCATGGCACGGCCCTGGCCTGGCACTGTCGGTGCTCACCTTGATGGGTGAGGGGTTGTTCACCGTATCCGGCATGGGCGTAACGGCGCGTCTGGGCGTGGTCGAGACGTGCGTATGGGCATGCACGCTGGCCGCGGTGACCGGGACGGTGCTCGGCACGGCGACGGCTGGCTCGTCAGCCTGGCCCATGCCGACGATGACGCAGGTCGCCGCCCTGCTCGTACTCGGAGTTCTGGTGACGGCGGTCGCGTTCTGCGGGTGGTACACGTGCGTATCGGCGTTGGGCGCGGACAGAGCCGGAGTACTGATCGGGCTGATGCCGTTGTCCGGCCTGGTCACGTCGGTACTGCTGGACGCGCAGCCACTCACTCTCCTGGGTATCGCCGGCACAGCCCTGGTAGCCGCGGGCTGCGCCATCGGCCTACGCCGAACGTGACCTACCCGGTCCTGGGTGCTGTCAGTGGCCGCCGTTGGCCATTTTCAGGACATCCAGTGCCGTGTCCAGTTGTTCGGTGGTGAGTTTGCCGGCTTCGACGTAGCCGCGTTCCATGACTACCTCGCGGATGGTTTTTCGGTCGTGTAGAGCCTGTTTGGCTACCGCCGCCGCCTCTTCGTAGCCCAGGTAGCGGTTCAGTGGTGTCACGATCGCCGGTGAGCCTTCCGCGTACTCCCTGGCTCGTTCGGTGTTCACCCGTATGCCGGCGAATACCTTGTCCGCCAGCAGTCGGGACACCGCCGCGATCAGTTTCGCTGATTCCAGCACATTGCGGGCGATCACCGGCAGATTGACGTTCAGTTGGAAATTGCCCTGCGCCCCCGCGTAGGCCACCGTCGCGTCATTGCCGATCACCTGGGCCACCACCTGGAGGGTGGCCTCACAGATCACCGGATTCACCTTGCCCGGCATGATCGACGAGCCCGGCTGCAGATCCGGCAGCGCCAGTTCGGCCAGGCCGGCCCTCGGGCCGGAGCCCAGCCAGCGTAGGTCGTTGGCGATCTTGCTCAGGCTGACCGCCACTGTGCGTAGCTGGCCGGAGGTCTCGACCACGCCGTCCTGTGCGGCCTGGGCTTCGAAGTGGTTGCGCGCCTCGGTCAGCGGTAGCCCGGTCGTCCGCGCGAGCTCATCGGCCACCGCCGCGCCGAAGCCCTCGGGCGCGTTCAGTCCCGACCCGACCGCAGTGCCACCGATCGGTAGTTCGGCCAATCGGCCGAGGCCGGACCGCAGCCGCTCGATTCCGTAGCGGACCTGGGCTGCCCACGCGCCCGCCTCCTGGCCGAGCGTGATCGGCACCGCGTCCATCAGGTGGGTGCGGCCGGCCTTGACGACGTCGGCCCACTCGTCGGCGCGGCCTTCGATGGTCTGGGCCAGATGCTCCAGTGCCGGAATGACGTCGGTGACAACGGCTTCGGTGGCCGCGACGTGGATCGCGGTGGGGAACGTGTCGTTGGAGGACTGCGACGCGTTCACGTGGTCGTTCGGGTGTACATCGCGGCCGAGGGCGCGGCTGGCCAAGGTCGCGATCACCTCGTTCGCGTTCATGTTCGACGACGTGCCGGAACCGGTCTGGAAGACGTCCAGCGGGAAGTGCTCGTCGTAGCGACCCGCCGCGACATCGTCCGCCGCGTCGGCGATCGCGTCGGCCACGTCGGCGTCCAGGACACCCAACTTCGCGTTCACGCGGGCGGCGGCGGCCTTCAACAAGCCGAGTGCGCGAATCTGTGAACGTTCCAGTGGCCGGCCCGAAATCGGGAAGTTCTCGACCGCACGTTGGGTCTGCGCCCGCCACAGCGCGGCCACCGGTACCCTGACCTCGCCCATTGTGTCGTGCTCGATGCGGAACTCCGGATCACCCATGGGTTCCAGTCTGAACCCGAAGACCGGCCGCGGCAGATGTTGTGGTGAGTTCCACGTCTCCTACTGGACAGATGGATCTACGCTCGGGTTTGCTCCCACCACGAGCGAAAGGGTGGTCGGCGATGGCCGAACCAGCGGCGGAGTACGACATCGACCTGTTGATCATCGGCGCGGGGCCGTCCGGCCTGTTCGCGGCCTACTACGCGGGTTTCCGCGAGTTGTCCGTGGCAATGGTGGACTCCCTGCCAGAGCCGGGTGGCCAGGTCACCGCGATGTATCCGGAGAAAATGATCTTCGACGTGGCGGGTTTCCCGGCCATCAAGGGCAGGGACCTGGTCACGGCGCTGGTCGAGCAGGCGGCCCAGGCCAAACCGCTGTACCTGCTCGGCCGGCAGGCACGCGACCTGACCGAGTCCGGCGACCGGTTCATCGTGACGCTGGCGGACGGGACGTCGGTCCGTGCCAGCGCGATCCTGATCACGGCCGGCATCGGCGAGTTCCGCCCCCGCCCGCTGCCGGCCGGCGATGGGTGGCTCGGCCGGGGCATGGTGCACTTCGTGCCGTCGCTGGCGGTGCACCAGGGCCAGGACGTGGTGATCGTCGGCGGTGGCGACTCGGCCCTGGACTGGGTGCTGGCGCTGCACCCGATCGCCAACTCGGTGACGTTGGTGCACCGCCGTGCCCAGTTCCGGGCACTGCCGAGCACGGTCCGGCAGGTACGCGAACTGGGAGTCCCCATCATCGTGGACGCCGAGGTGGCCGAACTGCGTGGTGACGACCTGGGTCTGCAGGAGATCGACGTCCTGGTCAAGAGCGGCGACCGTACGACGTTGGTCGCCCAGACCGTCGTGGCCGCACTCGGCTTCCTGGCCGACCTGGGCCCGATCGAGTCGTGGGGCTTGGACCTCGACCACCGCGCAGTCCGAGTCGACTCCACCATGCGCACCGCACGAGACCGCATCTACGCGGCCGGCGATGTAGCGGCCTACGACGGCAAGGTGAAGCTGATAGCCACAGGTTTCGGCGAGGCAGCGACGGCGGTGAACAACATCGCGGTGGCACTGAACCCGAGCCTGCACCTGTTCCCAGGCCACTCCTCCAACTCCGGCTGAGTCGGCGGTTCCGTCGGCACGACGCGGTCGGGCTCGCCATCTGCGGCCGCCGAGTCACCGATACGCGTCCTGGATCGGTAGACGTCCAGCGCTGCTGCGACGCCTGCTCGCGCGGGCGGTCACAACCTTGGGCCGTCCGTGCGGGGACGATTCGCCGATGCCAGACCCTGACTGTGATCTCCCGGTTGAACCGGTGACTGGTGTCTCCCGGTTGAACCGGTGACCGGTCAGGGTTCGCCGACAGAGCCGCTGACTTGCCGGCTCGCCGTGGCTGTCCACCGGTTTGTGCGCCCAGTTGGGTGTTCTGACTGGTCCGGTGCCAGTTCAACGCCGCTGGGTCGGCTTGTCGGTGGATCCGGCCACCTGGCTCGTCGAACAGTGGGCGGGCCATGCGGTTGGCGCAGTGCCGTCGACGATGTCTTGCTACGCCGGCTGCCATGCCGTTGGCAATGTCTTGCTACGCCGGCTGCCATGCCGGCCGAAGTTGGGGGGTCGGCCCAACTGCCCCTGTCGCGGGGCCGCGGTCGAGCAGTGCTTCCGTCACGCCATAGCTCTCCTTTCGCTGAGTTCTCATCATGTAGAACCCCAACCGGGCCGAAAGGTTGCATTGGATGAATCCCGCGCTGCGGATCTGTGATTTGGCTGACCGCTGCCTGTGAATTGGACTGGGCGTGGTCGGCCCGATCGGGGATGGTCAGCGCGATCGGGGCCAGGAAGCCAGGTCCACAAACGGTCCGGAAACACTGATGCCCGGCGCCGTGTCGGCACCGGGCACCAGCCCTTCACACAAGCTGAACAGGCTCAGCCGCGCAGCACCTGGACCTCGTCACCGATCGACAGGGTCTTGAAGAACACCGAGGCCGAACTCGCGGACAGGTGGATGCACCCGTGCGAGTAGACACCGAGGCTGCCGATGTGGAACGCGACGCCGGGGTAGAAGAACACCGCGTCCGGCATCGGCGCGTTGAACGTGTGGCTCCAGTAGTTCTTCACCTTGGACAGCACGTGGAACGTTCCGACCGGCGTACGGAAGCCCGGCCGACCCGGCATGATGCTGACCGGACCGAGCACGACCTGGCCGTTCTCGATCAGCCACGCCTTCCGCGTGGCGAGGTCGACACACGCCTTGGCCGCCGCGACACACGGCACGCCGGCGGGCGCCTGCGCCTGCACCGGCGGCGCCGCCGGCTGGACCACTGGCGCCTTGGTCACCGGCGGCGTGGCCTTCTTCGTGGTCGTGGGAGCCGTCGTCGCGTGTGCCGTCGTGGTCGTCGTGTCCACAGTGGACTTGCCGCTCGTGGTCGCCGCGACGGCTATCTTCGGGTGGTCGTCGGCCGTGCTCGCCGCTGCGGTCGAACACGCCGCCAACGCCCCCACGGCGACCACCGCCGACAGCCCGACCACGATCTTCTTCATACGCACGTGGTACCCCCTGAGCGGGACCGTCGACGATCGGCGACGGTACTGGTGGTGTGGTCCTCACTACTACCGATCTAGACGCCATTCCACCAGTCCGAGTTGCCTCCCCGGATCACCGAAATGGTTACGATCCGATTCCGCTGGGGAACTACGGCAACGGTGGATAGGCGTCGCCGGCGTCGGCCCGATCGAAATCGACAGAAGAGTACTCGCGCAGCTTGGTGAGCCGATGGAAGCCGTCGATCATCCGGACGGTGCCCGACTTGGACCGCATCACGATCGACTGAGTCGTGCAGCCGCCAGCGCGGTACCGCACGCCCCGCAGCAGGTCACCGTCGGTGATACCGGTCGCGCAGAAGAACGCGTTGTCCCCGCTCACCAGGTCGTCCGTCCGCAGCACCCGGTCGAGGTCGTGACCGGCGTCCAGCGCCTTACGCCGTTCGTCGTCGTCCTTGGGCCACAACCGGGCCTGGATCACGCCACCCATGCACTTGAGCGCGCACGCCGCGATGATCCCCTCCGGTGTCCCGCCGATACCGACCAGCATGTCGACGCCGGTGTCCGGCCGCGCCGCCGAGATCGCTCCCGCGACGTCGCCGTCGGAGATGAACTGGATGCGGGCGCCTGCGTGCCGGACGTCGCGCACCAACTGCTCGTGTCGCGGCCGGTCCAGGATGCACACCGTGACGTCGGACACGTCACTGTTCTTGGCCCTGGCGACCTTGCGGATGTTCTCGCCGATCGGGGCGGTCAGGTCGACGACGTCGGCCGACTCGGGGCCGACCGCCAGCTTCTCCATGTAGAACACCGCGGACGGGTCGAACATCGCGCCCCGCTCCGTCGCCGCCAGTACGGCGATGGCGTTGGGCATGCCCTTGGCCATCAGCGTGGTGCCGTCGATGGGGTCCACCGCGACGTCGCAGTACGGACCGTCGCCGTTGCCGACCTGCTCGCCGTTGTACAGCATCGGCGCCTGGTCCTTCTCGCCCTCGCCGATGACGACGACGCCGTTCATGGACACGGTGCCGATCAGCTTGCGCATGGCGTCCACCGCTGCGCCGTCACCGCCGATCTTGTCGCCGCGCCCGACCCACCGGCCGGCGGCCATCGCGGCGGCCTCGGTCACACGTACCAGCTCCAACGCCAGGTTGCGGTCGGGGGCCTCTCGCCGCCGACCATCGGCCGGCGTCGCTCCGGTCGCCCGGTCCGAGATGTCCATCCGTGCCTCCCAAGTCGGTGAGCTCGGTGGAATTCTCCCAGATCGGGGCCACCCCGGCCGTCGTCCGACGTCGACGGCCGGTCCGACGTGACCTGGCCCACCTGGGAGGATGGACACGTGGGTGACAACGCGAGCGACGAGACCGCCGGCCCCGCGAGCGCAGGCGCCGATACCGAGTCGGAAACCGAGCGCCAGGCCGAGCCGGAAACCGAGCAGCCGGCCCGGCGTTCGCTGCGCGGTCGGCTCGGCATGCGGGACATGCTGCTGTCCATGGTCGTGCTGGCGGTCGGGGTGTTGATCCTGGCGGCGATCAGCCAGGGCTTCTCGTTCAGTCCCGGCGGCGCGTCCAGCGACACGAGCAACCTGCAGCCGGTCGACGTGCCCGCTGAGCTGCAGGCGGCCGTCGGCCAGGCGAAGTTCCCGCTGCGCGAACCACGGCTGCCGGCCGGCTGGCGCGCCAACTCGGACTCGGTCGACCCGATCGGCGGCAACGGCACCGACCAGGCCGTCCGGGTCGGCTGGATCACGCCCGGCGGCCGCTACCTGCAGTTGTCGCAGTCCAACGGCACCGTGCCGGACCTGGTGCGATCGGCCGCCGGCATCGGCTCCGCCGTTCCCGTCGCACCACAGGGAACGGTGACCGTGAACGGTACACAGTGGACGGTCTATCCCGGTGTCCGCAGCGAGTCGTCCTGGGTGGTGGACCTCGGGCCGGTCCGACTGTTCATCACGGGCAACGGCACCACCGACGAGTTCCGGACACTGGCGGTCGCGGCGCTGGGCGGTCGTCCGGTCACCGCGGCCGGGCCGTGAGCTACGCCTTGTCCACGGACTCCACGCTGGCCAGCGCCGACTCGACCCGCTCCCGCGCCCCGGCGAGATGGCGTTCGCACACCGCCGCCAGCGCCTCGCCGCGCTCCCACAGCGACAGCGAGTCCTCCAGGGACAGCCCGCCGGCCTCCAGTTTCCGTACCACGTCGACCAGTTCGTTCCTGGCCGTCTCGTAGTCGAGACCCGCAACCGCGGCCTGCCGCTTTTCCTGCCCGGACAACGAACCTCCCTGTCGATCGCCAGAACCGAGTGCCTGGCTGATCAAGCGCGCGTGCCGGTCCGGCCGCGCACGCTCGCCAGCGCTGTCGCGACCGCCTGGTCGTAGCCGGCGCACGCCTCGGCGAACTCGGCACCGTCGGAATCCCGGACCGCTTCGATGATCCACGCCTCGGCCTCGATCACCCGGCCTCGGTGCGGCGAGCCCGCGCCGTACCAGCAGTGCGAACCAAGGTACAGGGAGGTCGCCTCGGTCAGTTCGTGCAGCTTGGCCGGCAGCGCCCGCCGGGCCGCCGTGTTGCAGCCGGCGAGCAGCGCGGTCCAGCAGTCGGCCGCCGCCTCGTCGGCCGCCTCGGCGTGTCGTCGGACCACCTGGGCACGGGCCAGCGCGGGCGGATCGACCGGCTGCGCGATCGCCGCGCCGGCCGCCGACACCGTGAACGGCAGGAAGGCCGGCTCGCGGGCGGCGTGCTTTGCCGTGTGCATGGTCATCTCCCGCTCTCGGTCTCCGGCCCGGCGTCCACGGACGATCCGTCCGCTGCCGGTCCGGGTTCGGCCGTGACCGCGGACACCGCCGCGTACGCCGCACCGTCAACGACCCGTACCCGCAACTTCGTTCCCGGTTCGAGCTGTCGCACGGACCGCACCACCCGCTCGACGTCGTCGTCGTCCGTCACCTGTAGGACGGCGTAGCCCCTGGCGAGGGTTGCTGCCGGGCCCAATGTCGTCAGGCGAGACCTGGTCGCGTTCAGCGCCGTGTGCTCACTGGTGAGAACGGTTAGCATCGCACGCCGAGACCGTTCCCGCAGCGATCCGATTTCCTCGGTCCGGCGGAGCAACGGGGTCAGTGGATCGGCGAGCACCGGTCGGCTGCGCAACGCGTCCAGCAGGCGACGCTCCCGGTCCACCCAGCCGTGCAGGGCGCGCCGGCCCCGATCACGCATCGCGGTGATGCGTTGCGTTTCCTCGGCGACGTCCGGCACCAGCCGCTTGCCGGCATCGGTGGGAGTGGAGCACCGCAGGTCGGCGACATGGTCGGTGAGGGGAGTGTCCTGTTCGTGGCCGATCGCGCTGACCACCGGCGTACGGCAGTCTGCGACCGCGCGACACAACGTCTCGTCCGAGAACGGCAGCAGGTCCTCGACGCTGCCGCCGCCCCTGGCCAGGACGATCACGTCGACTTCCGGATCACGGTCCAGTGTGGTCAGCGCGGTGAGCATCTGCGGCACCGCGTTCACGCCCTGCACAGCCACGTTGACCACCCGGAACCGCACCGCGGGCCACCTGGCGGACGCGTTCGTCAACACGTCGTGCTCCGCGGCCGACGCGCGCCCGGTGATCAGGCCGATCGTGTGCGGCAGGAACGGCAGCGGCCGCTTGCGTGCCTGGTCGAACATGCCTTCCGCGGCCAGCAACCGCCGTACCCGTTCGATTCGGGCGAGCAGTTGGCCGATGCCGACCGCGCGGATCTCGTCGACGCGCAGGCTCAGCGTGCCCCGGTTGAGGTAGAAGGTGGGGCGGCCGTGCACGATCACGCGGCTGCCCTCGATCAGCGGCGAATCGGTGCCGCGCAACATGCCGGTCGAACACGTCAGCCCGAGCGACACGTCGGCCGCCGGATCGCGCAGGGTCACGAACGCCGTCGCCGTGCCCGGCCGCGCCGAGATCTGTGTGATCTGTCCCTCCACCCAGATCGACCCGAGCCGGCTGATCCACTCCGCGATCTTGCGGGCGACCGTCCGTACCGGCCATGGTTCTTCCGCGCTGGTCGGGCCGTCCGTGGCCGGGCCGGCGTCCGGGGTGGTCGGGCCGGCGGTCACTGCTGGGCGCGCAGGGTGCCGATGCGACGGGTGAGCATGCCGACGAACTCCGGCCGGTTGTCGTGGGACCGCTCGTAGTCGACGAGTTCGTTCAGCTCGTCGACGTTCAGCCTGCGCATCCGGGCACGTAGCTGGGGGAGGGTCAGGTCCGGGTAGCCGGGCAGGGAGATCGGTGGCTCGTCCGGCTCCTCCTCGTCGTCGGCGCCCAGTTCATCGTTGTCCAGTTCGCGCTGGATGACTGATTCCTCGGTGGCCCACGGATCGTCGCCGGGCGCTGTTTCCTCGGGTTCCTCGGTTTCCTCGGGGATGTCGTCGGAGTCCAACTGGGTGGTCTCGAACCGGGATCGCGTCCCGTTGCGGCTGGGGCTCGCGTCGTACTCGCTCGCGGACTCGTCCTCGTCGAACGTCGCCCACCCCGGCGATTCCTCGACGGGTCGTAGCGTGGCGAGCGCGCCGTCGCCCTTGATCGCCAGCTCGGTCATCTGCTGTTGCAGGCGCATGGACAACTGCAGCGCCTGGCTCACCATCGTGACCGGCAGCTCGGCCAGCTTCTCGGGCAGGTGCCGGGCCCGATCGACGGCGGTCACCGCGAGACCGGCCGCGACCCGTACCGGCAGCGGTAGTGGCTTCATGTGTCTAGCCTGCCGCAGACCGGCGGTCCTGCCCAGCGTTACCCACTGTGCGAGTGTCGCCCGTGATGCGTGACACCCGTGGCGCCGTGGTCGGCCGAGCCGCCGCCCGTACCCTGGAGGCATGACCGCTTCCCGCCCGGTTGAGCAGAACGGGTCACGTCGGGTGCTGGTGGCCAGACCTCGTGGCTACTGTGCCGGCGTCGACCGTGCCGTCGTGACCGTGGAGAAGGCACTGGAGATGTACGGCGCGCCGGTGTACGTCCGGAAGGAGATCGTGCACAACCGGTACGTCGTGGACAGACTGGCCGCTCGGGGCGCGATCTTCGTCGACGAGACCGACGAGGTGCCGGCGGGTGCGCTGGTCGTGTTCTCCGCACACGGCGTATCGCCCGCGGTGCACGAACAGGCGGCCACCCGCCAACTGCGCACCATCGACGCGACGTGTCCACTGGTGACGAAGGTGCACCAGGAAGTGAAGCGCTACGCCCGCGACGACTACGACATCCTGCTCATCGGCCACGAGGGCCACGAGGAGGTCGACGGTACGACCGGCGAGGCGCCATCACACGTTCAGTTGGTGGATCGAGCGGAGGACGTCGACAAGGTCGATATCCGTGACCCATCGAAGGTGATCTGGCTCTCCCAGACCACACTTTCGGTGGACGAGACCATGGAACGGGTGAACCAACTGCGCGAGCGGTTCCCCGGTCTGCAGAATCCGCCGAGCGACGACATCTGTTATGCGACGCAGAATCGCCAGGTCGCGGTGAAGGCGATGGCGCCGGAGTGCGATGTCGTGCTCGTGGTCGGCTCGCAGAACTCGTCCAATTCCAAGCGTCTGGTCGAAGTAGCGGTACAGGCCGGCGCACGGTCGGCGCATCTGATCGACTACGCGAGCGAGATCAACGAGGAATGGCTGGCGGACGCGGACACGGTCGGCGTGACGAGTGGCGCGTCGGTGCCGGAGTTGCTGGTACAGGAAGTACTGGCATACCTGGCCGAACGGGGTTGGTCAGACGTACAGGAAGTCACGACGGCGAACGAGAAGCTCGCGTTTGCCCTGCCGAGGGAATTGCGTAAGGATCTCGGCGGGACAGAGGCGGACCGACAAGAGTCCTGACCGGACTTCGTCCGGCTCCACAACATCGTGAACGCGGCGAACCCGTTGCGCCGCAAGCACATCGCGAATGAGCCTGTCGTGGACAGCTCGTGCTGCCGAGTACTGTCGTGGCGGTCCGTGCTGGACAGTCACTTGCGTCCGGCACGTCCATACGCTTTGCCGCGCAACCGCCTGGCGCCAAGTCACCCAGCCAGGGCGGCGGTTTGTGGGCCGTTGGGCCGCCTGATGCAAGGCTGTTGGTGTTAGGTGCGCCGCGCAGGCGGACGCATGCTGCTGGTGGGTGGTTGGGCGGTGCAGGGACGACACGCGGTTATTGCTGGTAGTGGCACGGCGCCGCTATTGGTGGCAGTGGCACCGCGCTGCCCGACTTGGCTATTGGTGGTCGACGGGGCAGTCGGGGGTCACTGGTGGGTGGTCGCATCGGGCCGCCGGCCCGGTCGGGCTGGGGTCAGTAGTCGTCGTCGCGGCGGGGGGGCTGGCGGCGGCCGTCGTCGCGGCGTGAGGCGCGTTGTTGTTGGTCGCGATCGCGATCGCGGTTCTGGCCGCCGCGCGGTGCTTGACCACGTTCGCGGTCCGCGCCGGACCGTCCCGCGCCCTCGCGGCCGCCACGATCCGTCGCGTCGCCCCGGCTGCTGCGACTCTCACCTCGGCCGCCACGGTCTGCCTCGCCTCGACCCGACGATGGCTGTATCCGGGTCCGGTCCCTGGGGACGCTCCGGTCGTCTCGGGCGGCACGATCCTGACTGTCCCGACCCGCGCGGTCCTGACCCGGTCGGCCGGTTCCAGCCGAACGTGCCCGGCCCCCGGCCCCCGCCCGTCCGCGCTCGCCAACGTCGCCGTCGCGATCAGCCCGGTCACCACGATCAGCCCGGTCGCCACGATCAGCCCGGTCACCACGATCAGCCCGATCAGCCCGATCAGCCCGATCAGCCCGATCAGCCCGATCAGCCCGATCACCACGATCAGCGCGGTCGCCCCGATCGCCCCGATCAGCCCGATCAGCGCGGTCGGCTCGGTCCGGACGATCGGCTCGGTCTGCAGGTCGCCTGGCTTCGTCGCGGCTGCCCCGGCCCCTACCGCGGGCACCCTCCTCGGCCCCGTCGGCTCTGGCCGGCTTCCGCTGGACCAAGAACCGAATCCCGCCGATCAGCACCGTCGCGACGGTGGTGATCGCCATGGTCGGAAAACCGGTGACCAGTGGCACACCCAAGGCGATCAGCTTCGGCGCCATGCCGGGATTGGCCGGCATGCCCTTGGTCACCAGCACGACCACCGGCACCGTCACCGCCAGGATCAGCGGCGCCTGCACCATCGGACCGAACACGTTGCGTCGACGCACCAGACACACCGCGCCAACACAGCCGATGAAGTAAGCCGCGTCGAACACCTTGGCCAGGTTGCCGGAGAAGTGCATGTCGATGACCGCACCGATGATCGACAGACCCAGCGCCAGCAGCACAGCGGCCCACCACGGCCAGCCTCGCGTGGAACCGAACGCCGATCGTTGACCCCAGCCGACGACGTCGATCCCGACTTGGGGACCGCGCCGACGGTCGCTGGTAGCGGTCACCATTCCTCCTCGCTACCGCTGCGCGGCCAGGTGACCGACGGTGCTGTGTTCAAGGCGGCCCTCGCAAAGCTCGGCTGTGTGTCCACACCGTAGCCAATTCGTAAGCCTAGTTGTGTCCTGTCCTGCGAGCCGACGTGATCTATGTGTTATACATCCGTTTTGTGTTGCCTGCTCGCCTCCTGTCAAGTGTGCCGGTCGGCGGTCAGGTGCCGGTGAGTTGGTCGCCGAGCGCGGGCGCGTCGTCCGTGTTTGACACGTTTCCGAGGACCAGTGGGTTGCCCGTGGCTACTTCTTCCTGACGTCGGATCGCGGCCAGCGGGGTCGGGCTGGCCGCTGCCTCGGTCAATGGCTGGACTGAACCACGGAAGGTCTCCAACGCGTCGAGTTCCCGGCGGCGGGCCGCGATGAACCGCTGGAGGTGCGTGCTGGACAGATTGAACGCGTCCACCGCACCGCCGGCCCATCGGTGTGCCTCGGCGGCCTGCATCCGGACCTGGTCCACGTCGTCGGCGATAGCGCGGTCGGTCGCCGCGAACAACGCGGCCGACGCCAGCACCGCGAACCCGGTCGGTCCACAGAGGAACACCCTGCGGTCCATCAGCCAGCGAAGTAAGTCCGGATCGGTGTCCAGCGCCGCTATGACGGCCGCATCCGACGGCACGAACATGATCGTGCCGTAGATGGCGTCGGCCCAACGCTGATAGCCCTTGCCGGCCAGATCCGTCGCCCTGGACCGAATGTTGCGCACGTGCACTCGTAACGCGTCGATCCGTTCCGCTGCGTCGTCCGTCTCCATCGCCTCGGTCCAGCAGACCATGCTCATCTTGGCGTCCACGGGCACCCGCCGGCCGCCGCCGACGAGCAACACCATGTCCGGTCGCACCGTGCCACCGCCGGCAAGGTCGGTCTGCACGGTGAAATGCAGTCCTTCCCGTAGCCCCAACGCGCGAGCGGTTTCCACCAGAACCCGCTCGCCCAGTTCGCCTCGGCCGCTGATCGAGGCGAACGCGACCTGATAACGCTGAAGTGCCGCCTGTTGCTGGTCCACTCTGGCCCGTTCGGCCCGCACCATCTCCATCGCAGCCTCGGCGCGCCGACCGCTGTCCTGGTAGAGCCGCCAGAACAGCACGACGGCACCGGCCAACAACAAAGCGAGTCCTGCGGCGATGGTGCCGATCACTGCGGTCATTGTTCTGGCCTTCCCCCTCGGGTTCGATGTCTTCCTCTTCGATCATCGTCGGACTTGGCGCGGTTCGCACTATCGAACACACGTTCGAGTGAGAAATAGGCTGTACAGCGGCGCGCAGTCAGACAGTCGATCTAGGTTGGTGGCATGCGCGTGTTGCACACCTCCGATTGGCACGTGGGACGCATGTTCCACGGCCGCGACCTGCTCACCGACCAGGAGTCGGTGCTCGGCGGGCTGGCCGACCTCGTTGTCGACCAGCGCGTCGATGTCGTCGTGGTCGCCGGTGACCTGTACGACCGCGCTGTGCCCTCTGGCGAGGCGGTTGCCGCCTGCACCAGGATGTTGGCGCGAATCCGGCAGGCCGGCGCCGAACTCGTCGTCATCCCTGGCAACCATGATTCCGCCGCCCGGCTCGGCGCGTTCAGCGAATTCGCGGCGGCCGGTGGGCTGCATCTCCGTACCCGGATCGCCGATGTGGGCCGGCCGGTACTGCTCGACGACCGGTATGGCTCGGTGGCGTTCTACGGCATCCCTTATCTGGACCCCGAACCAGCTCGACATGTGCTGGGCGTGACGACAGCGGCCGGCCATCAGGGCGTGCTGACCGCTGCGATGAATCGCGTGCGCACCGATCTTGCCGGTCGGCCCGGCGTCCGATCCGTTGTGCTGTCGCATGCGTTCGTGACCGGCGGCGAGCGCTCGGAGTCCGAACGGAGTATCGCGAGCGGCGGTGTGGAACTGGTGTCCGGATCGGTGTTCGACGGCGTCGACTATGTCGCCCTCGGCCACCTGCACGGACCGCAGGAACTGGCCGGTCACCTGCGTTACTCCGGCAGTCCCCTGGCGTATTCGTTCTCCGAGGCACATCATCACAAGTCAGTCTGGCTGGTCGAACTCGATGCCGGCGGACTGGCCGATGCGCGGCGTGTTGAGTTGCCTGTGCCCCGGCGATTGGCCACCCTGCGGGGAGAGTTGGCCGAACTGCTTGGCCGCCCCGCGCTCGAGGAGTTGGTGGACCAGTATCTCTTCGTCGTCCTTACTGACCCGGTGCGGCCGATCGACGCGATGCGCCGGCTGCAGCGGCGGTTTCCGTTCGCCGTACGGATGGAGTGGCAGCCCGCCGGCGGTCGGCTGGCCGACCCGTTGACGTATCCCAGCTCTGGAGCGATTCGGGACGACGAGGAGATCGCCTGCGATTTCGTCGCGGACTGCCGAGGAGTCGGGCCGGTCGATGCCGAACGCACGCTCATCGCTGAGGCTTTCACCGCTGTGCGCGGGAAGGAGGAGACCCGATGAGGCTGCATCGTCTCGACCTCACCGCGTTCGGCCCGTATCCCCGACACGAGTCGGTCGACTTCGACGCACTCGGCCAGGATGGTCTCTTCCTGCTGCACGGTGACACCGGCGCCGGCAAGACCACAGTCCTGGACGCGGTCGCGTTCGCCTTGTTCGGGACCGTGCCCGGCGTGCGCGGCGAGGTGAAACGACTTCGCTGCGACTACGCGGAACCGGACACGGCGACCGAGGTGGTCCTGGAGTTCACCGTGCAGGGCCATCGACTCCGGCTGATCCGCAGCCCGGAATACGAGCGTGTCAAACGCACCGGTGACGGCGTCACCGTGCAGCGCGCCAGGGCGTCGCTGACCTGGATCGGTGCGGCCCCGAGCGGCCACAGCCCGGATGGGCTGACCCGAATCGACGAGGTCGCGCGCACGGTGCAGCGGCTGTTGGGAATGACCGCGGAGCAGTTCTTCCAGGTCGTGCTCCTCCCACAGGGCGAGTTCGCCCGATTCCTCCGCTCGGAGACCGGGGAACGGGAGCAGTTGCTGGAACGGCTGTTCGGCACACAGCGATTCGCCGATGTGGAGCGATGGTTCCGCGAGATCCGGCAGGTTCGCGGGCATGCCGTGCAGGAGTTGCGGCAGCAGGTGCGCGAGTTGGTGGCAAGGGTGTCCCAGGCAGCCGGTGAGGAGCCACCGACCGACGACGGGAACCCGGAGGACGCGCCGGACTCGGCATGGTTGGCCGCCGTGCGAGCACGGTTGGCCGACGACGCGGTGCTGTCCGGCAAATTCGACATGCAGGCGCGCGAGGCACGGGATCGCACGGAGGCAGAACATCGCAGGCAACTGACACTCGCCGACCGAATCCGCAGGATCCGTTCCGCGCGCACCACCCTCGCCGAACTCGCGGAGTCCGCAGCGCAACGACAGGCATGGGCGGCGGAAGTGGTTGCGGCGCGCCGGGCGATCCCGGTGCTGGCCACTCATCGGACCGCCGAACGGGCAGCGGCGGAATCGGCGTCCGCTCGGCGAGCCGAGGAGCGAGCAGTCCGAGCCCTGCCAGAGCACGGTGATGGCTGGACCGAGTTGCTCGCGTTGCCCGGCGCTGACGGGGTCGCCGCGCTGCGCGAACGGGCTGGTGTACTGCGGGACGAGGCCGGCGAACTGCGACCACTGGTCGCCGAGACCGAACGTCAGCGAGCCGACGAGGCCAGGCTTGCGAGCGCGGTCGAGCGTGAACTGGCGGCGAGCAAGACCGTCCGTCACGTAGCCGAACTGCTGACCGGCATGCCAGAGCGGATGATCGCCGCACGCACAGCGCTGGACGAGGGATATCAGGCCGCTGGCCGGGTGGCAGGGCTCGCTGATCGAGTCGCTGAGCTCGACGCGTTGCACCGCGACGCGCTCCGCCTGCCTGGCATGCTGCGCGCGGCGGCGGCCGCCAGAACCGTCGCGACCGAGGCGATCGACCACCATCAGTTGGCCAGAGAAGCGCTACTCGATCTACGGCAGCGTCGGCTGGCCGGCATGGCCGCCGAACTCGCTGGTGATCTACGCACCGATCAACCGTGTGCCGTCTGTGGCTCGGCCACCCATCCGGCACCGGCCGTACCAACGGGGGACCAGATCGGTCCGGCCGACGAGCGAGCCGCTGCCGAGAGCGAACAGCGTACCGGCGCGCGTCGGGAGCAGTTGACCAGTGCGGCAGTCGAGGCCGAGCAACGGCTTGCCGCACTCCGCGAGCGATTGGCGGACCATACGGCGGAGAACCTGTCGCGCGAGCTGGCCACGCTGTCCGACGAATACGAAACCGTACGCGCCTGCGCGGAACTACTGCCAGCTCGCGGTGCGCGGGTGACCGCGCTGGATCAGGAAGCAGAAGCCCTGCACCGTCGCCAGTCGGTTGCCCAACGCGAGTTGGCAACGGCCACCGCCGACCGCGCGACGCTCGCCACACTGATCGCGGATCGCATTGAAAGGTTGGCCCTGGCCAGCGGCTCGTTCCCCGACGTAGTCGCTCGCCGTGCGTACCTGTTGGACGCGGTCCATGCTCTCGATGCCTGTGCCGAAGCCAGATCGGTCCAGCTCGGCGCCGCGACGCGCCAAACGGAGGCCGAGGCGGCCCTGGTCGCCGCGGCCGAACAGGCCGGCTTCGCCGAGCCTGCGGCAGCCATGGCTGCCGTACGGGACGAACCGACGATCGCGGGCCTGACCGAACGGTTGACAACGGCCGAATGCCGTGCTGCCGCGGCAAAGGCGGTACTGGCCGAACCAGAACTGGCGGGCATCGATCCCGCGATCGTTGTCGACGTCACCGTCGCCGAGGCACACGCCGTGGTGGCGGCGACCGAGGCCGAGCAGGCCAGCCTCGTGTTCGGTGCGGCCCAGCGACGTGAGCAGGAAGTGGGCCACCTCGCCGACCGACTGATCCGTGCGTGGCGGCAATTGGCGCCAGTCGAGGCTGATCACCAGCGGCTGGTCGGACTGGCGGACGTGGTGAACGGCCGTGGCCAGAACGCCCGTCGAATGTCATTGCGGTCGTACGTGCTGGCCGCGCGGTTGGCCGAGGTCGCTGTCGCGGCTACCTGTCGGCTGCAACAAATGAGCCAGGGCCGGTACTCGTTCGTGCACTCCGACGCCGCCGGCCCGAGGCGTACTCGGGGTGGTCTTGGCCTTGACGTACTCGATGACTACTCCGGCCAGATCCGGCCGGCGAAGACCTTGTCCGGCGGGGAGTCGTTCCTCGCATCGTTGTCGTTGGCGCTCGGCTTGGCCGATGTCGTCGCGACGGAAACCGGAGGTGCGCTACTGGACACATTGTTCGTAGACGAAGGATTCGGCATGTTGGACGCGGACGCGCTGGATCAGGTGATGAACACGTTGGACGAGCTACGCGCCGGCGGGCGCGTGGTCGGCATCGTGTCTCATGTGGAGGAATTACGGCAGCGAATCCCAGTGCGGTTACGGGTAAAGAAGGCCCGCACCGGCTCCACGTTGGAACTGACCGCTGGTTGATCGGCGTACGCCCCACGCCGATCGAGCAGACACCAGGCCAGTTGGTCTTCGTCAGAGCAGCCCGCTCCGCTGTAACGCGCGTATCAGCGGATGGCTTCTGTGGACGGCGACCGGTGGACGGGCGCATGGCGACCGATCAAGCACTGGGGTTGGCTGGCGCTAGCCAACCGAGTGTGAGTCGGCCGAGTGTGAGTCGGCTGGATGTTGGTCAGGAGTCGCCGGGCGTTGGTCGGTCGGATACCAAGCGGCGAGGCCGGCCGGTGTCGACATGAACCGAATGGCACAACATCGTCCTGGCCCGATCGGTCCGGCATCAGCCGGTATGGCCGCCTTGGGCTGCCACGGTTGTGGTGTGGCTGGTGGTTGGTGTGGCGGCGGTCGCCAGGAACCGGGTACCGGTCGGCAGGATGTTGGCGGCTGGCCTACTGGCGGCAGGCCAGCCGCCTGCCTTGCCGCCTGCCTTGCCGCCTGGTTTGGCTCGGCAGTTGGCCTCGTCGCTTGGCCGCTGACCGCTCCGCTTGGTGGCTCAGCGGTGGACCTTGCTAACCGGTTGGCTGGGCAGGCTGGCGTTCTGGCTTGCGCCCGGCTGGCGGCTTGTGCCTGGGTACTGGGTTTGGCGGCGGATGCGGCTGTGGGCTCGCGTGTCAGCGTGTGGTGTTCTCGTGGTCGAGTAGCCACCGCTTGACTTTCAGGCCCCAGCGGAAGCCGCCTAGGGTGCCGTCGGTGCGTAGGACTCGGTGGCATGGGACGAACAGCGCGGCTGCGTTGTACGCGCACGCTGCCGCGGCTGCGCGGACCGCAGCCGGGCGGCCGGCCAGGACGGCGCAGTCGGTGTAGCTGATCGGCTTGCCGGGTGGGACGGTACGCAGTACGCGCCAGGCGTGTTCGCGGAACTCGCCGGAGCGTTGGCGTACTTCGATTTCGTCTATCGCGTCCATGTCACCGGCGTGGTAGGCGAGGACGGCCTTCGTCACCGCGCCCAGGTCGGGGCGCGTGACCAGGTCGTCCGGCCACAGGGCGGCCGCGACCTGCGGGCGCAGTTCGGCGATGTCGGCCGTCCATCCTGCGGCCAGTACGGCGCCGTCGTTCGCCACCACCGTGGTGAACGGGCCGGCGGGGGTGTCCACGGTGCACGCCGCGGGCGCCACCGATGTCAGAACCGTCACGCTGTCCTCCTTGTCGGCGCGGTCGCTGCCGCGCGCCACAAATGCATACCGGCGTACGACCGCCATGGGCGCCATGCCCGCGATCGTGCGGTCAGATCGTCCTGGTTACTGGGCAACCCCAGTGCCTCGGCGCCACGTCGGAGTGCGACGTCCGATGTGAGTAACACGTCGGGGGCGCCGAGCACCCGTACCAGCACATAGCTGGCGGTCCACGGCCCGATGCCGGGCTGCTCCTCCAGATCCGCGCGTAACTCGTCGGTGTCCCGGCCCACGTGTACGGCTAGCGTGCCTTCGGCCAGTGCGGCGCTGACACGCCGGACCGTGTCGATTCGCCGTCGTGGACCTGTCAGCACTTCGGCGCCGTGTTCGGCTACGGCCGCTGCTGTGGGAAACAGGGTTGTCAGGTCGTCGTCGGCGGTGGGTAGGGGCTCGCCCAGTGCTGCCGTGAGGCGGGTCAGGGCTGTTCGGGCCGCCGCTACCGTCACCTGCTGGCCGAGCAGGGCGCGGAGCACGATCTCGTCGCCGTCGACGCAGCCCGGTACCCGGATGCCGGGCACGGCTGCGACCGATTCGCTCAGCGCCGGGTCGGAGCCGAGCAGGTCGTCGACCGCCTTGGGGTCGGCGTCCAGGTCGAACAGCCGACGCAACCTCGCTACGGCGCTGCCGAGGTCACGCAGGTCGTCCAGGCGCAGGGTGCACGCCACGTGGCCTTCGCATGGCGTTAGATCTGCCGTGCCGGTGCCGTGCGCGAGTCGGAGTGTTCGGGCGTAGTGGTGCGCGTCCGCCGCTTCGACGCCGGGGATCGACCGGGCGGCCAGGAAGGCCAACAGACCAGCGGCGTCCAGCGGCGGCCGGTATGCCAGCCGGATCGTGATTCGGCCTGGGGCCTGGCGGGGCATCCGTCGGGCGGCCCAGCCTCGGAGCTCGGACGGGGTCGCCGCGAAGACCGCGCGGATCGTGTCGTTGAACTGGCGGACACTGGCGAATCCGGCGGCGAACGCGATGTCGCCTAACGGGAGCGTGGTCGTCTCGATCAGCAGGCGTGCGTCCTGCGCGCGGTGGGCTCTGGCCAGGGCGAGTGGGCCCGCGCCGAGTTCGGCGGTCAGGACGCGGGTGAGATGGCGTTCCGAATAGTTCAGCCGGGTGGCGAGGCCCGGCACGCCGTCCCGTTCCACGACGCCGTCGGCGATGAGGCGCATCGCTCGGCTGGCGAGGTCGGCCCGCAGGTTCCACTCCGGTGATCCGGGCACCGCGTCGGGCAGACAGCGTCGGCAGGCTCGATACCCGGCGCCCTGAGCAGCGGCCGCGGTCGGGAAGAACTCGACGTTGGGCCGCTTGGGCGTGGTGGCGGGGCACGACGGCCGGCAGTAGATGCCGGTGGTCCGCACCGCGACGATGAACCACCCGTCGAACCGGCTGTCCCTGCCGGCCACCGCTCGATACGACTGCTCGGGGTCGAGGCGGCGCGGCCGGATCGTGATGGCAGTCGACTTGTCGACATTTCGGTCGACGGCGGTGGTCCGCTGGCGGGCTGGTGTGCCGTGAGCTGCTGGCGGCGTTACTGACGAGGGCATGATTGACCGGCGTGGCGGCGCTGGCGGGGTTGATCTTGTCGTGGACGGTTGTGCTGCCACGGGGTGGTGGGCCATGTGGACGATGTTGCCAGCCCGGTCGGACAGCGGCTGGCGGGAATCAGACACGACGGCCGGGTGGGCTGGGACGCGGGTGGGTGGCGACCTGGGGCGGGCTGGGATGCGGGTGGGTAGCGACCTGGGAGCGGGAACGGCGTAGGTCGGCCGCGAGCGGACAGCGGTCGGCGGGTGGTGGGTGCGTGGTAGTGGTGGTGACCGTGGGTGGGGGTGGTGCGGGAACTAGACTTGGCGGTTGTGAGTGAGCCGGTGGGTGCTGTTGCGGTGCCGTTGAGCGTCAGTGAGGTGGGGGCGTGAGCCTGACTCTGGGCATCGTCGGGTTGCCCAATGTTGGTAAGTCGACCTTGTTCAATGCCCTTACCCGGAACGATGTGTTGGCCGCGAACTACCCGTTCGCCACCATCGAGCCCAATGTGGGTGTTGTGCCGCTGCCGGACGAACGTCTTGACGTGCTCGCTCGGATGTTTGACTCGCAGCGGATCGTGCCCGCTGTCGTGTCGTTCGTGGATATCGCCGGCATCGTGAAAGGCGCCTCCGAGGGTGCTGGCATGGGGAACCAGTTCCTTGCCAACATTCGCGAGGCCAACGCCATCTGCCAGGTCATCCGGGTGTTCGACGACCCGGACGTGGTACACGTGGACGGGAACGTCGATCCCGCCAGCGATATCGACACCATCAATACCGAACTGATCCTGGCCGACCTCCAGACGTTGGACAAGGCGCTCCCCCGGCTGGAGAAGGAGGCGCGCACGCGTAAGGAGGCCCGGCCGGCGCTGGAGAACGCCCAGCTCGCGCGTTCCGTCCTCGACGGCGGGCGCACGCTGTTCTCCGCTCAGTCCGAAGTGGACATCGCTTCGTTGCGGGAGTTGAGCCTTCTCACAGCCAAGCCGTTCCTCTACGTGTTCAACTCGGATGAGACCGTTCTGACTGACGAGGCGAAGCGCAAGGAGTTGCGTGAGCTCGTCGCGCCTGGTGACGCCGTCTTCCTGGACGCCAAGGTCGAAGCCGAACTGCTCGAACTCGACGACGAGTCCACTCGTGAGTTGCTCGAGTCGATCGGGCAGCCGGAGCCGGGACTGTATGCGTTGGCCCGTAGCGGGTTCCACACGCTGGGGCTACAGACCTACCTCACGGCGGGGCCCAAGGAGTCGCGCGCCTGGACCATCAAGGCCGGCTCGACCGCGCCGCAGGCCGCCGGGGTGATTCACACCGACTTCGAGCGCGGGTTCATCAAGGCCGAGATCGTGTCGTACGACGATCTCGTGGCCGCCGGGTCGATGGCCGCCGCTCGGGCCGCCGGCAAGGTCCGCATGGAGGGCAAGGACTACCTGATGGCGGACGGCGACGTGGTCGAGTTCCGCTTCAACGTGTGAGACATCAGAGGCTGCGGGCGGGTGCGGATCGACGGGCCTGTCGCACGGGGTGGCCTCGGAGTAGGCCAGGTCACAGGGGGTGCCATCGGTTCGGGTGACGCCGGGTAGTTTGGTCTGGCTGCGGAAATGGGAAACCAACCAGACGGTTACCGTGGACTTGAGACTGCCGAAGACGGGGGAGCGGATTCGTGAAGGTGCGCGCCATCGAGGCCCGGATACTGACCGTGGCTCCTTGGCTGCTGGGTGCGTCCATCCTGGTCCACTTCGCGCTGGTGCTCACCCAGACGAAGATGACCATGATCGATCTGATGGTCTACCGGGACGGCTCTCCCACCTTCCTCAAGGGCACGCTCTACAACTGGCACCTGACCGAGTACTCCGGCCAGTTCGCCCTCCCGTTCACCTACCCACCGTTCGCCGCCATCGTCTTCATCCCGTTGTCCTGGTTGCCCTGGGTGGCGGTGCGGTGGCTCTGGCAGATCCTGTCCGTCGCCTGCCTGTGGTGGCTCGTTCGCCTCTCCATGAAGCTGATCGCCAAGGACCGTGGCGCTGCGATCACCGATGACGTCTGGCGGCGGCGCGCCATGTTCGCCACCGCGCTGGCCATCTGGACCGAACCGGTCCGGACCACGCTGAACTACGGCCAGGTCAACCTGTTGCTGGCGGCCGTCGTGCTGGCCGGCATGGTCAGCACGCGTCCGGTGCTGTCCGGGCTGAGCGTGGGCCTGACCGCTGGGATCAAGCTCACACCCGCGCTGTCCGGTCTCTACTTCCTGGCCCATCGGCGGTGGGCCGCCGCGATCTGGTCGGCCGTCGCGTTCGCGCTGACGGTGGGCATCGCTTGGGTGGTCTCGCCCACCCAGTCCAGCCTGTACTGGTTCCACCTGGTCGAGCAGGCGAACCGGATCGGGCCGGTGGGCTCCGCGATCAACCAGTCGCTGCGGGCCGCGCTGTCGCGGACGTTCGGCTACGACGTGGGGTCGGGGCCGATCTGGCTGGCCGGGGTCGCCGTGGCCGCCGTGCTGCTGTTCTTCGCGTTGCGGGCTTCGGTCCGGGCGGGTGACGTGCTGGCCGGCGTCGTGTCGGTGCAGTTCTTCACGTTGCTCGTGTCGCCGATCTCGTGGAGCCACCACTGGGTCTGGATGGTGCCGGCCGTGCTCTGGCTGGTCTACGGGCGCGCGGCTGGTAGCAGGCTCGTCATGATCACGGCCGTGTCGTGGCTGGTCGCCGTGTTCAGCTTCGTGATCTCGTTCCTGCTCGTCCTACAGAGCTCGATCTGGGTCATCTCCCGGCCCTGGTACGCCTCGCTGCTGGGCTGGGCCTACCCGGCCTGCGGCCTGCTGACGCTGCTGGCCATCGGGGTCGCGCTGCACCAGCCCCGGCGGGTCGCGGCACCGATCGTGCCGGCGACCGCCGAGGCCACGACAGCCGACGCGACAGCGGGCTAAGCCCGGACTGCGTCGATCGTCGCGTTGATCTCGCCGGCCAGGGCCAGGTCCTTGGCGGTGATGCCGCCGGCCGAGTGGGTGCTGCACCGGAACGTCAGGGTGCGCCAGCGGATGTCGATGTCCGGGTGGTGGTCGGCCCGTTCGGCCAGCTCACCGACCTGGCCCACCACGGTGATCGCCTGCGGGAAGTCGTCCAGTTCCACCGTGCGGACCAGGGAGTCGCCGTCCCGGCTCCAACCGGTCAGGCCGGCGAGTCCCTGGTCGATCGCCGCGTCGTCGATTCGTTCGCTCATGGGACCATTCTGGCCCCGTTCAGCCGTCCTTGGTGATCATCCGCACCAGCGCCAGCGACCAGAAGATCAGGCCGTAGCAGGCGGCGACCGCCATGCCGTGGATCAGGCCGTCGGTGGGCATCGGGTCGCGCAGGACGTCCACCAGTGACGTCCACGAGTTGGTCAGCAGGTAGGGCTGCAACCAGGCCAGCGACGGGATGGACGACAGCACGCCGAACACGATCGCGCCGGCCAGCGTCGCCGCCATCACCACCATCGGGTGATCCGTGCACGCCGAGACCGCGAGGGCCACCGCGCACACCGCCCACACCTGGATGGCCACCCAACCGGCCGCGATACCCACCCGCAGCACCGCGTCGCCGAAGCCCAGTGTCGAACCGTCCAGCGTGATCATGCCGTGCGAGCCGATCAGCACCAGGCCGGTGATCATGCCGACGACCGCGATCAGCGCCGACGCCGCCAACACCGCGACGGCCACCCCGAACGACTTGACCACCAGCAGCCGCACCCGGCCGACCGGTGCCACCAGCAGCGCCCGCAGCGTGCCGTGCGACGACTCGCCGGCCAGTGCGTCCGCCGACCACATCGCGCCGACCAGCGGCAACAGCACGGCCAGCGTCACCGTCAGCGCGACGACCGGCAGCACGAGACCGTTGCCGACCAGGTTGCCGATGACCGGCCCGCCGTCGCCGCCGCGTGGGCCGTTGCCGATCAGGACGCCGATCGCGATCACGATCGGCACGAACGCGAGCAGCACCAACGCGATCCACGTCCTCGGCCGCCGGAACACCACGGACAGCTCGGATCGCAGCAGCCGGCCCATCGGGGCGTGGGTCGCCGCGCCGCGGAACGGCACGGCGGGCGCTGTGGTCATCGTGGCGGCGGTCATCGGGTCCCCTCCGAATCCGAAAGCTCCGTCGACGTGTCGGTCGTGCCCTCGGTCAGCCGCGCGAACAGTTCCTCCAGGTCGGCCCGCTGCCGCCGGACCTCGTGCACCGGGACGCCGGCCCGGACCAGCGTTTCCACGACCGCGGGGGCCGAGGTGCCCGCCAGGTCGACGAGCAGGCCGTCGGCGACGACCCGGACGCCGATCCGGTTGTCCCGCAACGCTTCCACCGCCTCGGTGTGGGCGGGGGTGCTGACCAGCAGGGTCGGGTTGCCGGCTTCCAGCAACGGTGCCAGCTCGCCCTGGGCGACCACGTTTCCCTTGTGCAGCACGGCGACGTGCGTGCAGGTGGCCTCCACTTCGGACAGTAGGTGCGACGAGACCAGTACCGTGGTGCCGGCGGCGTGCAGTTCGGCGATGACGCGGCGGATCTCCCGTGTGCCGGCCGGGTCGAGGCCGTTGGTCGGCTCGTCCAGGATCACCAAATCACGCGGCACCAGCAGCGCGGCGGCGAGGCCGAGCCGCTGCTTCATGCCCAGCGAGTACGCCCGGTATCTGCGAGCGCGCGCTTCGGTGAGGCCGACCCGTTCCAGCGCGTCCGCGACGGCGCCGTTGATCGCCCTCGTCGGCAGCAGCGGTTCGGCCGCCGCGACCCGGCGCAGGTTGTCCGTGCCGGACAGGTACGGGTGGAAGCCGGGGCCTTCGACCAGCGCGCCGACCCTGGGCAGCGCATGTGCGGCGCCGTCCGGCATCTCGTGTCCCAGCAGCCGCACCTCGCCCTCTGTCGGCCGGACCAGCCCCAACAGCATCCGGATGGTGGTGGTCTTGCCGGACCCGTTCGGGCCGAGCATCCCGAGTACGCAGCCCGCCGGCACGTCCAGGTCGACG
>DATBDL010000360.1:0-1734 GCA_036269975.1 Pseudonocardiaceae bacterium | reverse complement strand
GGCGCGGGCTCGTGTTCGAGTCTCGGGGTCCAGGGCCGTGGCGAGCGCCGCGGACAGGGAGCCGACGGTCGGCGTAGCACCATCGTGTGCCGCACCGATACCCAACTCGGCCACACGGCCGGCCCAGTACGGCTGGTCCGTCGCCTGGGGTACCACCACCTGAGGCGCGCCTGCTCGGGTGGCCGTCGTCGTGGTGCCCGCGCCGCCGTGGTGCACGACGGCGGCCACCCGGGCGAACAGTGCCTGCTGGTTGACCTCGCCGACGACGAAGCAGTCGTCACGGCCGTCGATCACGGCCAGGTCGGCCCAGCCGCGCCGGACGACTGCGCGGCGGCCTTGCGCTCGGATCGCCTCGATGGCCACCTGGGCGACGTCCGCCGATGTGTGCATGGGCATGCTGCCGAAGCCCACGAACACCGGTGGTGGGCCGGCGTCCAGGAACGTTTCCAGGTCGTCCGGCAGTGGGCGAACGTCGGGCAGGATCCACGCGCCGGTCTGTACGACGTCGAGGTCCGTCGGCTCCAGCCACGGGTCCAGGGTCGGGTCCGTCGCCAGCCACGGCTGGTCGCCGTAGACGTAGTCGCGGACGTCGTCCACCGGCGGCAGGCCGACCGACGCCCGGTTCGTGTTGAGCGCCTCGCCGAACAGCACGTTGATGCTCTGGGCATCCAGGTCCCACAGCACCCGGTTGTCGGTCACCTCCGGCGGGAACGGCCTGCCCGGATACGCCAGCGGCGGGTGGTGCGGCGACGGCAGGGTGAGCTGCTGGAAGGTCACGGACACGGAGTGGATGCCCAGCTTCTCGGCCACCGACAGCGCGCCCGCCGCAGCAGGCATCATGCCGGTCGCCACCAGCGCGTCACATCCCTCGGCCGCCGCGGTGACCGCGTCGAACTGTGCGGCGATCACCTCGGCCGCGCGCTGGGGCAGCGACGACGGCGGCGGCGCCGCAGTCGTCAGCGCGCGCGCCGACTGCCAGACCGGCACCAGCGGCACGCCGACACCGGCCAGCAGCTCAGCGAACTCCTCGTCCGGCGGCGCGCACACCCGCACCTCCGCGCCGAGTGCCCGCAACTGCACCGCGAGCGCCACCAGCGGCTCGACGTCCCCCCGCGACCCATACGTCGACAACACCACGCGCATTTAGCGACTCCCATTTCCGCAGGTTCTGGCCTCGGCCGGGCGATTCTGCGGCACAACCCGGGTCTTGCCGCAAGCCCCCCGGTGCGCTATAAGTTGGAAATGGAAGGGAGTGGGTACTCTCCTTTCCGGCGTTGCGGCCACCCTGAGATCCGCTGTGGCGACCACCGCCGTTCCAGTTTCTCCTCCACCATCGCGGCCAAACCTGGCAGCCGCGAGAGCTTGGTCGGCTTCGGACGCTGTGCTCGCGACCACGCCGCAACGCAGGCAGGCTTCGCTGAACTACCACATGCGCCCAACCGGCGTCGACCACTGGCCGTCCAGGGTGGACGGAGTGCGCTGTCGGCGGCAGGTGCGCCAAAGTTGGTGGCAGGAAAACGGTGGGGCGGGACGACGTTCGGGTTGATAGCGTGTGGGAAACCGTGACATCGCGAGGAGGTGAGACCCATGAACGCTGTATCGATGTGGGTGCTCTCCCTTCCGGTCACGGTCGGGCGGTTGACGTAGGTATCGCCGGGAGCGCCTCGACAACAAGGCACTCCTGGAAGGCGAAACCTATGGTTCACAATGTTGCTCTGGTTCTCGGTGGTGGCG
>DATBDL010000359.1:0-7299 GCA_036269975.1 Pseudonocardiaceae bacterium | reverse complement strand
CGGCGTCGCTCCGCAAGCTCCGCGATGTCGCTTCGCTCCACCCTTGACCCCGACGACCCGGTGCTAACTGGGGCCAGGGCGAGGGAGAGACGGCACCAATCCGGACCGTCCTCCACCCCAGCCGGCAGGAGGCACCCATGGCGCGGATCGATCGGCGAGTCAGCCCGAACCAGTTCAGCTTGTGGACCGTCGCCGAGTTGATCACCTGGCGGCCGAGCGCGACGGCTCGCCGGCCGGCTACGGCGCAGTCCGAACGTGGCGAACGGCGCGGCTGGTTCGAGGTCCTTCTCCGCATGATCGTGGCTGTGGTTGGGCGAGGACGGCACAGCACAGCCACTCCGCTGCCGTGCCCCCCGCGTGCCCCAAGCACCGGCCAGGGAAGGTCAACAGCGGTCAACCACGGGTCATCATGGAGAAGTGCAAGATCGCGTCATAGTGCGCTGACCTGCGGGGAACCCAGCAATGAGAGGGTGGCCAGGGCCGGGGTCGAACCGGCGACCTTCCGCTTTTCAGGCGGACGCTCATACCAACTGAGCTACCTGGCCGGGACGTGCCGGCCAGGATGTGGCCGGCCGTTTGTGGCGACCCAGACGGGACTCGAACCCGCGACCTTCGCCGTGACAGGGCGACGCGCTAACCAACTGCGCCACTGGGCCTTGCTTCATACTTGTCTTGCCGTGCTCCCAACGGGGTTCGAACCCGTGCTACCGCCTTGAAAGGGCGGCGTCCTAGGCCACTAGACGATGGGAGCCCGACCGGCTGGCGTACCGACCGACCGTGTTCCAACAACTGTCGTTGGGAGCATGGCAAGCATAGGGCACGGGGTGGGGGTCCTCCAAAACGGGTTACCCGTCCGTATCGCTGACAACGAAACACCAGGTCAGTCACTGTCCGAAACGGCTCGCCACATCCGACACCATGCTCGGTGTCTGATGTGGCGAGTATCACAACCCGAAACGAGCTAGCGACGCACCGGGGGTGTGCCGTCGTCGTCGGGGACCAGGCCCAGCATGTCCAGTAGCTGCCGGCAGTCCTCGGCGTCATGGGCGTTCCTGGCCACGGCCAGCCGCGCCCTCCGCACCTGGTCGGCCGAGATCCGTCCCGGTTCGCCGGTGCGTTGTGTTGGCAGGTCGGCGGAGTGCCGCGGCAGCGAGTCGTCGTCCTGCCACAACAGCTTCCGAATATCGAGGGTTCCGCTCATGGCTGCCTCCCCGGCTCCGGTTTCTCGCGAGGCTAGCGACTGATGACCACGTCCGCAGCCTCCCGTGGGGTGATTCAAGGGCACGGACAGTGACCGGACCTGCGAGAGTGTCCTCCGACACCCGTCCTCACCACGCTGTTGACGGTCACCGAAGCGCTACCCGGTCAGGTGAGATGTTTGCCACGGTTTACCCCTACCCCCTATGGGTACTATCTCGGCCACATCTAGCCGAATCGAGAGGAAACCCGCTGATGGCGCCGCACTCGGCCACTTTCACGGTCACCGGCATGACCTGCGCGCACTGCGTCGCCTCCGTCACCGAGGAGCTCACCGCGCTGCCCGGCGTTACCGGGGTCGACGTCGAACTGTCCGCCGGCACGGTGATCGTCACGAGCGGCCGCGAACTGAGCACGGGAGAAGTCGCGGCGGCCGTCACCGAGGCCGGTTACCAGTTGGCCGGCTCTGATGCGATCTGACTGTCACCGCTCACTTTTCCGAACCGGCCCGACGTGGCCGGAGAGTGGACTGCGAGTGGCCACGGCACCGGCGGATCGGCCCTGAACGGGCGATTTGGTCACGATCGCGCCAACCGGCGATGAACGATGCCAACAAATTTCTACGCTCAACCACTCGCGTGGCGACATGATCGCGTGTCACAATTCAGTAGCTGACACACCCCCGGTCAGCGCCTGTGGAGATCCCCTCCAGCCCCCGCGTTCCTCCCCCTGGCGCGGGGGCTCTCCACGTCTTGGGGTAGATGTCGCGCCCGCTTAAGCGTAGTGAGACAGCGCAGAGTGCGAAACCGGGTTTTCGACACGGGCGAGTGGGACAGAACACACCTCTGGCGCAACCCCGCAATCGAACCGTTATCGTGTCGCCGTGCAGATGCCACCTCTTGGACGGACGAAGACCGGTAGACACCGCCCCGTCACGCTCGAAGAAGACCCGCAGGCACCGGGCCGCGAGCTCGAGGACTACCTCGCCGCACTGGCCCCGGAAACTGACGTCGAGACCACCGGCACCGGTCGCCGGTTCGGCAATGCCCAGGTCTACCAACTGCGTCTCCAGCTCTCCGCGAACGAGCAACTGCGTGAGCTGGCCGCGGCCACTGGTACCTCCCCGCAGGCCCTGGCGCAGGAGTGGGTGATGCAGCGCCTCGGCTGGGAAGCCGAGCAGCGCGCCGCCCGCGTCGGTGCCGCCGCGGGTGGCTACCGTGACACGCCGGCCTGGCCCGACTAGCCATCCCGAGCACGGCACCCCGAGCATCACAAGCCCCGAGCATCACAAACCCGAGACATGGCACGGGCCCCGCTCGTTGCGAGTGGGGCCCGTCGAGTTTCGCCGCCTATGTCACATTGGCCGGACTTTCTGTGCCTGGGGACCCTTCGTCCCCTGGCCTACCTCGAACTCGACCTTCTGGTTCTCCTCCAGGCTGCGGTAGCCCGAGCCCTCGATTTCGGAGTAATGCACGAATACATCCGGTCCGCCGTCTTCGCGCTGAATGAAGCCGTAGCCCTTTTCAGCGCTGAACCACTTGACGGTGCCCTCTGCCACGCCTGCCTCCTCGCAGGATCAGCTCGGGACTGCGCCGTGCAGTCCCCGGCCGTTCCGGGGCCGTTCCACGATCTCCGCCGAGAAGGACAGAACGCCCGCACATCGTTCCGCGAGCGTGAGACCACGAACACGAAGAACCACGGCCTGCCGGCTCAGCGTAGTCGGTTGATTGCGCTCGCACTACCATCGAGCATCCTTGCCCCATATCGGTTAACTGTGGACATGGCGGCAAATATCGACGGTCGGTAGCGGCAGCGCACACTCCCCGAGACCGTCATCGGCCGATACCCTGTGGCTGGTTCATCTCGCACGCGGAAACCGACCGTGCGCGGACCGTGACGTGATGGTAGTCACAGGCAAGCTGGACCAGGAACGTTTCCGGGAGGGTGATATGCACGGCGACCGGCGGGGCCGGGTTCGAGCGGCGAGGCGACTGACCACCGCTCTACTCGGCATCACGCTTGTGGGTGCCGCGCTGGCCGGCTGCACAGCCGCCAACGGCGCGACCACGAGTGCGAACACCCACCCCCAGCCGGCGCACGGCCAGGCGCAACCGCCCGCGCCCGCAGTCAAGAAGCCGGCCACCGTGAGCACGCAGCCGGCGGCCGGTGCGCAGAGCGCCAGCCCCGGCGGGATCATCGCGGCATCGGTGGCCAACGGCACGATCTCGGCCGTCACGCTGACCAATGCGGCCGGCACCGTCGTCACCGGCCAGCTCTCCGCCGACAAGCGCACCTGGACCGCCACCGAGGAGCTCGGCTACGGCAAGTCCTACACGTGGTCCGGCTCCGCGGTCGGACAGGACGGCAAGACCGTGCCGATCGCCGGCTCGTTCGCCACCGTCGCCCCGGCCAAGCAGATCAGCGGCCAGCTCAACGTCGGTGACGGCCAGACCTACGGCATCGCGATACCGATCGCGCTCACGTTCAGCGCTCCGGTGACCGACGAGACCGCGGTGCAGAACGCCCTCACCGTGACCACGTCGACGCCCACCACCGGCACTTGGGCGTGGCTGAACGACAAGACGGTGCACTGGCGGCCGGAGAGCTACTACCAGCCGGGCACCCAGGTCAGCGTCAAGGCCAACCTGTACGGGGTGGCGTTCGCGCCGGGTGTCTACGGCAAGGCCGACGTGTCGGCGGACTTCACCATCGGCCGCTCCCAGGTCGTGCGGGCGAACACCCAGACCCACCGCATGATCGTGCTCACCAACGGCGTGCAGACGGCCGACTTCCCGGCCAGCTTCGGCCTGGACTCCGACCCCGGCCGCGTCACCCACTCGGGGATCCACGTGGTGATGGCCCGCAGCCAGACCGTCTTCATGACCAACCCGAAATACCACTACTTCAACCTCGAGGTGCACTGGGCGGTCCGGATCTCCAACAACGGCGAGTTCATCCACGCCGCGCCGTGGTCGGTGGCCCAGCAGGGCAAGGTCAACGTGTCACACGGCTGCGTGAACCTGTCCAACACGAACGCCATCGCCTACTACAACTCGGTGCTGGTCGGCGACCCGGTGGAGATCACCGGAACGACCATCCAGCTCGGCGCGTCCGACGGTGACTACTACGACTGGACCTTCACCTGGCAGCAGTGGCAGGCGAAGTCGGCGCTGACCGCCTGATCAACCGGTCGTCTGATCAACTGATCGGCGTCACGTCGGTCGTAGCCGGGCCCGTTCCCGCCAGTTGCGGGCCTTGGTGCGGTTGCCGCACACGCGCATCGAGCACCAGGTCCGTGACCGGTTGCGGGAGTGGTCGAAGAACGCCCAGCGGCAGTCGTCCGCGGGGCAGATCTTGACCCGGTCCCAGTCCCCGAGCACGGCGAGCCGGGCGGACGCGGCCAGCACGGCGCCCAGCGGATCACCGGCGACCAGGATCGGCACGCCACCGAGCAGCTCGACCCGGACGATCCCGGCGGGGCCCGCGGCGAACCGGGCCCCGCCGGGATCTCGGCCGTCCATGACAGCGGCCCGCAGCGCGTCGCGCGCCACTCTGACCTGCTCGACCAGCCCGTTCGCCCGATCGTCCGCCGGCGGCGGCCCGAGGTCGAGACCGGATGCCCAGTCCCGCCAGCGGCCGGCGTTGGCCAGCACATCGGTGTCCTGCTGCACGTCGATCGTGTTCAGGAAGGCCAGTACCAGTTCCACGTCGTGGTCGTGCGCGCCCGGATTCTCGTCCCATGCCAGTTCTGGGTCGATCCGCACACCAGTCACCAGACCAGTCACCACTCCACTGTAGGGAATGCGGTCTTGCCAGTGTCGGCCAACCGCCATAAAGTTTTCGCCGGTTAGTAACCGGTGAAGTAGTAACACCAGGTACGGAGGTTGGTCGACGGGCGCATCGCCACTGGTCAGATGGGTTCGGTGTCCTGGACCGCTCGGCGCCCGCACCGGTCAACGGGATCGGCTGGGCACGGCTGGTGGCACGGTGATCGAGTTCCAGGCCGGCGCCGGACTACCAACCGCCCACCTGGCCCGACCCGCTCGATCTCTCCGACGCCAGCCCCGCCGGCCACCCGTTCTGCTCTGCGCCTGCTGACCTGGGCAAACCAGCTTCCGGACATCTATACACACGATGTATACGTCGTGTGTATAGTGGGTCGCATGTCAATCGGACACACGCTGCTGGGGCTGCTCGAGGGCGGCCCCAGCCACGGCTACGACCTCAAGCGGGCGTACGACGAACGCTTCGGCCAGGACCGGCCGCTGCCCTATGGCCAGGTGTACTCGACGCTGTCCCGGTTACTGCGCAACGGGCTGGTCGAGGTCACCGGCGTCGAAGCGGGCGACGGTCCGGACCGCAAGCGGTACGCCATCACCGACGCGGGCGTGACCGACGTCGCGCAGTGGCTGCACACCGCGGAACCGCCGGAGCCGTACCTGCACAACGTCCTCTACACGAAGGTCGTGCTCGCCTTACTCTCCGGCCGCAGTGCGGTGGACGTCCTGGACGTGCAACGAGCCGAACACCTGCGGGCCATGCGCGAGCTGACCCGCCGCAAGGCCATCGGCGACCTGGCCGACGCGCTGATCTGCGACCACGCCCTGTTCCACCTGGAAGCCGACCTGCGGTGGCTGGAACTGACCACGGCGCGCCTGGACGACCTGGCAGGAAAGGTGAAGTCATGACCGGGGCTACCTACGGTTCGGAGTCCGTCGACCCGCGGGCCGAGCCGCCGTTGCTGGCCGGGGTCGGACTGACGAAGTCGTTCGGGCCGACGCCTGCCTTGATCGCGGCCAGCCTCTCGGTGTGGCCGGGTGAGGTGGTCGCGGTGATGGGGCCGTCCGGATCCGGCAAGTCCACGCTGCTGCACTGCCTTGCCGGCATCGTGCGGCCGGACGGCGGCCAAGTCATGTACGGCGGTGCTGACATCGGCGCAATGTCCGATACCCGCCGCAGTGCGTTGCGGCGTTCGGACTTCGGGTTCGTCTTCCAGTTCGGCCAGCTCGTGCCCGAGCTGACCTGCCTGGAGAACGTGGCCCTACCGCTCCGCCTTGCTGGCCACAAACGGTCCGTTGCCGAGCACGCCGCTCGGATCTGGCTCGGTCGGCTCGAGGTCGACGACATCGACGGCAAACGGCCCGGCGACGTGTCCGGTGGCCAGGGGCAGCGGGTCGCCGTCGCGAGGGCGCTGGTGGCTGAGCCGAAGGTCGTCTTCGCCGACGAGCCGACCGGTGCGCTGGACTCGCTCAACGGCGAACGGGTGATGAAACTGCTGGTCACCGCAGCCAAGGAAGGCCAGACCGCCGTGGTCCTCGTGACCCACGAGCCTCGGGTGGCCGCCTACTCCGACCGCGAGGTCGTGGTCCGGGACGGCCGGACGCGGGACCTGGAGCTGGCTCGGTGACCACGAACTCCGTCCTGTCGCGGCCGGTGCTGCCGCCGTCGGCGACCCGTCGCTTCGGGTGGCCGCGTGATGTCGTGCTCGGGCTCCGGCTGGCCGTCGGGGGCGGCCGGACCTCGCTGGCACGGCTCGTACTGGGCACGATCGGCATCGGCATGGCCACCGCGGTCCTGCTCGTGTCCGCGTCGGTGAGCCACATCCTCGCCAACGAGCACCAGCGCGAGAACAACGCCGAGCCCAACGGCGCCCGCATCGCGGGAGTCTCCGCCATCACGTTCTCCGACGGCCAGATCGACTACCGGGGCAGCACCATCCCCGGCACGTACCTGCGGGCCACCGGTCCGAACGCGGCCCTGCCGCCCGGCGTCACGCGGTTGCCCGGCCCGAACGAGATCGTGCTGTCGCCGGCCCTGGCCCAGTTGCTCGACTCGTCGGACGGTGCGCTGCTGCGACCTCGGCTCCCGCAACACGTGATCGGCCTGATCGGCCCGGCCGGGCTGGCCGGCCCGCAGGACCTGACCTTCTACGCCTACCTCGCGCCCGGCATGCTCCCGGCCGCCGAGCTACCGCAACTCGCCTATTCGTTCGGGCCGTCGGGAGACGTGTCGTCCGGCACCGACCCGATCCTGCAGGCTCTGATCCTGGTCGGCGTGGTCGCGCTGATGGTGCCGATCCTGATCATGGTCGCGGTCAGCAGC
>DATBDL010000358.1:0-18878 GCA_036269975.1 Pseudonocardiaceae bacterium | reverse complement strand
ACCGTCCGTCTCGTGCGAGCGAAACCTTATCGGACTGCCGGACGTCGATCCAAATCGGGGTGCCCCAACGACCACGCGTCGGGCACCCGGTCTCGTTGATCAGCCCAGGTCGTTGGAGATCATGTGCGTGAGCGCCTCGTCGACGTCCACCCAGAGGTGTTCGTTGCCGGGAAGCACCACGTCGTAGGTGCGGTCGAGGAAGTCGGCGAACTCCTGGGCCGACGCCTCGAACACGGCGTGCCCAGACGGCGAGCTCAGCTCGACGACGACCACCTCGGGGTCATCGGTCGAAGGCCGAATCCGCACGTCACCCTCGCCGGCGGCCGCGATCAGGCCGTCAGCCAGCAGGTCGCGGGCGAACACCCATTCGACCCACCCAGCCTTGCCGGTCCGGAAGGCCGCCACCACGGCGTACGGGTCGCGAGTGTCGTACCGCAACTCGACCCGCACGGGCACGGCCGGGCACCGGGGCGCCAGCAGGTCGAACACCGCTGTTGCACGGAGCGTCACATGGTCGTTTCGCATCGTCGTTACCCTTCTGCTCCTTCCCGGTCAGGAAACGACCGAGCCACCCTGATGTGACGTTCCAGTGAGCACAATCGCTCTCACTCTGGCCGTAAATCACTCTCTCGGGCCAGAACTACTTCGTAGCGCTACCGGACAACTTCACTCCGTCACCAAGTTCCTAGCTCTGGGGCACGTACCAGCCCATCATGGCCGCTACGCGGGAGCAGCCGGAACAGCATCACTACGAATGTTGGCGGTGCGTAATCTCCCCGTCGGCGGCCGGAGCAGTCGCATCCGCCCACCGGGGTAACCCCCTGCTTTCACCATCCCGCCCCACATCCTGTACTGTCTGCGACGTCCCCAGCGAGGCCGAAGCCCCGCCAGCGGGGGCGATTAGCTCAGCGGGAGAGCGCTTCGTTCACACCGAAGAGGTCGCAGGTTCGATCCCTGCATCGCCCACCAACGTTACATTGGTCCCCTGACCAGGAGTTTCAGGAGACCGTTACCATCTCCACTGATAGTTGATTAGTCCGGATTGTGTCATCGAACGGACTCGATCCGCGACCGTACAGCCGCGAAGTACAGCAGTAGGTCAGTCGAACCCCTTGCTCAACTGCTCTAGAGCCGTGCGACCGCTTTCGTCGAACACTTCTGTGTAGATCTCCATCGTGATCTTCATGTTCGCGTGCCGCAAGATGCGCATGACGATGCGCGGGTGGACACCCGTGTCCGCCAGCAGCGACGCGCAGGACCGTCGACCATCGTGCACCGTGATCTTCGGGACGCCCGCCCTGTGCACCGCGCGTCCCATGACCGCAGGAAGTTGCGTGGCTCGATTGGCGTCCCGTGCCGTGTGGTCAGCAACAGTCCGGACTCCTGCCAGGACACGTCAGCGTCCTGCCGATCCCGTGCTCGTTGGTTCAACCGCGTTTGGACCGCTGTCGCCGCGATCGGGGGCAGCTCTCGCAGCAACTATCAACCGCGCAGCAGCGTCGCGGACCTTCTGGTCTACGAGCGTCCTTCCCCCGGTTGCAGCACTGACGGGTCACCGCGATCTTGTTCAGCCAATTCTGAGTCGTACGCACGGTCAACTTGACGATTCCGACTTCACTCAGTGCCGGCAGGATGTACAGCCGGACATGAGATCCGGTGGTGACGTAGGTCAACGGCGCGCAATTGGGCTTGATCACCTCCGCGAGCCAACGTTGTGCCAGCGGGCCGATCTTGGGTACCCGAGTAGCCACCGGCCCTCTCTGTGCCGCCACCTGGAGTGTGATCCACTTCTCGTGGACGATCTCCGTGGCCGCCGCTCTCGTGATGGGGTTCGCGGTGACCGGTATGCACTACACCGGGATCGCCGCCATGGACGTGGTCATCGTGCCCGGTAAGCAACTTGTCAGTGGACTCAGCGCTTCCGTGTTCATCCCGCTGCTGATCGTGGCCGTGGCGGTCGTCAGCCTGATCATCGCGTTCATGCTGGTTCTCTCCCCAGCGCCAAGGAGCTGCGCGAATACGAGGAGCTCAGCACCTGGGCCGCGCAGCAGGCCCGCTGAAGCCGAACACACCGGTCAGGCCGGTAGTCGGGCCTTACACAGCCCGAGGCAAGGGCGGCGTTATCGGAGGAGCGCACGCCACCGTCGATGTGGTGAGTGCCGTTTCGCCGGACGACTCCATCGGTTCCGGCGAATGGGTCATCAGGCTGGACTCCACGGTGGTCCGGGCGCATCGGCATGCTGGCGTCCGAAAAGGAGGACGTAGCGCCGGAATCGATCTCGACGTCCGATTGTCGGTGGGGTGTAAGGGGCGGTGCTGGGCTGCGATACGACGCCCGGCCTTGATCAGCGTCACCGGCGAACGCCACCGCCACCAGCACACCGGCGCCGGTCCAGTCAACGGCGGTCCAACGGTCCCCACTCGGCTGAGTTCTGATTGGCGATCATCCGTTCGCACTCGGCCAGGGCACCGTCCTCGATCCATGCCACCGGTCGTCGGCATCGCACCAGTGGCTCGTTGTCCGGTCCACGCCCGACCTCCTCGCCGGTCAGCACCCACGCCCGCACGCCGGGACCACGCAGTTCCGCCAGATGCCGGTAGTCGAACAGTCGCCGCGCCAACCACAACCGCGGCGAGCGGTCACCCCACCACGGCTCTGTCCGTAGTGGATTGGCGGACAGGCCGGGCAACGGCACACCGGTCAGGCCGTCGTGGCTGGCGGAATGCCCGCCGGACCCGGCGACCAGGTCCGTGTCCGGTCCGGCCGACCAGCGGACATACAGGTTGTCGTCGCCGTGGGCACGAACGAGCGCCACGAGACCGTCGAGGTCATGGATGGTCGACAGTTCCACTGTGCCTGTCATCCTGATCGGACAGTACCGTTCGCCTGCTCACCATCGGCCGCTCCTGATCATCCGACCTCGTCAGTGGAGCCGACGTGGTCGCCATATGGGCCTCACTTCGTTCGTTCTCGGCGCTGGCTACCCACTCTGGGGACGGATAACCGCGCGGTCAGTCGGACTGCCCGGCGTCGGCGGCCGCCGCCAACGATGTCGCCGCGGACTCCGGTGCCAGCGGCAGCCCGCGTCGCACCTCGGCGACGCCGGCCGCGCCGATGACCCCGGCGGCGGTGCCGAGCGCGCCACCCACCACCACGGCCGCCAGCCAACGCGGCAGTACGCGGCCGAGCAGTGCGGCCAGTCCGGCGAGCACGCACGCGCCGGCGTACAGCGCGAGCACCCCGGCGACCGCCAGCAGCGTCCCGCCGGTTCCCGCACGGGTGGCCTTCGCGCGCAGTTCGTCACCGGCCAGCCGCAACTCCTCGCGGATCAGCCGGCTGAGGTTCTCCGCCATGTCACCTGCGATGTCACTGGTACGTCGAGTCGCCATGCCGGCCGGATACCCGGCCCGTCGGCCTTCAACCGTTTCCCCCGACACGGCGGGGGTAGCCGTACCGGATGACGGACACGATCCGGGTTGCCGTGGTGCACGGCGGTGCCGACCCCCGGCTGGACGGTGTCGCCGACTACGTCGACCATCTTGTGGCCGCGTTGCCGGCGGTGGGTGTGGTGGCGGCCGCGGTGCCGTTGCGGACCGTCGCCGATACCTGCCGGCGGGTGCGTCGGCTGGCCCCGGATCTGGTGCACGTGCAGTTCGCGCCGTCCGCGTACGGCTTCCGCCCGGCCCCGTGCCGGTTGCCGCTGGCCCTGGGTGCGACGCCGCTGGTCACGACGGTGCACGAGTACGGCTGGTGGGCGTGGCCGCGCTGGCTGCCGGACCGAGCGTGGCGGATGCTGGAACGGCGCGGCTGGTGGGATCGGGAGAGCGGCCGACTGCTGCCGGGCGGTCGTGGTGTCGCCGTGACGAATCCGGCGCACGCGGCACTGGTGCGATCGCGTCTCGGCGTGTCGCCTCGGGTCATTCCGTTGGCACCCAACGTGTCCCGCTCCGGGGTCGCGCACTCGGCAGATTCTGGGCCGGTGCTGGTGTTCTTCGGCTACGTGCATCCGGTGAAGGGCGTGCGGTACCTGATCGAAGCGGTGGCCATGCTGGTGGCCCGTCATCCGGGACTGCGGCTGGTGGTGGTGGGGGGATTCACGTCCCGCGCGTTGCCGGAACGCGAGGCACGCCGGTTCCGGGACGAACTGGTGGCGTGCGCGCGTCGCCACGGCGTGGCCGACCGGGTGGAGCTCACCGGATACCTGCCGGCGGCCGACGCATCGGCGCGGCTGGCCGCCGCCGACGTCGGTGTGCTGCCGTTCACCGATGGCGTGACGACCAAGAGCGGGGCCTTGCTGACGTTGTTCGCGCACGGCCTGCCCACCGTGGCGACCCGTCCCGGTCCGGACGTGCGCGACCTGGTCCACACCGTAGGCCAGGTGCGCCACGCCGCCGCGCTGGCCACCGCGATCGACGAGGTGCTGTCCGACCGCCGGCTCGCCGCGCGGCTCGGCTCGGCCGGCGCCCGGTTCGCCGCCGACCGGAACTGGGGCCGGGTGGCCGCGGCGCACCGACGGTGGTACGCGGAGGTACTGGGGCGCAGTGCCTGATCGCGGCATCCTGGTCGTCGACCTGCTCGGCGGCCTCGGCGACCTGTTGCTGGTGCTGCCCGCCGTGCACGCGCTGGCCGCGGCGCGGCCGGCCGCGGCGTTGCATGTCCTCACGCACGAGCCCGGCGACCAACTTCTGCGTAGCGACCCCGCAGTGCGCACGGTGCGGATCTGCCAGCGCGGCGCCGAGACGGCCGCCGTGGCCGCGGCGCTCGCGGCCCTCCGCCCGGATCTCGTCGTGAGCACCACCCGTCACAGCGGCATCCCCGACCTGATCGCCGCGACCGGCTGCCGCGCGGTGACCGACCTGTGGCGCGGTCCGCCGCCGGATGAGCGCGTCGACGAACGCTACCTGGCGATCCTGCGGTCGGAAGGGCTGATCGACGCCGGACCGGCCGACGGGCGTGTCATGCTGACCGCGCGGGACGACGCCGTCGGCGCACAGGCCGTCGCGGCGACCATCGGCACCGCCGGTCGGCCGGTGCTGCTGCTGCCGACCGCCGGCATGCGCGTCAAGCAGTGGCCGCACTGGGCCGGCCTGGCAGCGGCGGTGCGCGGGACCGGCCGGCCCGTGCTGTGGTGCGCCGAACGGCCCGAGTCGCTCGGGTCACCGGGTGCGCTGGGCGCGGCACTGCCGGCGGTCGGCCTGCGCGTGCTCGCCGCGTGCTTCGCCGAGATCGGGCGGCGGGACGGGGTGATGGTGGGGGCGGACACCGGCCCGGCGCGACTGGCCGCCGCGATGGACTGCCGCGTCGTCGGACTGTTCGGTCCGACGACGCGGGAACGCTACGGCCTGCCGCCGACCGTCGCGGTCAACCTCCAGGGGCGGCCGGACTGCCCGCACCGCAGGCCGCTCGCGATCACCGAACAACCCTGCTGGTGGACCGCGCACTGCCCGCTCAGTGCTGCCGGACCGGCCTGCATGGCCGACATCACGGTCGCGGACGTGCTCGCGCGGCTGGACTGAGACGCCGTCACAGGACGTCGACCGCCTGCACCCGGCGGTCGGGCACCGTCGTCGCCGATTCCAGGTGGATCGCACCACTGGGCAGTATGCCCGCGCCGCCGTAGCGGGCCAGTACCCGCCACTGTGCGGCCACGTCCTCGCCGGCATGGTCCGGCGGCAGTTCCGGCCAGAAGTCGAAACCGCCGCACGCGAGGAGCTTCGCGCGGTCGAACAGCACACAGCCGGCGATCCACGCCACCCGGTACGCGCGCCATTCGCCGGGCCGGAGGTCCAGCCGTTCGGCGAGGTGCACCAGGTTGGCGGCGTTGTGCAGCCGCCACCGGCCGAACTCCGGTGCGTCCGGGGTGATCCGTTCCGGCTGGATCGGCCCGTGCCATTCCTGGTAGGACGCCAGCTCGTCGGGACGCCTGTCGTCCAGATAGGACAGACCTTGCATCGCGCAGCCGACGAAACCGCAGCGCAACACCGACATCGCGGAGTGCAGCCGGCGCAGGGTGCCTGGCTCCAGCCAGACGTCGTCGTCCAGGAACAGCACGAGACGGGCCGTCGCCCGCCGCAGCAGGGAATCTCGGTGCTCGGACAGGCCGCGGCGCGGCAGGTGGGTGTGAGTGGCCACCGACCGGCCGGTGCGGCGCAGTTGCCGGATCATCGCCTCGGCCGGCGCGTTCCGATACGAGGGCGTGTCGTCGGACTGGTCGCTGACGACGACCCGGAAGGTGGGGCCATCCTGCGCGGCCAGGCCGGCCAGCGTGGTCGCCAGTTCGGTCGGCCGGTTCCTGGTCGGCACCAGCACGTCGATGTCCATGCGGGTTCGGATGCCCGCCACCGTCGTACCCAAACGGGGGGTTTCCGGCGGCGGGCAGCGGGAATCACGTCCGGGATGAACGACATCGGACCGGTCGGGACCCTACTGGCGGACGTGCGCCGGATCGCGGTGCTGCGCGGTGGTGGCCTCGGCGATCTGATGTTCGTCCTGCCCGCGATCGCCGCGCTGCGCACGGCCTACCCGGCCGCCCAACTCGTGCTCCTGGGCACCCCGTCGCACGCCGAGTTGCTCGCCGGTCGTCCCGGCCCGGTCGACTTGGTCGAGGTGCTGCCGGTCGCTACCGGCGTGCACCAGCCGCGGTCGGCCGGCTCAGGAGACCTGCCGACACAGGCCGAGTTCTTCCGCCGGGTCGGACCGTTCGACCTGGCGGTGCAGGCGCACGGCGGCGGCCGCTGGTCCAACCCGTTCCTGCGGCGCCTTGGCGCCCGGCACACGATCGGTACCCGTACGCCGGACGCCGAACCGCTGGACCGCTCGCTGCCCTACCGCTACCACCAGCACGAGGCGCTGCGCTGGCTGGAACTGGTCGGCCTGGTCGGGGCGACCGGGCCGGTACGGGCCCGGCTCGCCGTAACCGGCGCCGACCGCGCCGCGACACCGGACCTGCCACGGCCGCTGGTGACGGTGCATCCGGGCGCGACCGATCCGCGCCGCCGGTGGCCCGCAGCGGGCTTCGCCATGGTGGCCGCGTGGCTGGCCGCCGGCGGGGTGAGTGTCGTCGTGGTCGGATCGGGCGACGAGGGCGCGCTGGTCGCCGACGTCGTACGCAGGGCGGATCACCCGCTGGTGCGCGGGCTGGCCGGGCAACTGGACCTGGCCGGGCTGGTCGGCACCCTCGCGGCCAGCGCGGTCGTCCTGGCCAATGACAGCGGCCCTCGGCACATCGCCGACGCCATCGGCGTGCCGACGGTGAGCGTGTTCTGGTGCGGCAACGTGATCAACGCGGCGCCGTTCGGCCGGGGCCGGCACCGGGTGCACATCGGCTGGACCACCCGGTGCCCGGCCTGCGGCCGTGACCTGACCATCCTGAATGGACAGTCGTGCGACCACGATGACTCGTGGGTGGCCGGTGTCACGGCCGAAGGGGTGCTGGTGGACGTGTGCGACCTGCTCAGCCGGCGCTCGCCCTGATCCGGTCGATCACGGCGGTGCTGGAACGCTCCGGCAGGCGGTCGAGCAGGCGCACCTGGCCGCCGCACTCCCGTACCGCCGCGGCCTCCGGGATCGAGTCCAGCGCGTGGTCGCCGCCCTTGACGTAGACGTCCGGGCGCAGCGACCGGATCAGGTCGATCGCGTCGTCGGCGTCGAAGAGCGTGACGTGGTCGACGCAGCTCAACGCCGCCAGCACGGCGGCCCGGTCCCCGGCCGGGTGCACCGGGCGGCCGGGGCCTTTCAACCGCCGCACGCCACGGTCGGAGTTGACCGCGACCACCAGGACGTCACCCAGCCGCTTGGCCTGGTTGAGGCACGCGATGTGGCCGGCGTGCAGCAGGTCGAAACAGCCGTTCGTGAAGACGATCCGCCGGCCCGCCGCCCTGTGCTCGGCGACCCGTTCGGCCACGTCTTCCTCGGACGACACCGCCGTCCGCAACCGGCCGAGGCGCTCGGCCAGGCGCGCGGTGTCGCAGACCGCCGTGCCGCCCTCGTGCACGACGACGTCCGCGGCCGCCTGGCCCAGTTCGACCGCTCCTGTCATGGGCAGGCCGACCAGGCGGCCGAGGCAGGTCGCGGCGAGGAACGTGTCGCCGGCGCCCGCGGTCTGGTTGTCCGCCACCGGCCGCGCCCACGTCCGGTGCGCCGGCTCGCCGTCGGTCAGCAGGACGGTGCCCTGCCGGTCCAGGGTGACGACGACGGACGCGGCACCGGTCGCCCGGTGCAGGTCGGACTGGTGGCGTTGCAGGAACTCGATCCGGTCGTCCGCCGGCAGCGGTGTGCCGAGCACGCGTTCGGTCTCGGTCGCGTTAGGTGTCACGAGATCCGGTCGCAGTTCCGCCCACGCCCTCGGGTCGTGCGCGTCGACCGCGACCAGCGGCCGGTGCCAGGCTCCCAGTGGGGCCGGCACGGACTGCGCGGACAGCGCCGACAGGAGGATCTGGCGCGGCAGACCGAGACCGTAGTCGCAGACCAGCACCGCGTCGACCCGATCGAGCGCGGCCGTGACCGCGCGTCGCAGCCGGTGCGCCGCCGGTTCGGGCACCGGGCCTCGGTCGCCGTCGTCCACCCGTGCCAGCAGTTGCCCGCCGGCCACCAGTCGCCGTTTGGTCACCGTCCTCCGTCCCGGCACCGGCACCAGCGCTTCGGTGTCCACTCCGGACAGTTCGAGTTCGCGCCGCAACAGCGCCCCTTCGTGGTCCTCGCCGATCGCGGCCACCAGGCTGGTCGCGGCGCCCAGCGCCGCCAGGTTCACCGCGGTGTTGGCCGCGCCGCCGGGTGCGTACCGTTCGCCGGTCACGTCCAGCACCGGGGCCGGGGCCTCGCGGCAGAGCCGGCGGCACTCGCCGGACACCCACGCGTCCAGGATCGCGTCGCCGACGACCAGCACGCGCGGTCGCCGGTGAGCGATCAGCGTGGCGGTCCGCTCGCTCAGGTGCGTCTCGGTCATCGCAGGTCGTCCTCCGGGGACGGCGGCGCGATGTGCACCACCTTGCGCACGGTCAGCTCGTCCAGCAGTTCCGGGCCGTAGCCGTAGCCATCGCCGCTGGCCCGGCGCGGTTGCGCCGCACCGCCGGGCGCGCCGCCGAACACCGCGTTGATCTTCACGGTGCCGACCGGCAGTTCCCGCCAGGCACGCTGGGCGTGGCTCATCGAGCTGGTGAGCACGGTCGCGGCGAGGCCGTGGTCGTCGTCGGCCGCGGCACACAGCGCCTCGTCGAAGCCGGCCACGACGCATACCGGCGCCACCGGACCGAACGTCTCCTCGGTCATGATCAGCATGCCCGGACGGCAGTCCCGCAGCACGGTCGCGGGGTAGTAGCAGCCGGGGCCGTCCGGGATCGTCCCGCCGGTCGACACGGTGGCACCGGCGTCCCGTGCCTGCTCGACATGCGCGTGCACGCGGGCCCGCAGGTCGTCGTCCACCAGCGGTCCCAGCCGGTCGGTCCAGCGCACGGCCGCGGCTGTCAGCGCCGTCAGGAAGTCGGCGGCGATCCGTCGGTGCACGAAGATCCGTTCCACCGACGTGCACACCTGGCCGCTGCCCGCGAACGCGCCCAGCGCGGCCTGCTCCGCGGCCCAGTGCGGATCGACGTCGTCGTCCACGATCAGCGCGTCGTTCCCACCGTTCTCCAGGATCACCTTCGCGCCGGTGCGCGCGGCCACCGCGGCGACGGCCCGTCCGGTCGTGGTCGCGCCGACATGCGCGATCACGTCGACGGCCGGGTTCTCGGCCAGTTGGCCACCGGTCGCGCCGTTACCGAGCACGCAGGTCAGCACACCTGCCGGGAGGTGCTCGGCGATCAGTTCGGTGAGCATCCGCCCGGTCGCGGGTGCGCGCTCACTCGGCTTGTGCACCACGGTGTTCCCGGTGACCAGCGCCGCGCCCAGCAGGCCGCACGCGATCGCCGCCGGGTCGTTCCACGGCGTGAGCGCCAGCACGACCCCGCGCGGTTCCGGCACCGCGAGATCGGTCGCGGACCAGCCGCCGAGCAGGCTGCGCCCGCGGTGCACCGGTCCCAGTTCGGCGTACTGGCGCAACGTGTCCGCGCCGGCCCGCACGCCGGCCATGGCGTCGTCGACGGGCCGGCCGGTCTCCCAGTGGTGACAGGTCGCGAGCCCTTCGGCCCGCTCCCGCAACATGTCCGCGGCGGCATGCAGCAGTTCGCCACGGCGGACCGGCGCGGTCCGTGCCCATGCCCGCTGTGCCTGCCGGGCGGTGGCGACGGCCCGGATGCAGTCCACCGGTCCGGGCACCGGTATCCGGTCCAGCAGCCTGCCGTCCAGGGGACTGCGCACATCCAGCACGTCCAGCGCGTCGTGCTTGTCCCCAACCATCCCGCCCGGATACGTGTCGGTCACGGCCACGACCCCTCCTCGGCGTGGGCGACCACGAGTTCCCGGATCTCGCAGTGCGCCGGTTGGCGCAGTACGGTCAGGATCGCGTCCGCGACATGTTCCGGCGGGTTGAGCTTGTCCAGATCCGGGGGCCGGTAGCGTTCCTCGCGGTCGTCGAAGAACCGGGTGCGCATGCCACCGGGTATCAGCAGCGTCACGCCGATCTCGCCGGCAGTCTCGGCGGCCAGCGCACGGGTGAACCCGACCACCCCGAACTTGGCCGCGCAGTAGGCGGTCGCGTGCGGCAGCGCCCGCAGCCCCAGCGTCGACGCCACGCTCACCAGGCGGCCGGCCGACCGCCGCAGGTATGGCAGTGCCGCGCGGGCGACGGCCGCCGTGGCCAGCAGGTCCACCGCGACGACGCGTTCCCACTCCACCGGGTCCACATCGGACAGTGCGCCGCACCGGTCGATCCCGGCCGCGATGACCACACCGTCCAGTCCCGGTCCGCGTTCGGCGAGCGTGCGCACGGCATCCTCGGCGGCCCGCGTGTCGGCGAGGTCCACGGCGACGAAGTCGGCGATCTCGGCCTTGCGATCCGGTTGTGGCGGATCGCGGTCGATCACGACGGCCCGGCCGCCCACGGCGTGCACGGCGCGCACCGTGGCCGCGCCGAGACCGGCGGACCCGCCGGTGACCAGGACGGTCCCCAAGTCCATGGATACTCCTTCGCTCGTGTCAGTCGGTACCGGCCAGCGCGGCGGCCAGCCGGGTGGTGGAACGGCCGGCGTGATACGGCACGGCGACCGCGCGGCCGCCCCACTCGCGCACGATCCGCGCCTCGGGCAGGTCGTCGGCCGAGTAGTCGCCGCCCTTGACCCACAGGTCCGGCCGTAGCCGCCGCAGCAGCGGGATCGGTGTGTCGGCGTCGAACACCGCGACCGCGTCCACGCAGCGCAGCGCGGCAAGCTGCTCGGCCCGGTCCGCCTGGTGGTTGATCGGCCGGTCCGGGCCCTTGAGCCGGCGGACCGAGTGGTCCGAGTTCAGGCACACGATCAGGCAGTCGCCCAGCGCCCTGGCCGCCGCGAGCGTGCGGATGTGGCCGGTGTGCAACAGGTCGAAGCACCCACCGGCGGCCACTACGACGCCGCCGGCCGCCCGTGTGCGTTCGATCACCCTGGCCGCGTCGTCGCCGGTCGCCGCCGGTGCGGCCGGCCGGCCCAGCGCGCTCACCCCGCCGTCGGCGAGGAAGTTCGCAGCCGCCAGCACCGCGTCGCCAACGGCCTCGTCCAGGCTGCTGCCACGGAGCAGGCCGGTGGTCGCGGTGACCGCGAACCGGTCGCCGGCACCGCACGGGTCGAGCACCGGCACCTCCGGCGCGGGAATCGCCATCGGCGCGCCACCGTGGTGCAGCAGGGCACCCCGGCCGCCCAGCGTGATCGCGACCGCGCGGCACCGCCACGCGCCCCGCAACCGTGCGGCCGCGTCGACCGCCCAGCCCGGTCCGGTCCCGGCGACTCCCGTGGCGACCCGCGCCTCGTCCCGGTTCGGCGTGACCAGCCAGGCGCCGGGCACCGGGTCCGGCCCGCGCGGATGCGGGTCCCACACCACCGGCACCCGGCCGGCCAGATCGGCCAGCACCGCCCGCAGTCGCGGATCGGCGGCCATGCCTCGTCCGTAGTCGGCCACCAGCACGGCGTCGGCCTCCCGCAGCGCGGCCAGCATCTGTTCGGTCGCCGGCCCGGCGACACCGCCGCCGCGATCGAACCGGGCCACCGACCGGCCTGCGCCGCGTACTCGGGTCTTCACCGACGTCGACCCCGACAGGACCGACGACACCACCCGCACCAGCCGATGGCCGGACAGGCGGTCACGCAGCCGTTCGCCGTCAGCGTCCGGCGCGAGCGACGTGACCAGCACGGTCTCGACGCCGTCGGTGGCGGCCAGCGTCGCCGCCAATCCGGCTCCGCCGGCCCGGACCAGTTCCCGCTCGACATCCACTACCGGTGCCGGCGCGTCCGGGCACAACCGGTGCACCGGCCCCATGATGTCGACGTCCAGCAGCGCGTCGCCGACCACGACCAGCCCGGTCACGACACCCGCTCCAACACGGCCGGCCGGCGCAGGGCGGCTTCGAACGCCGCGCACAGGGCGTGGATCGCCACCAGGTGCGCCTCCTGCACCGACGCCGGATCACCAGGCAGGCAGACCGCCTCGTCGGCCGCAGCGGCCAGCGGATTGGGCGCGGCCCCGGTCAGTGCCCACACGGTGGCACCGGCGGTCCGGCCGGCCGCCGCCGCGCACAGCAGGTTGTCGCTGCGGCCGCTGGTGGACAGCAGCACGAGCACGTCCGTCGGCCGCGCGTGTGCCGTCACCTGGCGGGCGAACACCTGGTCGTAGCCGTAGTCGTTGCCGATCGCGGTCAGGCTGGACGTGTCGGCGTGCAACGCGATCGCGGCGTAGGGCCGGCGTTCGGTGTCGAACCGGCCGACCAGTTCCGCGGTCAGGTGCTGTGCCTCCGCGGCTGAGCCTCCGTTGCCGGCGGCCAGCAGCCGCTGCCCGGTGGCCAGCCGATCGGCCAGCACCGTGCCCCACCGGGCCAGCACGTCGCTGGCCGCTCGCAGGGTGACCAGCGTGTCCGCGAGACAGTCGATATGGCCGCGCGTCACGTGTTCCAGCTCGCGACTCATGTCGCCTCCCCACTCAGTCGTGTGTCCACAACGGACACGAGATGCTCGGGGAGCAGGCGTTCGTACGCTCCGGCAGTCTCGGTGGCGACGCGGTGCCACGTGTAGCTGGAGCGCGTGCGGTCCCGGCCCGCCGCGCCCAGCGACCCGCGCCGGCACGGACTGGCCAGCAACTCTCGCAGGGCTCGGCACAGGCGCTTCGGATCGGCCGGCACGTGCAGACCCGTGACGCCGTCCACGACCGTGTCGGTCAGGCCGCCTACCGGCGTGACCACCACGGGCACTCCACAGGCCATCGCCTCGACCGGCACGATGCCGAACGGCTCGTACCACGGCGTACACACCACGGCGTCGGCCGAGCGGAACAGCGCCGGCATGTCGGCGCGTGCGACCTGCCCGAGCAACCGCAGCCGGTCGGCGACACCGAGCCGGTCGGCCAGCGCGACCAGCCGTCGCGCCTCGTCGTCGGCGCCCAGGTCACCGGCGGGTGGACCACCCGCGATGACCAGTTCGGTGTCCGGCAGCCCTGGCAGCGCCTTGATCGCCAGATCGTAACCCTTGCGCGGCACCAGCCGGCCGACCGCCAGCAGGCGGTGCGGCGCTGATCGCGGCGCGGCCGGCCCGTCCGGATGGAACTCGGCCACGTCCACTCCGCAGGGGATGACCGAGATCCGGTCGCGCCGCACGCCCATCCGGACCAGTTCGCGCAGTTCGTCGGTGCAGGTGGCGATGACCTGGACAGCGTGCCGGCCGATCATCCGCTCGATGCCGATCCGTTCCGCCGGGCTGGTGTCCGCCTTTCGCTGGAACCGCCGCTTGACCGTGCCCAGCGCGTGATAGGTCTGCGCGACCGGCACATCCACGATCCGTCCGGCGAGCACCGACGCAAGGCCGGACATCCAGAAGTGGGCGTGGGCCATGTCGGGCGGATCGACCTGCCAGCTCTCGGCCAGTCGTTGGCCGAACTCGCCCATGTACGGATACAGCTCGTCCTTCGGAATCGACCGTGGTGGCCCGGCGGGTACGTGGACGACCGCGTAGCCCCGATCGTGCTCGATCCGGTCGGCGGATACCGGATCGGTCCTGCGGGTGTAGACCGTCACGTCGTGGCCCAGCCGCGCCAGCGCGGCCGACAGTTCGCCGACGTGCACGTTCTGGCCGCCGGCATCGACGTCACCGAGTGCGGCCAGCGGGCTCGCGTGCTCGGACACCATCGCGATTCGCATGATCGACCTCCTTTCCGGGTCAGTTGCCGATCGCCTGTTCGATCAAGCGGTCCCAGTCGCTCAGGAAACGTGCGAGGCCATATCGGGCCAGTGCCGTCTCGCGGGCGTGCTTGCCCAGTTGCCGTGCCCAGCCGGGCTGGTTCGCGAGATCGCGCAGTGCCGCGACCAGTCGGTCGACGCTGGTCGACAGCACACCGGCGTCCGGCGGCACCGCCTCGACCGCCTCGGTCGTGGCCAGGCCGACCACCGGCATGCCCAGGTGCATCGCCTCGATCAGCGACAGGCCGAGCGACGTCCAGCGGATCGGGTGCAGGTAGCAGCGGCGCCGGGCCATCTCGGTGTGCAGCAGATCGGTCGGCAGGTCGCCCCGGACCCGTACCGGGCACCGGGCGCCGGCGGTGCGCTCGGCCAGGCCATCGCAGCCCATGCCGAACACGTCCAGGCCGATGGCGTCGGCGAACCGAGGCAGCAGGTCGGTGCCGGTCACCCGGCCGCGGCGGACCGGCTCGTTCACCACGACGGCGGCGCTGTCCAGCTCGCCGCGGTAGCGGTAGCCGGGATCGGGGATGCCGTGGTCGATCACCACGGTCGGCGCGCTGCCGGCGTCCCACATCAGCTCGTTGAACGCCGTGACGTGCGCCAGTGTGATATCGGCGCGGTCCGCGATCGGGTGGCGCGTGGTGGGGGCGTCCCCGCGCGGCGTGTTGTGCTCGACGTAGACGGCCGGGACGTCCTGGCCGGGCCGGCGGCCCAGCCAGCGCGCGGCCAGGGCGAGTTCGTCCGGCCGCTGTAGCACCACCAGGTCCACGTCGGTGTCCCGCAACGACTCGGCCGGTACCTCGCGTGCGTTGTCCGGCCAGTTCCGGCCGCAGCGCCCGCCGCCCCACGGGCCACCTTCGGGCAGCACGGGCAGCAGGTACTCGTGCGCGCCCCGCACGAACGACGTCGTCCACGAGCCGTGCACGTGCCACACCAGGATGCGACGTGTTCCAGCCGATTTCGTTTCAGCCACACGTAAATACTTGGCCCGGAGAAGTCGGTCCAAACGCGCCGGACCGGACTACTACTCTCCGTAATCAACCGGATGTGGCCTGCGCTGCTGCCACCACATCGGCCACACCGACGCCGAGCAGGGCCGGATCGGGGGAATCCGCGAACGGATCGCCACGGCGGTGCCGGTCGGCGGACAGCACAGTGTGTGGACCCTCCGCCGGCGGCCCCCAACGGTCGGCCGGCGCCGGCCCGAACAGGACGACGGACGGGGTGCCGTACGCGTAGCTCAGGTGTGCCACGCCGCTGTCCGCTGTGATCACCAGGCGTGCCCCGGCCACCAGCGCCGCGAGTTCGACCAGCCCGGTCCGCCCGGCCAGCACGGTCGCCCGCGGCAGTCCGGCACGGTCGGCCACGTCCGTCGCCCGCCCGCGCTCCGTCGCGGTGCCGCTGAACACGACGGAATGCCGCTCGGCCAACGCCCTGGCCACCGCCGCGAAGCGGTCGACCGGCCAGTGCCGGCTCGCGTGCGACGCGCCGGCATTGATCACCACGGCGCCCGGTGCCGGCGACGCCGGTCCGGGTGTGCGCAGCCGCAGGTCGGCCGGATCGGCCGGAATGTCGTGTGCGGCCAGCATGCGGCACCACCGGTCCCGCTCGTGCATGGGCTCCCGCCACGGCGGTCCGTACGCGCCATGGCCGAGCTGCCGGCCCGGAGCCAGCCCGGCCAGCAGCCGGTCGCTGGCCGGGCCACGACCGTGCAGGTTGACCGCGATGTCCGGCCACCGCCACGCCGGACCCGGCCGATCGTCCAGGCCGGCCACCGGACACACCTCGTCGACACAGGCGAACTCCCGCACGATCGGCGTGAGCCCACCCGGCGCGGCCAGGACGAGCCGATGACCGGGCCACCGGCGCCGTAGCGCGCGCAGTGCGGGGACCGTGACCAGCAGGTCACCCAGACGCAGGGCGCGCAACACGAACAACACGGGCATGCCATGGCGATACCCGCTTCCGGCATGCATACACGGCGCGGCGGCGGGTAACCGGCCAGCCGTGGTGTATTCCGTGGTGGTGCTCGACATGGTGTTGTTCGACCGGGACGGCACGCTGATCGAGGACGTGCCGTACAACGGGGATCCGGCGCGGGTTCGGCCGATGCCCGACGCTGGGTCGGTGCTGGACCGGTTGCGGTCGCGCGGGGTCCGGGTCGGTGTGGTGAGCAACCAGTCCGGGATCGGCAGGGGACTGGTCACCGCGGCGGAGGTGGCCGCCGTGAACCTACGGTTGGTCGAACTGCTGGGTCCGTTCGACGTCCTGCGCATCTGCCCGCACACCGCCGACGACCGGTGCCGGTGTCGCAAGCCGCAGCCCGGCATGATCGTCGACGCACTGTCCGAACTGGACATCGCGCCGGCCCGCGCGGCGGTGGTGGGTGACATCGGCGCCGACGTCGACGCGGCCACGGCGGCCGGTGTGCGATCGATCCTGGTGCCGACCGCGCGCACCAGAACGGCCGAGATCCACGCCGCCCCGGCGGTCGCGGCCACCCTGACCGCCGCCGTCGACGCGTTGTTCCGGACCGTCCGATGAGGACCGTCCTGGTGGTGCGGCTGGACAGCGTCGGCGACGTCCTGCTGGCCGGTCCGGCGGTACGGGCGGTCGCGGCGGCACCGGACGTGGACCGTGTCGTCCTGCTCTGTTCACCGGCCGGCGCACCGGCCGGTGAACTGCTGCCGGGGATCGACCGGATCGTGGTATGGCGCTGCCCGTGGATCGACGCGAGCCCCGATGCCGTCGAGCAGGGCGATATCGCCGACATCACCGCACGACTGGCAGCCGAACGGATCGACACGGCGGTGGTTCTCACCTCGTTCCACCAGTCGCCGCTGCCGACGGCACTGCTGCTGCGCCTGGCCGGCGTGCGCCGCATCGGCGCGGTCAGCGTCGACTATCCCGGCGCCCTGCTCGACGTGCGGCTGCGGCCCTGCCTCGATCTGACGGAGGACCAGCCGGAAGCGAGCCGGGCGCTGGCGGTCGCGACCGCGCTCGGTTTCGTACCGCCGGCCGGCGACGACGGCCGCCTCGCGCTGGGCGCGCTGCCCGATGTCGCCCGTCTGTCGCTGCCCGCGCGCTATGTCGTGGTGCATCCTGGCGCGTCGGTGCCGGCCAGGGCGTGGCCACCGGCCAGCAACGCCGCCGCGGTCACCGCGCTCGCCGCGACCGGACACGCGGTCGTCGTGACCGGCGGCCCGGACGAGACGGCGCTGACCGCGGCGGTGACCGGGCGGGCCGGTATCGATCTGGGCGGCCGCACGACACTCGCCGAGTTGGCGGCCGTGCTGGCCGGCGCCACGGCCGTCGTGGTCGGCAACACCGGTCCCGCCCATCTCGCGGCGGCGGTCGGCACGCCGGTCGTCTCGCTGTTCGCTCCCGTCGTGCCGGCCCTCCGGTGGGCACCGCACGGCGTGCCGCGCATCGTGCTGGGTGATCAGGCTGCGCCGTGCCGCGACACACGGGCGCGGGTCTGCCCGGTGCCCGGACATCCCTGCCTGGCCACCGTGACGGCGGACGACGTCGTCGAGGCGGTCAGCCGGTTGACGTTGACCGCGCCGCGCCAGCGGTAACCGGGGTGCGGGACAGGCATCGTGTCGGTGGGACCGAACACCGTGGAGTTGGTGAACCGCGGCGAACGCGATCGAGGCGCACGAGACCTTCGACCGACGTGCGGAAGGCCGGCTCAAGACCGTGCTGGAGGCGGCGTGACTCGGCCGGGTGCCGGTGGGTGTCCCGGACAGATCACTGGCGGGTCGGGTGGTTTGTCCGGCATGGACACTGGGCATTCGGACACCATGACTACCGGGCCGAGCATGCCGGCACAACGGGCGGTGGCCGGTTTCGACTCGGCAACGGCGATGTTGCGCGCGACCGCGATGTCGCTGCGGCACCAGCGGTTCACCCGGCTGGGGCAGGGCAGGGCGGCCGCACTGCCGCTGCGGCTGTCGCGGTGGCTGCCGGCGACCCTGCGCACCCGGTTGTACCGCGTGTCCGGTGCCGCCGAGGGAATCCGCCCCGAGGCGCTGGCGTCGATCGACACACACCAGATCGCAGAGTGGATCGTGCGGCACTACGACGATTCGGCCCGTCATCCGGGTGTGGTGATCGGGTCGTCCAACGGAGCCGTGACCCACCTGTGCGCGGCGGCCGGCGTGCCGTGGCTGCCGCAGACGACACTGGTGCCGGTCAGGTGGTCGGGGAACGATCCGGACCGTCCCGCGGCGGCGATGCGGTTCGGCCGCACGGTGGCGCCCGCGCTGCTCGATCGCAACCCGGACATCGCGCTGCACCACATGCACGATGGCAACCAGGACCGGCTGATGATCAGCCGAATGAGCTACTTCCGGCTCAAATGGCTGGAACTGCCGCCGGCCTACGAACACTTCCTGGCCACCCGCCTGGCGCCCGGCGCACCGGTGGTGATCGTGGACTGCGACCTGAACTGGCCGGTGACGCGGGTGGGCGAGCGACATGTGTTCCAGACCGGCGCCTACGGTGGCCTGCGGCCCGAAGAGTACCTGGCGGGCAGTCCGGCGGTGGCCCGCTTCCTCGCCGAGCAACACTCCCCGCTGCGGGCCTTCGACG
>DATBDL010000357.1:0-31447 GCA_036269975.1 Pseudonocardiaceae bacterium | reverse complement strand
ACGCGAGTGTCGTCGTGCTGGACCGGGAGAACATGGTGGTCGAGCGGCTGATGCGCGAACTCGACGTGCATCCGCCAACCGGGCTGCGGGTGCCCTACTTCGCGGCGGCCGTGCAGGCTCTGCCCGGCACCACGCTGATCGCCGCCCTGCCACGCCGCTTCACCCAGCGTTACGCCGACTATCCCGGCGTGCGGATGGCCGAGGCGCCGACGGAGCTCGCCGACTTCGACTACGGGTTGATCTGGCATCCCCGGCTGGATGCCGATCCGGTCCATGCCTGGATTCGCGGCCTGATTCAGGACTACGCCGATAAGATCGACCAGGGCTGACGGCGGTTATGCGTGCGATGCATACTGGCTGTGTCCACTGTGCATTGGACCTTGGGTCGCGGCGCCCTGAGACTGGGGCGTGGCAACCAAAGGAGCGCTTGTGTCACCCGAATCGGGACAGTCCGCCGAACGCGCCATCAATCGGCTGGCCGAGGCGCTCGGCGGATGGACGGCACTGGCGGCCGCGGCCACCGTGACGGTCACCGCGTCCGGATGGCGGCGGCATCCGAGCTGGGGCGGCCCCCGGTCGACGCAGGTCGCCGAGTTCGCGGACACCGTCGTTCGGGACGTGCGGCGACCCCGCTACCGCCTGACCATGTGTGCCACCACGCGTCTCGCGCCGACCGAGCTGCGGTTCACCGAGACCGGCGACGGCGATGCCGGCTGGGTGGACGGCGTCGACCTGATGTTCGCGTCCCAGCCCGTCCACACCGCGATCCCCGCCTGGCGGGTCGCCGCCCGCCAGCGACATCTCGACCTCACGTCGCCGCTGCGGCTGCTGCGCAAGCTGATGGCGCCGGACGCCGACGTCACCCACGGCGAAGGCACGCACGCCGGTCGCACGTGGACGGTGCTCATGCTGCGCGAACCCGGCCGGCCACCGGTACGGATCTACCTGGACGAATCGGGTCTTCCGGTACGGGTCGAGACGGCGGAGGAATACCCGCCGATCGGGGACGCGCTGGTGGCGACAACGTTCGGTGACTACCGGCGAGTGGGGGCGCTGCTGTTACCGCACCGAGTGATCATCGCGGTGAACGGTGTCGTCGTGCACGACGAGATCCGGACGCTGACCGAGGTCGGAGCGCAGGACTTCGACACCACGTTCGACCACGAGATCCCCGGCGGTGATGCCGAGCAGCCGCCGTTCGTCCACCGTTCGACGGAATGGGTGATGGACTACCTCTACAGCGGCGTTCGGTTCTACAGCGATGTGGAGGTGGCGTCGGCGGGGCCGGTGGAGCTGGCGGACGGTGTGAAGATCGTGCTCGGACCCAGCCGGCACACGCTGGTGGTCGAAATGCCCGACCATGTGGTCGCGGTCGAGGCGCCGAGGCACGACGACCGAACGCACGCGTCGCTGGCGCAGGTGGCGGAGGCGTTCCCGGACAAGAAACTGCGCACGGTCATCGCGACACACCCCGGCGTGGCGGCGTCGGTCACCCTGCCGACAGCCGACGGCGGCGCGCTGGAGATCCACCGAGTGCGCGACGACCAGGACGACATGCTCATCGCGTACCTGAGCAAACCACGCATCGTCTTCCAGTCCGACCTGTGGCACCCAGGCCACACCCAACCGGCGACGCGACTCTACGACGCGATAGTCGAACTCGGCCTCGACGTGACCACGGTGGTGGGCGGCCATCGGGACGGCGCGGCATTGACCCCGGCAGCGCCACTGTCCTACCTACGCACCGCCGCCGGCCGCTGACCAGCACCTGAGCCGTGACATGACAGACCGCCCTGTGCCATCTAGTCTGTCTAGACAGCGAGGTCGGAGGTCGGATGCACGGGCACTGGCAGTTACAGGAAGCCAAGCAGCGGTTCAGCGAGCTGATCAGATCCGCGACCAGTGATGGACCGCAGTTCGTCACCAGGCACGGCGAGGAGGTCGCGGTGGTCATCGACATCGGGGAATACCGGCGGCTGCGCGGCGGGGACGATTTCAAGGCGTTCTTGCGCGCTGCCCCCGATGTCGACCTGGATACCGATCGGTCGTCGGCGCCGGCGGCCGTCGTCGACTTCGGCGATGGCGAGTGAACTTCCTTCTCGACACGAACGTGGTATCGGAGATCCGCAAGAAGGTGCCGAACGTCGGCGTCGCCACGTGGTTCGATTCGGTGTCCCCGCACGAGTTGTTCCTGAGCGTGCTGGTCGTCGGCGAGATCAGGCAAGGCATCCAGCGGCTGGCGCGCCGGGATTCGAGTCAGGCCAAGATACTGGAGGAATGGCTCACTCAGCTCGTCGACGGATACGGCGACCGGATCGTTCCGATCACCGCTGACGTGGCGGAGGTCTGGGGGCGGCTCAACGTTCCCGACCCGCTGCCGGTCGTCGACGGTCTGCTCGCGGCGACCGCGCTTGTACACGGGTACACGCTGGTAACGCGGAACGTCGATGACGTCGCGTCAACCGGTGTGCGTCTCCTGGATCCGTTCCGCGAAGGCTGACGCGTCGATCGGGGCTGCTTCCAGGCGTACCGCCGTTGCCTGTAGGCGTAGGTGGCGGTCGGCCCAGCGGGGCCACGGGCGGCGGTCGGCGGGGACGGTTTCGGCGAGGGCTCGCATGGCTACCGGGATCGTCATGCGGCGCTCCGGGTCGGGGGCCAGCAGGCCGTGTACCGCTCGGCGCAGGACCGGGGGTACGGCCACCAACTCGCTGCTCTGGCCGGGCGTGTCCCCCGTCACCGCCTCGTACAGGATGACGCCGACGGCGTAACAGTCCATTGTGGTCGATATCGGCTCACACATCTCCTGTTCCGGCGCGGCATAGCCCGGCGTGCCGATCGGGCGCCCGTTCGGCTGGGACGCGCCGATCCGCCTCGCCGAGCCGAAATCGACCACGACGGGATGGCCGTCGCGCAGCATCACGTTGGCCGGCTTCAGGTCCAGGTGTGCCATGCCGCGCCGGTGCAGATCGGCTATGCCGGCCAGGAGCTGCGCGCACAACAACGCCGCGTCCTCGACGGCCATCGGGCCGGTGTCGTCCAGTGCCTCGTCGAGGGCCGGGCCGTCGACGTATTCCAGCAGCAGGTACGGCAGGTCGTCGTCGGTGCCGTCATGCAGCAGGCGCGACAGGGCGGGGTGGGCCGCGTCGGACAGCGCGGTCACCTCCCTGCTCAACGACCGGATCGCGCGGGGCTGCTGGACCTGGTGCGGCCGGACCACCTTCACCACTACCGGGCACCACTGCTCGACCGACCAGGCCAGCCACGTCTCGCACCGAGTGCCGACGCCGAGCCGGTCCACGGCGAGCGTGCCACCCGGTAGTGCGGCACCGGCGCGGCATCGCCAGACCGGCAGTCCGTCGTCAACGTCGTACGACACGTCCATCGTGGGCTCCTCGGTGCGAGACGGGCTGTTCAGCGGCGGGATCGGCTACGGCTGCGGGTTCGGGTGCGGCCGCCTCGGCCACGGTGGCGGCCGTGGTGCGACATCGGGCCCTTGATCATCTGATCTCCTATCCTTGTGCGACAAAACCTTGTACGGCAACACAATCCCGGTCTATCGGGACGGTTCGGTCGGCGATCGCGGCGAGGTCGCGATCGTGCGTGACGAGCAGGACCGTGCGGGTGGCCGTCGCGGCACGGATCGCGCGGACGAGGGTCGCGGCCGACGCCGGGTCGAGGCCGACGGTCGGCTCGTCCAGCAGGACGATCGGGGCTTCGGACACCGCGGCACGGGCCAGTGCGACGCGACGGCGTTGACCGCCGGACAGCAGCACGCCCGCCTCGCCGACCGACGTGTCGTAGCCCCTCGGCAGTTCGAGCGCGAACTCGTCGACCAGCGCGGCGGCACCCGCCGCGAGTACCTCGGCACGGGTGGCGGTCCGCGAGCCGAACGCGATGTTCTCCGCGATCGTGGCGTCGAGCAGCCACGGATCTTGTGGCACGAAAGCGATCCGGCCACGCAGGCGGTACCGGTCGAAGGCACGGACGTCGACGCCGTCGATCAGCACCCGGCCGGCGTCCACGTCGTAGAGCCGCAGCAGCAGGTGCAGCGCGGTGCTCTTGCCTGCGCCGCTCGGGCCGAACAGGCACACCGTCTCGCCGGCCAGCACGGTGAGGTCGAAGTCGCGCAGGACGGGAAGACTTGGCTGGTAACCGAAGTCGACGTGCTCGAAGCGGATCTCCTCGATCCGCGCCGGCACCGGCACCGGGTGCCGCGGGTCGGTGACGGCCTCGGTCGCCGTGCAGACCTCGTGCACGCGGGCGGCGCTCGCGCCGGCCTTGGCCAGTGCGCCGGACAGCCGGGCAAGGCCGCGAACCGGCGCGTACAGGTCGCGCACGTAGGCCAGAACGACCAGCAGACTGCCGGTGCTCAGCGTGCCGGCCAGCACGTGCGCGCCGCCGACGATCAGGACGAGACCGCAGCCACTCGCCAGCACCAGATCGGCCAGTGGGCTCCACCGTGCCTCGACGCCGACCGTGGCCAGATCGACGTCGAGCAGGGCACGGTTGCGGGCGCCGAAGATGGCCGCCGCCCGCGCCGGCCGGCCGAACGCCTGCACGACACGGACATTGCGGAACAGGTCGTTGGTGACGGCGGCCATCCGGCCGGCCTCGGAGCGCGCGGCCCGCTGGGCGTCCCTGACCCGGCGCCGCTGCCGCACCGCCAACATGGCGAGCACCGGCACGACAGCCAGCCCGACGACTGCCAGTTCGCCGTCGAATGCCGCGAGCACGCCCAGCACGGCGAGCACCATGACGGTGTCCGGCAGCAGCGACGTGGTGACCGCGACGATGCCGTCCAGCAGGCGGCCGACGTCCGTCGTGAGGCGGGACACCAGCTCGCCGCTGCGCATCCGGTCGTGCCAGCGCAGCGACAGCGACATCGCCCGGTCGAACACGGTCTGCCGCAGCGTCGCGCCGATCCGCTCGGCCGCCCGTTCCCCGCACAGCGCGCCGGCCACGTCGAGCAGGCCGACGAGTGCGTTCAGCAGCACGACCGCGATGCCGGCGGCGACCAGTAGTGCTAGCCCGTTCGTGGAGCGGTGCGTGAGCACGTGGTCCACGGCCAGCGCCAGCGGCCACGGTTCGGCCAACAGGACCCCGGCCCGTAGCAGCGCCAGCACCGACGCCGCGACCAGCGCCGGCACATGTGGCCTGGTGGCCGGTGCGGCGACGGTGAGCACCAGTGGAACGCGCATGCCAACAATGCTGGTCGCGGCTGTGTCCCGGTCACCATCGGACGTTGGTACTAGACCGAAGATCGATGCATTGGGTAAGCGACAAATACCTCTACGCTGCTTGACATGTGGTCACTACGCCGTGCCAGGGACGGCGACAGGCACGGGCCGGTGTCCACCATCGGGCCGGTCGCGCGGTTCATGGCGGCCGGCGCCGTCGTGCTGGTGTCGCTGGCCGGGCTGTTGGCCCTCCTCGCGCGGCAGGCCGGCACCGACGACGCCGTCCGGGCGGCAGCGCAGACCACGGCGGTCACCGCACGCGGGGTGGTCGAGCCACGGTTGGACACGGCGGTGATCGACGGCGACCCGGCCGCGCTGGCCGCGTTCGACGCCGCGATGCGCCGCTACGTGCTGCAGGGCTCGCTGGTGCGGGTGAAGCTGTGGAACGCGGACGACACCATCATCTACTCCGACGAGCCACGGCTGGTCGGCCAGCGCTTTCCGTTGAACGGCCAGGAAACCGCCGCCCTGAACGACGAGGGCAGCGCGTCCGAGGTGAGCGATCTCGGGCGGCCGGAGAACCGGTTCGAGATCCCGTACGGGAAGCTGCTCGAGGTGTACGTCGGGATTCGGAGCACATCCGGCCAGCCGCTGCTGTTCGAGACCTATTACAAGTACGACGCGGTGACCAGCGCCGGTGAGGCGGCCTGGCTGCGGTTCGCGCCGCCGTCGCTCGGCGCGTTGCTGGTGCTGGAACTGGTGCAGATCCCGTTCGCGTGGGGTCTCGCCCGGCGGATTCAGCGGCAGCAGGCGGAACGGGAAGGTCTGCTGCGGCACGCGGTCGAGGCGTCCGACGTCGAACGGCGCCGGATCGCGGGTGAGCTGCACGACGGCGTGGTCCAGGAACTGACGGGCCTCACCTACGCGTTGGACGCGGCCCGGCTCGGCCAACCGGACGAGGCGCGACGGACCGAGTTGATCACCGAGACGGCGACGCGGCTGCGGGCCAGCATCGGCGCGCTACGGTCACTGCTGATGGACATCTACCCACCGAACCTGGCCGAGGAGGGCCTCGCGTCCGCGCTGGCCGATCTGACGGACACCCTTGCGCGGCACGGCATCGACGTGCGCCTGGACGCAGAGGGTACTGAAAGATTGTCACCGGACGCGGCCGCGCTGCTGTTCCGTACGGCGCAGGAGGCGGTGCGCAACGTCATCGCACACAGCGGGGCAAGGGCGGCGACGATCAGCGTGGCCTACGGCGACGACACGGCAACGCTGGTGATCGACGACGACGGCCGCGGCTTCGACGACGTCGAACTGGATGAGCGGTCGACGAACGGGCACGTCGGCCTGCGGTCGATCGGTGACCTGCTGGCCAGGTCGGGCGGCGGCCTGTCGGTACGTGCCGCGCCAGGGCAGGGCACGCGGGTCGAGGCGGAGGTGCCGGTGCGATGATCCGGGTGTTGATCACCGACGATCACGCGATCGTCCGGGGTGGGCTGGCGCAGTTGCTGGGCACCACCGACGACCTGGTGCTGGTGGGCGAGGCGGCGGACGGCGCGCGGGCGGTCGAACTGGCCGCCGAGGTGCGGCCCGACGTGGTGCTGATGGATCTGTCCATGCCGAACACCGACGGCGTGAGCGCGACGGCAAGGATCATCGAACAGAACCCGGACGTGCACGTCCTGGTGCTGACGTCGTTCTCGGACCAGACCCGGATTCTGGACGCCCTCGCCGCCGGCGCCGAGGGCTACCTGCTCAAGCACAGCGAGCCGGAGGTGATCCTGGCCGGCATCCGCGAGGTGATGCGAGGTGGGTCGCCACTGGATCCGAAGGCGGCCCGCACCCTGCTGACGCATCGGCGCTCGGCCGAGCCCGGCGTGCACCTGACCGCCAGGGAGCGGGAGGTCCTGCGGATGGTCGGCGAGGGCCACCCGAACAAGAGCATCGCGCGCCGGCTCGGGATCAGTGAGCGGACCGTGAAAGCGCACCTGACCAGCGTGTACCAGCGGCTCGGGGTGACCGACCGGACGCAGGCCGCGCTGTGGGCGCAGCGGCACGCCGACCCGCCGGCCGAGGAGTCCTAGCACCATCGGACACTGGTGACTCGGTATGCAATCGAACAACAATAGGTGTTATGTCCGAGCCGATCGAGGACAGCCGCAACCGGCCGCTGGTGTTCCAGACGCACGCGTCTCCAGGGCCGGGGTCCAGTCGCAGACCGATTCGCGTGCTGGCCACGATCACACTGGTGATCGCGGCGCTGGCGGGCGCGACAGGGCTCGCGTTCGGCGGCCCGGCCGTGTGGTCGGTGGTCGGGCCGAAGGCACCGGCCAACGAGCCGGCGCCACTGTGGATTCCGGCCCCCACCCCGGTCGGCGAGATCGCCGGCAAGCCGGGCAACGGTTCGGTCCCCGCTGGTGGGCCGGCGGGGACCGAACCGGGTGACGACGGTCATCACGGCGGCGGCGCGACCGGTGGGCCGACTGGTGGCAGCGGACCGGGCGATGACGGCGGCACGGGCGGCGGATCGGGCAGCGGCACGGGCAGTGGTCCAGGTGCCGGCTCCCCGGGCAGCGGTTCGGGCAGCGGTTCGTCGGGCACCCGTTCGCCGAACAGTGGTTCGGGCGGCGGGTCGCCGAACAGTGGTTCGGGTGGCGGTTCTCAGGGCGGCGGTTCTGGCGAGCACTGAACCATGTGGGTCGCATCTGGTAAGTCCGGATTCGCGATTCGCCGCAAATACACGGGACTGGCCGCTTGATCGTAGCTCGGCGATCACAGCCACCGGTGTGTCGTCGCGTGGCCACCTTCGACCAGTGCCGCGTTCATGATCCGTGCGCAATACTGGGGCGTGCTCACACGTCGTATGTTCCTGAATCTGATGGGTGCGTCCACCGGCCTGGCGATCACCGGCTCCGACCTGCTGTCGCGGGCCGCCGCCAGTGCGACGCCCGCGCTGCACCCCGGCGGTTCCCAGGGTGTCGAGCACGTTGTCGTGCTCATGATGGAGAACCGGTCCTTCGACCACTTCCTCAGTTGGTTACCCGGCGCCGACGGCCGCCATGACATGACGTACCTGTCCACCGACGGCAACGTCTACCCCAACTATCCACTCGCGCCGGACTTCCAGGGCTGCGGCTACAGCGATCCGGACCATAGCTGGGAAGGCTTCCTGGTCCAGCACAACTTCGGCCGAATGGACGGATTCCTGCGACGGCCGACCGCGCCGGAGCCGAATCCCGGTGTGACACTGGCGAGGGCCAACACCTTCCCGGTCGGCTATTACACCAACCACCATTCGGACCACACGCGCAAGGCCCAACCGGACCTGCCGGTGATCGGCGCGCTGGCCGAGCATTACACCGTACTCGACCGGTATTTCTGCTCGTTCGCGGGCGAGACCTTCCCGAACCGCTTCTACCAGCACGCGGCCCGCACGGACCGGGACCACAACTCGAACGTGATCTCGACGCTGCCGTCCATCTGGGACCAGCTCTCCCCCATTCCGAACACGAAGGGCGTGCCGACCGGCGGCTACTTCTTCCGCGACCTTCCGTTCCTCGCGTTGTGGGGCACGAAGTTCTTCCCGTTCTGGCACCCGTTCGCCGACGGTGACGTCGACGCGCTCGGCATTCCGGTGACCACGCCGTCGTTCATCGACACAGTGGCGGCGGGCGAACTGCCGAACGTCAGTTTCGTCGACCCCGCCTTCGACACCGAGGGCAACGGCACGTCCGCCGACGACCATCCGCTGGCCGACATCCGGCTGGGCGAGCGGTTCATCGCCGACACCTACCACGCGCTGGCCAACGCCGGATACCTGGACAACACCGTGCTGGTCGTGACGTTCGACGAGTGGGGCGGGTTCTACGACCACGTGCCGCCGCCGAAGGTCACCGACAACACCGACCCGAACACGGTCGACCACACCGGCGACGGCACGACACCGACGGACGGCCGGCTGATCCCGGACTACCGCCAGCTCGGGTTCCGGGTACCGACGATCGTGGTGTCCAACCTGGCAGCGGACCGGATCGTGCACCATGGGCCGTTCGAGCACGCGTCGACGTTGAAGCTGATCCAGTCCCGGTTCGGCCTACAGCCGATGACAGCGCGGGACGCCCACGCCGAGAACCTGGGCGACGTCCTGCTGCGCGAACCCCGCCGGCCGGTGCGTTCGGACGTGATTCCCACCAGCGCACAGGTGCCGGGGCCGGCCAACGACGCTGCCGCCGTCTGCGGTGTCCACAGTGTCCAGTCGGTCTCGCCGGAGCCCAAGCACCACGGCTCCCCTGCCCACACGAACGTCGCGACACCGTCCAGTCCGCTGATCGGTGCCGGCATGGTGGAGTTCGGACGGCAGTACCGTAAGGGCCAGAACAGTTCTGATTGATCCGGTTGACCCGCCCGTTTCGTGAGGCCGTTCCCTCAGGACTTCACGAAACGGGCGACCGCGGCGCCGAGTTCCTGGCCGGCGTCCTCCTGGAGGAAATGGCCGGCGCCGGTGATCGTCGGATGGTCGACACCGGCGGCGCCCGCCATTGCCCTGCGCAGGATCGGCGCCATCGGGCCGGTGATGGGATCGCCGTCGCTGAACGCCACCAGAAACGGTTGCGGTGCCGTGGTCAGTGCCTGCCACGCGGCTCGATTGGCATTGGCCGCCGGGTCGTCCGGTCGGGTCGGGACCAGTGTCGGCATGGCGCGTGGACCGGCCTTGTAGGACTCGTCCGGGAATGGCGCGTCGTAGCCGGCGAGGACGGCGGGTGACAGTGTCGTGCGGCAGCCGCTCTGCACGAATCGGGCCACGTCGAGTGTCGGGGCGTTCTCGACGGCTTTGCGGAACTGCCACCAGATCTCGGGCATCGCGGTGTCACCGGTGGGCAGGCCGGTGTTCGCGGCGACGATCTTCGCGAACCTGGTCGAGTGCTCGGCGACCAGCCGCAGGCCGATCAGGCCGCCCCAGTCCTGGCCGACCAGCGTGACGTCGTGTAGGTCGAGCACGTCGAACACCAGCGCGCGCACCCATTCGACGTGCCGGGCGTAACTGTGGTCGGCGGGCTCGGTCGGCTTCTCCGAGCGGCCGAAGCCGACCAGGTCCGGCGCGATCGCGCGTAGTCCGGCGTCGGCGAGAACGGGTATGACGGTGCGGTACAGGAAGGACCAGCTCGGTTCGCCGTGCAGGAGCAGGACGACGGGGCCGTCGGCGGGGCCAGCCTCGACGTACGCCATGCGGAGCGTGTCGCCGTCGCCGTCGGGGATGTCGGCGTAGCGCGGCGGGTAATCGAAGTCGGGGAGGTCGGTGAAGCGGTCGTCCGGAGTACGCAGTACACGCATGCCGGCCACGCTACTGGTCGCGGCCGGCTCTGCGGTGACCTTCCGATGGCTACGCGGACATCCTGCGGTGTGTCGCATAGCCGGTGCTCGGACGGACGGTCTTGGGGCGGCGGCCCTGCAACCGGTGGCGGGCGGTGTAGCGGCGACGGGTCATCGTCGTGGTGGCCGTGGACTGTTCGGCATCCTCGATCGGGTCGTTGGCGCTGCCGTTGGTCATGCGTTCGCGGTGTTCGGCCAGGATCGTGTCCAGGGTGCGGCTGGCCCGGCGTAGCCGAAGTACGACGGTGGGCGCCAGCACGATCAGTAGCGCCACGCCCAGGATCAACCAATTCATTCCTACTGTTCCCTTCGCAACGCTCCGTGGCGGATCTTCGAACGCTCTATCGACCGGGAGACCCCGGTTGCAACGCGTGATGACGATTAATCTCAAGGCCCAGGCCGCATCCCGAACGGCCCAAAGGATCTTGCAAGTTGCGCCTTCGCAGGTCAGTAGCTAGCTGAACAATCACGTCCCGTAATCGCCACCGACGAAACATCACTCGTTCGGAGCAATGAGCCCCCTCACCCGTCCCTGGACAGAGCTGATCGTCTTTCGTGCCAACAAGTGGACACGCCACGTGCCGATTGGGGCTTTCGCACGTTCCGCCACGGATCGATCGCGCTTGCTACCGTGCGGTGGACACCTCGCGGGCGAAGGGGACTTGTATGTCGGACACCGCTGCCGCGCATCGGCCCCCGATCGGCTGGTTCCTCACCGAACCGGTACGGGGCATGTTGACGTTCTCGACCCTGCCCTTCGCCGCGCGGTGGTTGCGGCAGGCACCGACCGGGGACGGTCACGGTGTACTGGTGCTGCCAGGGCTGCTGGCCGACGACCTCAGTACCCGCACGTTGCGCGCCTTCCTGTCCCGCCTCGGCTACCGGGTACGGGGCTGGGGATTCGGCCGCAACATCGGGCCCACGGACATCGTGATGACCGGGATGCCGCGCCTGCTGGCGGAACTGGCCGAGCGGACCGGCGGGCCGGTGTCGGTCATCGGCTGGAGTCTCGGTGGTGTGTACGCCCGCGAGCTGGCACGGGATCACGAGCGACTGGTGCGGCAGGTGATCACCCTGGGTAGCCCGTTCGCGTTGGTGGACAACCGGCAGAGCCGAGCGGACGGGACCTATCGGCGGCGTACTCGGCGGCATGTCGATCCGGCCCGGCTGCCCTCGCGGGAACGGATGCGGCAACCGGTACCGATGCCGTCGACCGCGATCTACTCGCGCACGGACGGGATCGTGGACTGGCGGGCGTGCGTCGACCCGGCCGACGCCACCCACCAGAACATCGAGGTGCGATGCGGACATCTCGGCTTCGGCGTCGACGCGGCCACGTTCTGGGTGATCGCCGATCGGCTCGCGCAGCCTCCTGGTCGCTGGGCTCCGTTCGAACCGCCGCCCGCTGGTCGCGTCTGGTATCCGCGATGAGGCGGCCTGCGGAACAGACCTTCGCGCGGCAGTGGGGTGGACGTGGGTGGATCGACGAGTTGGGCGGCGGGCCGGTGCACTGGGTCGAGTTCGGGGAGGACGACTCGGGCACTCTGCCGCCGATCGTGTTCGTGCACGGGCTCGGCGGGTCGCACCTTAACTGGGTGCTGGTCGCGCCGGCGCTGGCGCGGGGTCGCCGGGCCTACGCACTCGATCTGCGCGGGTTCGGGCTCACGCCGGGGTGGCCGAGGGACACGTCGATCACCGCCAACGTCCGGCTGCTCGGCGCCTTCCTGGGCGATGTCGTCGGCGAACCCGCTGTGCTGGTCGGCAATTCGATGGGCGGCCTGATCTCGGCGCTGCGGACGTCGGAACACCCGAGCGACATCGCCGGGCTGGTGCTGGTCGATCCGGCGCTGCCACCCGTGTCGCGACGGCCGGACCTGGCCGTGGCCGGGCTGTTCGCGACCTACTCGCTGCCGGGTATCGGCGAGTTCGCGATGCGCGTGATGCAGGCGAGGTCGACGCCGGAAGCGGCGGTGCGACGGGTGATCAACCTCTGTTTCGCCGATCCGAGCCGGATCGATCCGGCGATGCTGGCGGCCGCGGTCGAGTTGGCGAAGGCGCGCGGGCCGATCCCCGGCAAGGAGGAGTCGTTCCTGCGGGCGACGCGGTCGTTGATGTGGACGTTGGCCCGCACCGACCGGCATCGGGCCATGCAACGGCGGATCGACGCGCCGGTCCTGTTGATCAGCGGGGCGGAGGACCGGCTGGTGCCGATCGCGGCGGCACGGGCGGCCGCGGCGGCCAATCCGGCCTGGGACACCGTGTTCCTGCCCGGTGTCGGGCACACGCCGCAACTGGAGACACCGAGTCTGTTCAGCGATGCTGTGACAAGCTGGTTGGCCCGTACCCCGAGCACCACCCGACGATAAGGAACGCCATGCGACAGCTCACCGGCCTCGATGCCGCGTTCCTCGCGTTGGAGACGGCGAACTCCACCGGACACGTCGGCGGCGTGTGCGTACTCGACCCGACCGGCGCACCGCGGCCCGTTGATCTGGCGGCGCTGATGGACCTGATGGACCAACGCATCTCGCTGGTGCCGGTGCTCCGGCAGAAGCTGCTGGAAGTGCCGCTCGGGCTGGACCAGCCGTACTGGATCGACGACGTCGACTTCGACCTCGAGTACCACGTCCGCGAACTCGCCCTGCCGGCGCCGGGTTCGGAGGCGCAGCTCACCGAGCAGGTGGCGCGGCTGCACGCGCGCCCGCTGGACCGGCGACGGCCGCTGTGGGAGATGTATCTGATCACCGGCCTCGCGGACGGCAAGGTCGCGGTCTACACGAAGCTGCACCACGCCGCGATCGACGGCGTGTCCGGCACGGAACTGCTGACCGTGTTGCTGGACCTGTCGCCGGAGGGCCGCGAGCTGCCGGTGAAACCGCGTGGCCATGAGGTGTCACCGGGGCCCGCGGTGCTCGCGGCGCGTGCGTTGGCACGGTTGGCGTGGCGGCCGGTGCAGACCGTGCGGCTGTCCGGCGAGTTCATCCGGATGGTGCCGACCCTGGCGCCGGTGGTGGGTTCGCTGGTGGGCGGCATGCTCGGGCTGGGCAGCCGGGGGGACGGCGCCGTGCTGGAGCCGGCCTCGCTGGGCCGGGCACCCGCGACGCCGTTCAACAAGCCGATCACGCCGCACCGCAGGATCGCGTTCCGCAGTGTCAGCCTCGAAGACGTGAAGTACGTCAAGCGGGCGTTCGGGGTGTCCGTGAACGACGTGGTGATGGCGATGTGCGCCGGTGCGCTGCGCACCTGGCTGATCGACCACGACGCGCTGCCGGCCGGACCGCTCAACGCGATGATCCCGGTGTCGGTGCGGGACGAGAAGAGCCAGGGCACGTTGGGCAACAAGGTGTCCGCGATGCTGGCGACCGTGCCGACGCATCTGGACGACCCGCTGCAACGCCTGGCTGTGACACACGAGGCGACGAAGGTGGCCAAGTCGCAGCAGGCCGTGATCCCGCAGGGTCTTGTCGACGACATCTCGGACTTCGCGCCGCCGGCACTGGTCGCGCGGGCGGCACGGGTGGTGTTCGCGACCGGCGTGCTGCACCGGGTACCGCCGTTCAACCTGTGCATCTCCAACGTTCCAGGGCCGAACATCCCGGTCTACCTTGCCGGGGCGCGGTTGCTGGCGCAGTACCCGGTGTCGGTGGTGACCGACGGGCAGGGCCTGAACATCACGGTGGTCGGCTACCTGGGCCAGTTGCACTTCGGCCTCGTCGCGTGTCGCGAACTGGTGCCGGACATCGACGCGATGGCGAGCTACCTGGCCGACGAACTCGACCTGATGCTGAAGGCGGCCGCGGTGGCCGCGGGCTGACCAGAGCGCGATCAACGGATCACCGACGAACTGACCGCCGGGCTGCTCACCTAGTCCAGCGGCCGGTCGTCCCGATGGGCACCGTAGAAAGCGGCCTGCCGTGCCATGATCTCACGCATCGACGTGTCCCGGCCCACCCGGTAGACCGTGCCGGGGAAGTCCAGTTCCCGTTGCACCGCCCACAGTTCGTCGTGTCGGTCGGGCGGGAACAGGCGCGCCGGATCACCGACGGCGATCCAGCCGATCGGCACGACCGTGCCCGGCGTCAGGCGCGAGTCGACATGCAGCACGCTGTTGATCCGCAACTCCGCGCCCACACCGGCGACGGCACCGGGGAACAGCGCCGCGCCCGTCGCGACGAACACCTCGTCCTCGACGGTGGCGCCGTTGACGTGCGCGTGTGGGCCGATCAGTACGGCGTCGCCGAGGACGACGGGATGGCCGGCGCGTCCCTTCACCACAGCCTGCTCCATCACGACCACGTCATCGCCGGTGCGGATCTCGCCGTCCTCCGCGGTGAGCACGGCGCCGTGCAGAATCCGTGCCCGCTCGCCGAGTACCACGTGACCACACAGCACCGCTGACGGCGCCACGTACGCCGAGTCGGGAACCACCGGCTCCCGACCCCGATGTGCCAGCAGCATGCGGCGACCCTAGACCACGGCCCGTGGATCTGCCCCGCGCGGCGGGAAGTGAGCCACGGGGGCACGCCCTAGCCCTGAACCGCGCCCAGATCCCAGAACAGGCCGGCCATCAGGCCCAACGCCTGGCGGGCCAACGGCGCGAGCAGATGTTCGTTCGGGGCGTGCTGGGCGCAGGCCGGATACGAGTGCGGAATCCAGATCGTCGGCATGTCCAGTTCGTCGGCGAAGGCGTCGTTGGGCAGGCTGCCACCGAGGTTGGGCAGCAGTGTCGGCGGCACGCTCTCGTTGCGCGCCAACGATTCCAGCGTGAACCGGACCCACTCGTTCGCCGGGTCGGTGCGGGTGGCGCGCATGACGTGGCCGGGTTCGACGTCGACCATGCCGAAGCCGTGCTCGGTCAGGTGGGCGCGCAGGTTCGGGACAAGACGGTCGATGTCGGTGCCGACGACGAACCGTAGTTGGCAGTGCGCGTGCGCGGAACCGGGGATCGCGCCGATCGGCGTGTCCGGGTTGCCGGCGGCCAGCGACAGGACTTCCAGGGTGTTCCAGCCGACGAGGCGTTCTGCCGGTGTCAGGCCGGGTTCGCCCCAGTCCGTGTCGATGTCCGGATCGTCGGTGTCACCGCCGACCGGAACGGTGCGCAGCGCGGCACGGACATCGTCCGGAATGGACGGTGGCAGCAGGCCCGGCACGAGGATGCGGCCGGTGCCGTCGACGAGGCAGGCCAGCGCGTTGGCCAGCACAGTGGCCGGATTGCGCAGTAGGCCGCCCCAGTTGCCGGAGTGGAAAGCCCGCGCCCGCAACGGAACCCGCAGCGTGAACCCCGCGGCGCCACGGGTGCCGAGAAAGACCGTCGGCCGGGACGCGGCCACCCGAGGACCGTCCGACGCGATCAGCAGGTCGGCGGCAAGATCACGGCGACGCGCCACGCACAGTTGGCGCAGGCCGGCCGAACCGGTCTCCTCGCCGGTCTCGATGAGGATCTTCAGGTTGAACCCGAGGCTGCCCCTGACGTTCAGCACCTGTTCCAGGGCGGCCAGGTTGATCGTGTGCTGGCCCTTGTTGTCGGCGGTTCCCCTGCCGTACCAACGGTCCTGCTCGACGGTGACCCGCCACGGATCGAGGCCGGAACGCCAGCGGTGCGGCTCGGCGAGCACGACGTCGGCGTGGCCGTAGGTCAGCACGGTGGGCACGTCGCCGGACTCGTGCCGGCGCGCGATCAGGAACGGGCCGCCGCCCGGCACACTGTTGTCGACGATCTCGGCGGTCGCGCCCAGCCGGCGCGCGGCGGGCACCATCTCCTCGGCCAGGTAGGCGTGCCGGTCCGAGTGCTGGTCCTCGGTGCGGTAGGCGACCCTGCGGGTCAGGTCGGCGAGGAAGGCGCCGGAGTCGAAGTAGTCGGTCGCGCGGGCGATCGCGTCGACCCGTGTCACCTGCGCCACCCCAGGTCCAGGGTGAGCGCGGCCAGTTTCGCCTCGACGGCGGCCACTTCGCCGGCGCGGCACTGGTCGCGGTAGAGGTCCAGCGCCTCGCGCCATGCCTGTGCCGCCTGGTCGTTCTGGCCGGTCGACGCGTAGACCTCGCCGAGGTGTACCAGGGTTTCCGCCTCCTGCACCGTGGCGCCCAGCGACCGGCACGCCGTCAGCGACGCCAGATAGCGGTCGATCGCCAGTTCGGGCCGGCCGGTGTGGTGGGCGATGTAGCCGAGGCTGTCCAGCGCGTTGGCCTCGCCCTCGGTGTTGTCGTGCTCGCGGTGGATCGCGAGTGCGCGCTCGGACTCGCTGGCCGCCAGCTCGTAGTCGCCGAGTTGGGCGTGGTACCAGCCGACCAGGTCCAACGCGTCCGCGAACCAGACCGGCGCGTCCAGTTCCTGGTACAGCTTCGCCGCCTCGGACGCGTGTGTCAGTGCCATCGCCACGTCGTCCTGCTGGGCCCACGTCCAGGCCATCGAGCGGTGCGTGTGCGCGGCGCCGAATCGGTCGCCCAGTTCGGTCAGCAGGTCGACGGCTCGCTGTAGGTGCCGCAGTGACTGGGTGTAGTTCCCCGCCCTGCCCAGCGCGCGGCCGAGGAACCGGTTGGCCAGCGCTGCGGCCGCCGGATCACCGGACCGCTCCGCCGCCGCGTGGCCGATCCGCCACATCGCCATGTCGTCGGTGATCCGGCCCTGCCGCCCGTGGTAGGAGCTCATCGCCCACGCGAGCTGCCAGGTCCGGTCGAGCATGCCGTACTCGGCGGCGAGTTCCTGCGCGGCGACCAGGCTGGCTTGTTCGGTGTCGAACCAGGTCAGGGCGGCGGTCTGGTTGGGCGGCGCGGTGTCGGTCACCGATGGTTCCAGGCCGAGGTCGGTCGGGGCGCGGTGCGGCACGAGCACTCTGTCGGCAGCGGCCGCGTCCCGCAGGCACGCCTCGACCAGCCGGCGGACCGCCGCCACGCGCTCGTCCGCCGTCAGGGTCCTTCTGGCCTGCTCACGGGCATACAGGCGGACCAGGTCGTGCATCCGGTAGCGGCCGGGCAGGTGCTGCTCGACCAGGTGCACGGTTTCGAGCTGCCGCAACAGCATCCTGGCCCGCGACACCGGCACGCCGATGAGGTCGGCCGCCCACGTCGTGCTCAGGTCGGGGCCGCGCACCAGGCCGAGCGACGCGAACAGCCGGGCCAGCGGCAGGTCCAGCGCGCCGAACGAGCACGCGAACACGTCGGCGAGGCTCGCGGCGGCCTCGCCGCCGTCCAGCGCGTCGAGCCGGTCGGTCGCGCTGCGCAGTTCCCCGGCCAGTGCGGCGATCGGGAAGGTCGGATGGGTGCTGGCCCGCGCGGCCAGGATGGTCAGGGCCAGCGGCAGGCCGGCGCAGTGCGTCAGCAGTTCGGCGATCGCGGCCGGTTCGGCGGCGACCCGTGCCGTGCCGAGCGCGTCCACGAGCACGCCGAACGCCTCGTGCGGGGCGAGCAGCGTCGGCGCGACCGTACGGGCGCCGTAGGCCGTGACCAGGCCGGCCAGCCGGTGCCGGCTGGTCACGACGGTGACACAGCTCGGGCTGCCGGGCAGCAGTGGCGTGACGTGCTCGGTGTCGCGGGCGTTGTCCAGCACCACGAGCATCCGCCGGCCGGCGATCCGGCTGCGGTACAGGGCGGTCTGCGCCGGGATCTCCCGTGGCACCGTCGCGGCGGGAACGCCCAGCGCGGCAAGGAAACCGCGCAGCGCGATCTCGACCGGCACCGGCGGCTCGGCCGGGTCGAAACCACGCAGGTCCACGTACAGGTGGCCGTCCGGGAAGTCGTCGGCGTGCTCGTGCGCCCAGCGCAGCGCCAGCCGGGTCTTGCCGAGGCCGCCGACGCCGCTGATCACGGCGATCGTGCTGCCCGGCCGGTCGTCGTCCGGTGCCAGCAGCTCGTCCAGCGCGGCCAGTTCGGCGGTGCGACCGGTGAACCGGCCGGGTGGCGCGGGAAGCTGCCGTGGCAGGACGGCGGGCCCAGGGTCGTCGCCGGGATCGTCGGTGAGCAGGCGTTCGTGCAGTTGCCGCAGCTCGGGACTGGGATCGGCGCCCAGCTCGGCGACGAGGCGGGCCCGTAGCGCCGCGAACACGGCGAGGGCGTCGGCCGGGCGACCGGACGCGTGCAGCGCCCGCATGAGCTGGCCGGCGAGTTGCTCGTTCGTCGGGTGCTCGGCCGCGCGGGCGGTCAGGTCGGACAGCAGTTCGGTGTGCCGGCCCCGGCGGAGCTGCACCTCGTTGCGGTCCAGTTCGGCGGCCAGCCGTTCGTGCGCAAGCAGGTCACGGACCGAGTCCAGCCACGGCGAGTCCAGCGGACCGAACGGGACGCCGTCCCAGAGTTCGAGGGCGGCGGCGAACCGATCGGCCGCCGTGTCGTCGTCGGCCTGCCGCGCCTGCGTGACGAGGGAGCGGAAGCGGTGCAGGTCGACGGTGTCCGGGTCGGCGACGAGCTGGTAGCCGCCGGAGTGGTGCACGATGTCCACGCCGTCGACGTCGGCGACCACCCGTCGCAGCCGGGACAGGTAGCTGTAGAGCGCCTCCCGTGCGCGTTGCGGCGGCCGCTCACCCCAGACCCGGTCGATCACCCGGTCGACGGACACCACCCGGTTGACGTCTACCAACAGTACGGCCAGCACGACACGCTGCCTGGGATGGCCGAGGTCGGCGACCGCGCCGTCGATCCGGACCGCGATGTCGCCGAGCAGCCGAAACCTCACTGGCAAAGCGTTCCCCCAGGGGCCGGGTCAGTACCCACCCTAGGCACTGACCGGTTCGTTCCAGGTTTCCACAAGGTAGACGCATGGTCGAGCGTGCACTGTGACACGGGGCGTGAAAACCCGCCAGCGATTCACGGCATCGTGGCCGTGCCATCCGCTGGTAGGTTGACGCGCGGGGTGATCTACGGGGAGCTGAAACAGGGAGAACGGCAATGCGAAGAATGGTTCAGGTTTTCGTGCTGGCCGCGTTGTGTTGGGGAACAGTGGCTGTCGGTACCGTTTCCGCATCGACGGCGACTGCGGCCAGTGTTCATCCGCAATCGTGCAGTGACAACAGCAGCTCGTCCGCCATCGGTACCGGTGGCTGCTACGGCGGCCAACCCAATGCCAGTAAGTAATCGCGCCGACACGCGGCGGTAACCAGGTTTACATTTTTCGAGCTCATGATCATGGCTGTTCCCTATTAACAGTACAATTGACTCGCTCCGCTCGTGTGCCTTGCCGCCTTTACTCGGCGGCAAGGCACACGGGCGCCGGATCACGGTTTGTCAGCCGCGAAGATCTGGCTTTCGTCGGCGAATGCCTTGAACTCGAGCGCGTTACCGGCCGGGTCGGTGAGGAACATCGTCCACTGCTCCCCCGGCTCGCCGGCGAACCGGAGGTACGGCTCGATCACGAACTCGGTGGCCGCCGCCCGCAGGCGGTCGGCGAAGTCGTGGAAGTCCGCGACGGTCAGGATCAGGCCGAAGTGCGGCACGGGTACGTCGTGGCCGTCGACCGGATTGCGCGCCACCGGGTGGTCGGTGCGCGTCGGCACCAGGTGGGTGACGAACTGGTGGCCGCGCAGGTTCCAGTCGATCCAGCGGTCCGAGCTGCGGCCCATCGCGCAACCGAGCACGTCACCGTAGAAGCGGCTGGCGGCGGTCAGGTCGTCGACGGGTACGGCCAGGTGAAAGCGTGGCAGGGTCACAACCCCTGACAATAATCACGGGCACCGACGCGGGCAGCCGACTACGCTCCTGGGCATGCGCCGATTACGCTGACCCGCACTGCCGCCCGCTGCTCGCCGACTGGCCCGCCGGTCGGTCGGTTGGGCGCTGCTCGGGCACACGATCCCGTTCTTCTCGCTGTACGCGCTGCTGTTCGCGGACAGCGGGCTGTCCAGTGCGGACGTCTCGGCGCTGTTCATCGTGTGGTCGTCGGCCGGCATCGTCGCGACCGTGCCGTTCGGGGCGTTGGCGGACCGGTTCTCCCGGCGCGCCGTGCTCGCGGTGGCCGGCGTCGTGCAGGCCGGCGGTTACGCGCTGTGGACGACGATCCATGGCTTCCCCGCGTTCGCGGCCGGCTTCGTGTTGTGGGGCCTGTCGGGTGCGCTGGTCGATGGCGCGTTCGAGGCGCTGCTCTACGACGGACTGGCCGATGTTGCCGCTGCGGAGCACTACGTCCGGGTGCGGGGTTGGGTGACGGCGGCCCAACTCGTCGCCCAGTTGGCGGCCGGCGTAGCGGCGACCTTCCTGTTCTCGTTCGGCGGCTTCGCGCTGGTCGGCTGGGTGAGCGTCGGATGCTGCCTGGCCACCGGCGGGCTGGCGCTGCGGCTGCCGGAACCGCCACGAGCGGCCGCCGACGACGAAGGGCCGGCCTACTTCGCCATGTTGCGGGACGGACTCGTTGCGGTCCTGCGGCGCCCGAGGCTGCGGATCGCGGTCGTCGTGATGGCGCTGCTGGCCGGCGTCGACGCCATCGAGGAGTACTTCCCGCTGGCGGCACAGGATTGGGGCGTGCCGGTGCGGCTCGTGCCGCTCGCGGTGCTCGGAATCCCGGTCGCCGGCGCGGCGGGCGCGTGGCTGGGCGGCGCGACGACGAGGCTGCGTCCGATCACGCTGGCGGTGCTGCTCGGGATGGCGTTCGTGGCGCTCGGAGCGGCCGGACTGCTGCGGCAGCCGGCCGGACTGGTGTGCGTCGCCGGCTACTACCTGGTTTATCAGGGCGTGCTCGTGGTCGTCCAGGGCCGGCTGCAGGACCGGATCGACGCGGCCAACCGGGCGACGGTGACCTCGGCGGCCGGCCTGTGCACCGACGTGACCGCGATCGGGTGCTACGCGATCTGGCCGCTCGGCCAGTTCGTGTTGGTGGCCGCGGTCGGCCTGGCGATCGCGGCCGCGGTGTCGTCGGTCCGGTCAGGGGGCGATCAGCTCTAGCGCGACCTCGAGCGTGGCGGCGTTGCGCTGTTCGGGCGTCGCGTCCACGTCGATCGGGCCGAAGTTGCCGATGTGCAGGATGCCCAACGACATGGCGGCCTTGATCTGGGCGGTCAGCGGCGTGGTCCGATCGATGAGCAGCGAAGTCAGGTCGCGCAGCCGGGAGAAGAGCTGGCCGCTCTCCTTCAGGTCGCGGATCGCCGACTGGTTGCCCTGCACGAACTGGATCATCAGCGCCGCGTCCGGGCCGGTGATCACGGCCGAGTAGCGGCGCACGACCTCCCTGCGGATCTCGTTGTCGACCACCTGCTCCCTCGCCCACGCGATGATCTCGTCGACCAGGGCAAGGAAGTCGTCGAACAGGCTGGTGACGATGTCTTCCTTGGTGCGGAAGTGGTAGTACAGCGCGGCCTTGGTGACATCGAGCCGTTCGGCGATCTCGCGCAGGGACGTCTTGTCGTAGCCCTGTTCGGAGAACAGCTCCAGGGCCACCTGCTGGATCTTCTGCCTGGTACCGACCCTGCGCCCCGACTCACTCATCCCGATGCCTCCTACTTACTTGACGGCCGGCTAGTTGCTAGCTTACCGTACGGCAAGTAAGTAGGCCACCTGTCGAGTGGGGAGCTGAGGATGACGACGGAGACGCGCACGCCACAGGCACACACCAAACGGACGATCTACGTCGCGATGGCCGGGCTGATGCTCGGCATGTTGCTGGCGATGCTGGACAACCTGATCGTCAGCACGGCGTTACCCACCATCGTCGGCGACCTCGGCGGACTGGCGCACCTGTCCTGGGTGGTCACCGGCTACGCGCTGGCAACGGCCGCGTCGACGCCGGTCTGGGGCAAGCTCGGCGACCTCTACGGCCGCCGCGGCATGTACATGGGCGCGATCGTCATCTTCCTGATCGGCTCGGCACTGGCGGGTATCTCGCAGAACATGAACGAGCTGATCGGCTTCCGCGCGCTGCAGGGCCTCGGTGCCGGTGGTCTGATGGTCGGCGCGATGGCGATCATCGGCGACCTCATCCCGCCCCGCGACCGTGGCCGCTACCAGGCGATGATCGGCGGGATGATGCCGATCGCGTTCGTCGGCGGCCCACTGGTCGGCGGCCTGCTCACCGACCACCTGAGCTGGCGCTGGGTGTTCTACATCAACATCCCGCTCGGTATCGCGGCGCTGGTGGTCACCGGCCTGTTCATGAAGCTGCCCCGGCAGCGGATCGACGCCCGCATCGACTACGTCGGCGCGATCCTGCTCGCGGTCGGCGTCGTCGCGCTGACACTGGCGGCGAGTTGGGGCGGCAGCCAGTACGCGTGGGCGTCCTGGCAGATCATCGGGCTGTTCGTGGTCGCCGCCGTGTTCCTCGCCGCGTTCGTCTACGCGGAAACCAAGGTGGCAGAACCGATCCTGCCGCCCCGGCTGTTCGCCAACCGCAACTTCACGGTCGCGCAGATCCTCAGTTTCCTGGTCGGCGCCGGCATGTTCGGTGCGGTGAACTTCCTGCCGCAGTACATGCAGAACGTCCGGGGCGCTTCGGCCACCGCGAGCGGTTTGCTGTTGCTGCCGTTGATGTTCGGCATGCTCGTGGTGATGCTGGCGACCGGCCAGATCACCAGCCGCACCGGCCGTTACCGGGAGTTCCCGATCATCGGCACCGCCGTGATGGTCGTGGGCATGCTGTTGCTGTTGCTGCTCGGCGTGAACACGACGACGGTCGTCGCGTCCGCGCTGACCGTGGTGGTCGGCATCGGTCTGGGATTCGTCATGCAGAACACGATGCTGATCACCCAGAACAGCGTGCCGCTGCGGGACATGGGCGCGGCGAGCGGCTCCGTGACGCTGTTCCGGACGGTCGGCGGCTCGCTCGGTGTCGCGCTGCTCGGTTCGATCTACGTCAGCAAGCTCACCGACACGCTGACCACGCAGGCCGGTGCCGCCGGCGCCAAGCTGGTCACCGGTGGCGGCGCACTGCCGCCGTCGGCCGTGTTGAAGCTGGCGACGCCGTTGCGGGAGGCGTTCCAGTCCGGTGTGGTCAGTGGCCTGCACGGCGTGCTGATCGGTGGCGCCGCGATGGCGGCGCTCGGATTCCTGGTGGCCTGGTTCATCCGCGCCGAGACACTGCGCGGCGGCGACACCAGCACTCCGGAAACGCTTACCGACGACATCGAGGAGCCGGCGGTCGCGCTGCCGGTCGACTGAGAGTTCACAATGCTGGGCGGGCGCCGGGAAATCGATCCCAGCCCCGCCCAGCATTGTGTCACCGACGACCCGGCGGAGTGACGGCTATCCTTTCATAGCACGCGGCCGGCCGGCCCGATATCCTACTTTCGTAGTGCCGCCTTGCTACTTCTGACTGGTGTGAACAACCGAATTGGTTCGACTGGACGAGCTATTCCCGGTGCGCTGACGGTCGGAATAGCATCACACCATCGGCGGACAGAATCCGCACGGTGTGTTTGGACGCGACACCACGCGGATCAAGCTGGGAGGCAACAATGTTCAACGGCCGACGCTGGCTTGTCCCGGCCGCGACCCTGACCGTGCTCGGTGCCCTGGTCGCGGGCTGTGGCAGCTCGAACAACGCCGTCGGAACGACACCGCAGCAGGGTGGCACCGCCACCTGGGCGGAACTGTCCGGCGCCTCCCCGAACTGGATCTTCCCATTCGTTGACTCCGCCCACAACAGTGTGAACAGCGTCCTGCAGTTCGAGAATCTCATGTACCGGCCGCTGTACTGGTTCGGTAACGGCAACCAGCCGACCCTCAACGAAAACCTCAGCCTGGCGGCGGCGCCGACGTATGAGAACAACAACACGACGCTCGTGATTAATCTCAAGCCCTATGTGTGGTCCAACGGCGAGCACCTCACCGCGCAGGACGTCGAGTTCTGGATGAACATGATGTTCGCGGAGAAGGCCAACTGGGCCAATTACGTGCCCGGCGAGTTCCCGGACAACGTCAAGTCGGTCACCGTGAACAGCCCGACGCAGTTGACCATGACACTGGACAACACGTATTCCAGCACCTGGTTCACCGGCGACGAGCTGGCCCAGGTGACGCCGATGCCGATGGCCTGGGACAGGACCAGCGACTCTGCGGCGCCCGGCAGCGGCGGCTGTACCACGGACCGGAGCAGGTGCGACGCCGTCTACCAGTACCTCTACGACAAGAGCAAGAACCTCTCGACGTACGCCAAGGACCCGCTCTGGCAGGTCGTCGACGGCCCGTGGACGCTCAAGTCGTTCGACACCGACGGCAACGTCACGATGGTGCCCAACAAGAGCTACAGCGGCCCGGTGAAGCCGAAACTGGCCACGTTCAAGGAGCTCCCGTTCACCTCCGACCAGGCCGAGTACAACGTGCTGCGCGGCGGGAACACCATCAACGTCGGCGACATCCCGATCACCGACATGCCGCAGCGCTCCGTCACCAACAGCAACCCGCTGCCGGCCACGAACCCGATCCCCGGCGGCAACTACACCATGGCCCCCAACTACGTCTGGGGCTGGAGCTACGCGCCGATCAACTACGCCAACCCGACCTACGGCGCGGCGCTGCGCCAGCTCTACATCCGCCAGGCACTGCAGATGTCCATCGACCAGAAGACCGACGACCAGGTCGCGTGGCGCGGCTACTCGGTGCCCACCACCGGCCCGATCCCGACCGCGCCACCCAACCAGTACGTGTCCGACGCCGAGCAGGGCAACGGCCCGTATCCGTTCGACGTCGACAGGGCGAAGAGCCTGCTGACCAGCCACGGCTGGACGATGCGCAACGGCGTGATGACCTGCGCCAACGCCGGCAGCGGCGCCAACCAGTGCGGCGCGGGCGTGCCGGCCGGCCAGTCGCTGCACCTCACGCTGGAGTACGCGAACGGCATCAAGTCGGTGGACCAGATCGTGCAGCAGTTCAAGTCCGACGCCAGCGGAGCCGGCATCGACATCGCGATCAACGCCCAGCCGTTCAACACCGTCATCTCCGACACCACGTCGTGCGCGGCCAAGCCGACCACCTGCAACTGGGAGCTCGCGCTGTTCGGCTACGAGACCTACGGCGCCGTGCCCACCGGCGACGGACTGTTCCTGCCCGGCTCCGCGATCAACTACAGCAGCGTGAACGACCCGAAGCTGACCGAGCTGGTGGGCAAGACCCTGCACGACAGTTCCATGACCACCTTCCACTCCTACGTCGACTACGCCGCCCAGCAACTGCCCGGCGCGCTGAACACCCCGGACAGCTACTTCGTGTTCGCGTACTCACGGAACATGGGTGGTGTCGCGCCGTTCAATCCACTCGGCGGGATCACCCCGGAGAACTGGTACTTCACCAAGTAACGCGGAGACGACGGTGATCACATACCTGGTGCGCCGCGTTCTCCAGTCGGTCCTGGTGGTCGTTCTGGTGTCGCTCGTCACCTTCACCCTGCTGCACCTGTTGCCCGGCGGGCCGGCCCGCGCGATTCTCGGCCCACGGGCGACGCAGTCGCAGCTCCAGCAGTTCGTCGTGCAGAACAACTACGACAAGCCGCTGTTCGTGCAGTTCGGCCTGTGGTTCAACGGCCTGCTGCACGGCAACCTCGGCTACTCGTACAAGCTCAACGAGAACGTGTCGTCGCTGATCGTGGACAGACTGCCCAAGACACTGGTGCTGATGGCACTGTCCATCGTGGTCGCGTTGATCATCGCGATCCCGCTCGGCGTCTACCAGGCCCGCAAGCGCAACACCGTCGGCGACTACCTGCTGACCGGGTTCTCCTTCGTGTTCTACGCGATGCCCAGTTTCCTGCTGGCGCTGCTGCTGATCATCCTGTTCTCGTTCGACCTGCCGTGGTTCTCGCCGGAGGCACCGCAGAGCGACTCGCTGACGGCGATCCTGGCCGACGGCAAGGCACTCGTGCTGCCGGTGGCCACGCTGGCGCTGATCACGATCGCGGCGTTCAGCCGGTATACCCGCTCGTCGGTGATGGAGAACCTGACCCAGGACTACGTGCGCACGGCGGCGGCCAACGGCGCGGCCGACGGCCGGATCATCGTGGTGCACGTGATGCGGAACGCGATGATCCCGGTGGTGACGTTGCTCGGCCTTTCGCTGCCGGCGCTGTTCGCGGGGGCGCTGATCGTCGAGTCGGTGTTCAACTATCCCGGCATGGGATTCCTGTTCTGGCAGGAGGCCGTCGTGCGTGACTACCCGGTGTTGCTCGGCGTCACCCTGGTGGTCGCGGTGGCGACCGTGGTGGGGTCGCTGCTGGCCGACATCGCCTACGCGGCACTCGATCCAAGGGTCAAGTACACATGACGATGAATCCGCCGCTGCCCGAACGGGCGGCACAGGTGTCGGACGCGATCGCCGCGTCGTCTACGGAGCCCGGCGCGCCACCGAAGTCCATGTGGCGCTTGGGTTTGCAGGTCTTCCTCGCCAACCGGCTGGCCATCGTCGGCCTGGTGGTCGTGGTGCTGTTCCTGCTGTTCTGTTTCGTGGGGCCGTTCGTGCACCACACCGAGCAGTTGCGCACCGACCTCGCGCAGGCCAACCAGCCGCCCGGTGCCGCGCACATCCTCGGCACCGACGACGTCGGCTACGACGAGTTCGGCCGGCTGATGGTCGGCGGCCAGTCGTCGCTGGAGATCGGGATCGCCGCCGCCGTGATGGCGACGCTGGTCGGCACGCTGTGGGGCGCGATCGCCGGCTACCTGGGCGGGTTCGTGGACGCGGTGATGATGCGCGTCGTCGACACGCTGCTGGCCATTCCGGGACTGTTCCTGTTGTTGCTGTTGGTGGCGATCTTCACGCCGAGCACGGGACTGTTGATCGTGGTGATCGCGTTCGGGGCGTGGCTGACACCCGCCCGTTTGGTCCGCGGTGAGACGTTGTCGTTGCGTACCAGGGAATACGTGCAGGCGGCCAAGATGATGGGGGGCGGCAACCGAAGGGCGATCCTGAAACACATCACGCCCAACGCGATCGGCACGATCGTGGTGAACGCGACGTTCCAGGTCGCGGACGCCATCCTCATCGTGGCGGCACTGAGCTTCCTCGGGCTGGGCGTGCCGCCGCCGCACGCGGACTGGGGCAACATGCTGTCGGACGGCACCGCGTTCACGCAGAACGGCTACTGGTGGATGATCCTGCCGCCCGGCCTGGCGATCGTGCTGGTCGTCGTGGCGTTCAACTTCCTGGGCGACGCGCTGCGCGACGCGTTCGAAGTCCGGCTGCGGAGGCGGTGACCGTGGCCCCCGTTCTCGCCGTCGACGACCTGCGTACCGAGATCGCGATCAACGACGGCGCCGTGCACGCGGTGGACGGCGTCAGCTTCACCGTGAACCGTGGCGAGCTGCTCGGCATCGTCGGCGAGTCCGGCTGCGGCAAGACGATGACGGCACTGTCGATCATGCGGCTGCTGCCCGGTGGCGGCCGGATCACCGGCGGCCATGTCGTGCTGGGTGACGTCGACCTGACCACGCTGTCCGGGCGCGACGTGCGGGCGGTGCGGGGCAAGCGGATCGGCATGGTCTTCCAGGACCCGATGACGTCGCTGAACCCGACCATCCAGATCGGCCGCCAGGTCGCGGAACCGTTACGCCTGCACACGAACCTGTCCGGTCGTGCGCTGACCGACCGGGTCACCGAGATGCTGAACCTGGTCGGCCTGCCGCAGCCGTCTCGACGGCTCAACGCCTATCCGCACGAACTGTCCGGCGGTATGCGGCAGCGCGTGATGATCGCGCGGGCACTCGTGTGCGACCCGGAACTGCTGATCGCCGACGAGCCGACCACGGCGCTGGACGTGACCATCCAGCAGCAGATCCTGGAACTGATCGACGATCTGCGTACCCGCCTCGGCATGGCGGTCATCCTCGTGACGCACGATCTCGGCGTGATCGCCGGCCGCGCGGACCGGGTCGCCGTGATGTACGCGGGGCGGATCGTGGAGACGACGGACACGCACCGGCTGTTCGGCAACCCACGCCACCCGTACACCGAGGCGCTGTTCGAGGCGTTGCCGGAGAACGCGGCCGGCACCGGCGAGCCGCTCTACAGCATTCCCGGTCTGCCGCCGGACCTGGTCAACCCGCCGGTCGGGTGCCGGTTCGCGGCCCGGTGCCGGTACGCCGTCGACCGTTGCCGTACCGAGGCACCGCCGCTGCTGGGCGAGATCGCCGGCCACGACTACGCGTGCTTCCTGCCGGTCGGCTCGGCCGAGACCGGACCGTCGACCGGGCTGGCGAAGCCGCGGCCGGCCCTCACCACGGCGACGGCCGGCCGGCCCGCGACCACCGACGAACCCGGTTCGCCGCTGCTGACGGTGACCAACCTGGTGAAGGACTTCCCGGTCACGGCGGGCGCGGTGCTGCGCAGGCACGTCGGTGCGGTGTCCGCTGTCGCGGACGTGAGCTTCTCGGTGGTCGGCGGCGAAACCTTCGGCCTGGTCGGCGAATCCGGCTGCGGCAAGACCACGATCGGCCGACTGGTCGTCGGCATGGAACGGCCGGACGCCGGCACGATCCGGATCGACGGCACCAATGTGGCCACCCTGCGCGGCAAGGCCCGTCGTACCCACCAGCGCGACACGCACCTGATCTTCCAGGATGCCTACGCCTCCTTGAATCCTCGGATGCGGGTCGGCTCGATCGTGGCCGAGCCGCTGGTGATCCACGGCATCGGCAACCGCGCGGCCCGGTTGGCGCGGGTGCGGGAGGTGCTGGCCGAGGTCGGCCTGCCGCGTGGCGCGATCCAGCGGTATCCGCACGAGTTCTCCGGTGGCCAGCGCCAGCGCATCGGGCTGGCCAGAGCCCTTGCGCTGCAACCGAAACTGATCGTCGCCGACGAGCCGGTGTCCGCTTTGGACGTCTCCATCCAGGCCCAGATCCTGAACCTGATGAGCGACCTGCAACAACGGCACGGCCTGACGTACGTGTTCATCTCGCACGACCTGTCCGTCGTGCGCTACCTGTCGACCACGATCGGTGTGATGTACCTCGGGAAGCTGGTGGAGATCGGCCCGGCCGGCGCGGTGTACGGCCAGCCGCACCACCCGTACACCAGGGGCCTGATCGACACGATCCCGGTCGCCGACCCGTGGGCGCATCGGGCCGGCGACGACGGCGTGCGCGGCGAACTGCCCTCCGCGATCCGGCCGCCGTCCGGCTGCCGCTTCCGCACCCGGTGCCCGCTGGCGCAGGACATCTGTGCCGAGCAGGAACCGCCGCTGCGCACGTTCGGCGCGGACGGCCATCAGGCGGCGTGCCATTTCCCGTTGGCCACCAGTGGGTCCGTCGATCCGGCGCGGGACCGGTTCGCCCCCAACGCCAGCGCGTGAGCGGGTCGGTCCGGTTGTCCGTAGCGGAGTGCTGCCCACCGGTTACCCCTCGTTGACAACCGAAAGGTTTCAACGCTAAGTTTTGCCACGTATGTGAGCATCGTCATGAATCAGTCCTCTGTTCATGTACATGAACACATGGAGGGGTACAGCATGTCGGCTCGGTGGTCTCTTGTGCTCTCCGTCGGCGGTCTGGTCGCCGGTGGCCTACTGGCCGCTCCCCCAGCGACTGCGGCGCCACTTTGTTCCGTCGAGCAGAACATGGTGTCGGCCGACCAGTACTGGGTTGCCAACGGCACGGACACGGCGTCGAACAACTGGGAGAACTCGGCCTTCCACGTCGGCAACCTGGCGATGGTCCGGACCACCGGCGTGACCAACCACGTGACGCTGCCGTGGGCGGACGCGAACATGTACCAACTCGCGACCGACCCGAACCAGCCGTTCCGCGCGGACGACGATGCGGTCGGCGAGGCATACCTGGCGTTGCAGTTCTTCCACCCGATCCCGGCGAACCTACAGGCGCTACGCGACCGGATCGCGGCCGAGGACGCGAGTGTCCAACAAGGACACAACCAGTACTGGAACAACCCCGACGCGCTGAACTTCGCGATGCCGTCGTTCGCGCAGATCGGCGTGCTGGACGACAGCCAGGCCGACCTGGAGACCATGCACACGCTGTTCGAGTTCACCAGGACGCACCTGTTCAACCAGTTCGTCGGCCTGTGGCGCGACAACGCGAGCGGCACGACGTTCCCCTCCCGTGGCAACGGCCAGGCGTTCGCGGCGCTGGCGAAGGTGCTCGCGACCCTGCCCGCCACCGACCCGCACCGCGCCGAGTACACGCAGGTGTTCCAACGGATGGCGTTCACGCTGCTGCTGCTCCAGCGGAACGACGGTTTCTGGAACGTCGACCTCACCAACCCGTTCGACCACCCCGGCCCGGAAACCAGCGGCACGGCGTTGTTCACGTACGGCCTGGCGTGGGGCGTCGACAACCACGTCCTGCCCGCGTGGCTCTACACCCCGGCAGTGCGGCGGGCGTGGAACGGCATGGTCACGACGGCCCTGCAGCCGTCCGGTCTGCTCGGTTTCGTGCAGGGCCAGGCCACCGGCCCGACCGGCGGCGCACCGGTCACCGCGACCGACACCGCCGCCTACGGCGTCGGCTACTTCCTGCTGGCCGGCCAGCAGGTGGCGCAACTGACCCCCGGCTGCTGACCCACAGGGAGAATTCCGTGATCAAGCACATCGGCGTGCTCGCAGCGGCTTTGGTCGGTGTTGGCCTTGCCGCCCCCACGGCCGGCGCCACCCAGATCAGGGGGTGGACGGTCGTAGACCAGACATCGGTCAGCGACGCGGTGGCGGGCGAGGGCGTGGCGACCGTGCGCGTACCCGGCCAGCCCCCGCGCATCGACTACACCGACGGCGCCACGATTCCCGCGCCGATCGTGGCCGAGGGCTGGGGCCACATCGGCGACCCCGACTCGTTGCACGGCTACGTCTTCGACGCGTTCCAGCAGGTCGTGCCCACCCCGACGCAGAAGATGTTCATGGTGACGACACCGGACGGCCAACAGTTCGAGTACACCCACGTGATGGCCGACGACGAACAGGCCGTGAACGCCGCGGCCTATGCGGCCGTGTCACCGGACGGCCAGTGGCTGGTGTCGAGCGAACTGGCCCCGGTGACGCGGTTGTTGGTGTTCCC
>DATBDL010000356.1:0-13603 GCA_036269975.1 Pseudonocardiaceae bacterium | reverse complement strand
CACCCGGTCGTAGCGGCCGGACAGCCACAGTTCGCTGCCGTCCGCCGTCACGTTGCCCATGTCCGGGCTGCCGCCGCCGGGGATGGTCCACTTCGCTTCGATGGCGCCGGTTTCCGCGTTCAGTACGCTGACGCTGCCTTCCATCCGGTTGGTGACGTACAGCTCGGTGTCGTCGCGGGACAGGTACAGGCCGTGCGCGCCCATGCCGGTCGCGATGAAGCGCAGGACCTTCGTCGCGGCGCCGTCGAGCACCCACACGCCGTTGCCGTCGCTGTCCGCGATGTAGTAGACGGAGCCGTCCGGGGCGAGCTTGATGTCCTGCGGTCCCATGTGGACGTGCTGCACGGGCATGTCCACCATCCGTAACACCTTGTGCGACACCACGTCCACCACCGCGACCCGGCCGGCGAACTCGCACGTGAACACGGCGGTCCTGCCGTCCGGCGAGAAGTCGGCGTGGTCGATGCCGGCACAGTCCGGCGTCGGGGTGACGTCCTGCTGCTGCCAGGTGTGCGGGTCGTACCAGACGAGTTCGCGGTGTTCCTCGGCCACCGAGATCGCGGAGCGGCCGTCCGGGGTGAAATAGAGGTTGTACGGGTCGGTCACCGGGATCGGCGGGCCTGGCAGCCCGGTCGTCGGGTCGAACGGCACGAGTTTGTTGCCGGTGTCGTCGGTCGCGTAGAGGGTGCGCATGTCGTAGGCGGGCACGACGTGCTGCAACTGTCGGCCGACCCGGTACTTGCCGACGACGGCGAACGTGGTCGGGTCGATGACCCAGACCTCGCCGGAACCGTTGTGCGGCACGTAGACCAGCGGTTTCGCCGTCTTCGCCACCGCGGAGAGTTCGCCTGCGCCGGCCGCCGCGTAGACGTTGCGCGGGTCGAGCACCGGCGGCATGCCGGGCAGACCGTCGATCGGGCGGACTGTCGGGGCAATCACCGAATGCGGTGCCGGTGGCGCCGCGACCGGATCGGCGGGAATGGTGCAGCCGGTGAGGACGAGGCCGAGCAGCACGGCCAGGACTGTGGCCCTCATCCGAGTAGTTCCGTCGCCGTCACCGGGGTGAGGCCGCGCGCCGCGAGGTCGGTGAGAATGCCGGGCAGCGCGATCACCGTGCCCTGGTGGCCGAGGTGCAGGCTGACGATGCCGCCGGCCGTCGCCGTCGCCACGGCCTTGCGGATCACCGTGGGGCCGGGATCTTTCCAGTCCAACCCGTCCACGTCGTAGGAGAGCACCCTGGTGTAGCCCGCGATGCCGGCTTCGGTCAGTTCCTGAGCGGTGGCGGTCTGGGCGGACGACTGGCGGAAGAACGCGCCCGGTGTCCCCAGCACGGTGTGCAGGGCGTCCCGGCAGCGTTCGATCTCGCTGAGCACGGTGGGCGCGGGCATGTCGGCCATCACGCCGTGGCTCCACGTGTGGTTGCCGATGTCGTGGCCGGCGTCGTGGAACATCCGGATGCCGTCCGGGCTGGCCGCGACCCACGTGCCGACCGCCATGATCGTGGCCTTCGCGCCGGCCGATGCCAGGGTGTCGTGGATGTGGCGGGCGATGCCGATGTCACCGGCGCCGTGGAAGGTCAGCGCGACCTCGGGCCGGCCGCTGCCGGCCCGCGCGAACTGCACGGCCGGACCGCCGGGTGCCACAGTCGTGGTGGTCGCGGTCGTGGTCGGGGCGGGTGGCCTCGGTCGTGTCGTGGCTGGTGGCGATGCCGACGTTCCGCCCGAGCAGCCGGCCACGACGGCGGCGACACCGGCAACGCCGACACCGGCAACGGCGACACCGAGCACGTGCCGCCGGGTGATCGGCTTGCCATGCTTGTCCACCGCCATCCCTCCTGAACCCGAACACTAGCTGAGTCGAGGGTGTCTACTGTTCCGGCCATGGCGTCCCTTTCGACCCGGCTGGCCAGGCACGGCAGTGTCTCGACGGCGTTGACACTGCTCAGCGACCGACGCCTCGCGGCCTTGCTGGCTTCCGCCGTACCGCGCGAACTTCCTGTTGCTGCACCACTGGCGCGTGCTCCCCGGCGCGCCACGGCCGGTCGACCGTGCGGCGCTGGAGCGCGGCGTCGAGTTCTGGCACGACGATGCCGGCATCCGGCGTCGGTTGGAGGCGCTGGCCGAATCGTCAGTGGATCTGGTGTTGTTTCTCGAGCACGTCCCGCGGGATCTGTCGGAGTGGTTGCGGGCCGGCCAGCCGGCCGACGCGGCGTGCGCCTTGCTCGAACGGGATCTTTTGGGCACTACCAAATTCCTCGCCTGCTGTGCGCGGTTCGAGCTCGCGCCGGACGAGGCCCGGTTCCTGGTTGACCACGCGCTGTACGACGGTGGTTACGTGGCGGCGGACCTGGTCAACTGGGTGGTGACCGCGTTGAGCGACGCCGGCCGCCAGGGTTGGGAGCCGCGCGTGCGCAACGAGTTCGTGCGTCGATGTGCCGAAGGCATGGCGGTGCCGGAACTGTCGAACCGCGCGGCCGCGATCGTCCGGCACCACGCCCCGACAGCCGTTGTCGTGAACGACTTCCACCTCGCGCTGTTCGGTGAGAGCCGGAAGACCCCGTACCCGAAGGACGAACTCGACCGCGCGATTCACCGTCCCGCGCGGTAGTCGGCGATCGCGGACACGGCCGTGTCGACGTCGGACTGGTCGCAGTAGTAGTGGACGGCGATCCGCAGCAGGTCGGTTCTGGGGCTGGTGATGATGCGGCGGGCGGCCAGATAGTCCGCCAGCGCGACGGGATCGTCGTCGTGCACCGCTACCTGCGGTCCGCGCCGCGCCGCGTCGGCCGGTGACGCGATTCGTTCGCCTGCCGCCCGTAGCTGTTCGTCCAGGGACGCCGTCAGGGTGGCGACGTGCTGCCGAATCGCGGTCGCATCGACCTGCGCGAGCAGGCTCAGGCCGGCGATCGCGCCGTAGGCGGCGGTGACGGAAGGGCTGCCGACCTCGAATCTGCGTGCCGTGTCGGCGAAATCCAGCGTGCGTGGATCGAACGAGAACGGATCGCGGCGGCCGAACCAGCCGGTGAGCTGCGGATCGACGTCGTGCCGTACGCCGGCGCGGACGTAGAGGAACGCGAGGCCGGGCACGCCGAGCAGGTATTTCAGCGTGCCGGCCACGAGATAGTCGCAATTGAGAACATCGACGTCGATCGGCTCGACGCCCGCCGCCTGGTAGACGTCGACGAACATCCGGGCACCGCGCTCGTGCGCCAACGCGGCGATGTCCGCGACGGGAAACCGTTGACCGTGCCGGTAGGTGACGAGCGGGGCGGACACCAGCGCGGTCGTCTCGTCGATCGCGGCCGCGTAGCCGTCCAGGTCGGCGAAACCGTCATGCGTGGCGGCGAACCGGACGGTGGCGCCCCGAGGCCGCTGCCCGAGCCAGACGTACGCGATCGACGGGAACTCCAACTCGGTCGTGACGATGCCGTCGCGCGGGGCGTAAGCCTGGCCGGAGGCGACCTGGTAAGCCGCTTCCGAAGCACACGACACGATGGCGATCTCGTCCGGCGAAGCACCGATGTGCGCGGCGAACGCGGCACGGGCCTGTTCGACCTTCGCCGCCCAACACCCCCACGGGTTCCCGAGTTCGAGCATGCTCTGCTGGAATTCGGCCAGCGCCGATGACAGCTCGTCGGACAACGCGCCCTGGCTGCACGACGCCAGGTAAGTCATGTCGCGCAGGCCGGCGAACCGGCTCCGGAACCCGGCGGCGCTTTCGTGAGAGTTCACCCGTCGACCTTTCTGCCCGTTGTGTGCTTCGATCGTGCTGGGCGTACGGATTCCTCGTCAACGGGAGATGTCGATGGCCAGCCGCTACGTGGTGCACCGAGACGGGACCGCCGGCGGCGGCGCGATCCTGACCGAGGAGTTCGGCTGCGGGATTCTCACCGAAGCCGTGCTGACGATCGACCCAGGCACCGCCGGCCCGTACGAGGCCGGTAGACACGAGGAGACCCTGTTCGTCCTGGCCGGCACCGGCACCCTGCTACTGGGCGACGACGAGATCGAGTTCGCCGAAGAAAGCGGACTCCACATCGCACCCGGCGAGGCATACCGGCTGCGCGCGAACGCCCCGGTCGGCATCGACGTGGTCAGCGTGCGCGTCCTGAACCCGGCAGGGGAGGAGATCGAGACCGGCCCCCGCCGCGTGATCTCGCGACTGGACGAGCAGGGCATCGGCCACGCCACCGCGGGCCGCGAGTACCGAATCCTCGCCGGCCCGGAAACCGGCTTCCGCTCCGGCACCCACTTCGTCGGCTACATCCCGCCCGGCGATGCGGCGCCGGTGCACTACCACCGCTACGACGAGGTGATCTACGTCATCGAGGGCGAGGCAATCCTGCACATCGACGGCGAACACAACCCGCTACGCGCCGGCAGTTGCATTCACCTGCCGGCGCGTGTGCTGCACCAGATCGAGAACACGGGCGACATCCCGATCCGGGAGGTAGCGGTCTTCGTCCCCGGCGGCTCACCAGCGGCGGCATACCTACCGGACGGCACCAGCGCATACGCTGGCCAACCCGACGACCCCGACCGATAACCCTGGTTGACGTAGGGTCGGCAGTCGGTCGTAGTCAAGGGGGACCAACGATGACGTTCGATCACGCGCACTGGCAAGCCCGTCTGGCGACATTGCGGGTGGCGCACCGGGTGCCGGGTGCCTCGCTCGCCGTTCTGGCCGACGGTGAGATCCACGAATTCGCCACCGGCGTGCTGAACCTGAGAACCGGCGTCACCGCGACACCGGACTCGATATTCCAGGTCGGCTCGATCGGCAAGCTCTACACCGCCACCCTGATCATGCAACACGTCGCCGCCGGCGATCTTGAACTCGACACCCCCGTCGTCGACGTGCTCCCCGAATTCGCGGTGGCGGACGCCGAAGCGACGAAGACGATCACCATCCGCCACCTCCTACAGCACACCAGTGGAATGGGCGGCGATTTCTTCCTCGACACCGGCCGCGGCGACGATTGCATCGCCAAATACGTCGCCGCGTGCGCGAACCTTGGCCAGAACCATCCGCCCGGCGCGACGGTGTCCTACTGCAACAGCGGCTACACCGTGCTCGGACGGGTGATCGAGGTGCTGACCGGCCAGGTCTGGGACACCGCACTCGCCGAGCGACTCTGCGCGCCGCTCGGCCTCACGAGCACCATGACGCTGCCCGAGGACGTACTGCGATTCCGCGCCGCGATGGGCCACATCGGCAAACTGGGTGCGGAACAGCGGCTGGCACCGAGGTGGACCCTGGCACGCTCGGCCGGCCGGCCCGGCCTGATCTGCGCGTCCGCCGCCGACGTCATCCGTTTCGTGACAATGCATCTCGATCAAGGCCGTGCCCCGGACGGCACCGAGATCCTGGCCGCCGAACAGGTCGCGGCCATGCAGCGGCCGGAGGTGGAAGTGCCGGACCGCTGGTCGTCTGGCAGCCGGTGGGGTCTCTGCTGGCGGATCCACGACTGTCCGGGCGGCCCGATGATCAGCCACAACGGCACCATGATCGGGCAGTTCGCGTACCTGCGGGTGGTGCCGGCCGCCCGATTGGCGATCGTTCTGCTCACCAACGGCGGTGACGTCCGGCTGTTCCATCGGGCACTGCTGGGCGAACTGCTGGGCGAACTCGCCGGGATCGACGTGCCGGTGTTCGCGCCACCGACGCCACCGCCCACAGTGGACGTGAGGCCGTACGTCGGCGCGTACCGGGGCGAGGGCAAGGCCATCGACGTGGCCGAGCACGACGGCGTGCTGCGCATCCGCGTGGAGAACACCACCAACCTGAAGGACCTCCATCCGGTGTCCGAGGTGGACCTCGTACCGGTGACCGACAGCGTGTTCGCCGGACGCCGCAGCGACAGCGGCCCATGGCAGCCGGTCGTTTTCTACACGCTGCCCGACGGCCGCCCCTACCTACACACGGACCTGCGCGCCACCCCGAAGATCGACTGAACCGTCGATCGAGGGCGCCGTATCCGTCCACCGCAAAGCCGATCGCGGCTGCGTAGCGGCGAGCGGTCCACCATCTTCGATCGCGGTGCCACGTCGGTCCACGACCTTCGCGTCGGTCCGACCGCATCTGTCGGTCCGACCGCATCTGGTCGGTCCGGCCACCTCCTGTTTCTGTCGCTCACCGAGTCAGTCGGGGACCTTTGGCGCCGGAGCGGGGCTGCCTTTTTCGGCTAACGAACGGGACCGGGTGATTTGCTCCCGGCTTCCCGGATGATCACCTGATCGAGTGATCGAGTGATCGGATCACCGTGATCATGGCCGATGACAGCCGATCACGTCCATCGTAATCCGATCATGGCGTGAAGATCTCGTGCACGGTGCTGACGTGATCCGTGCCGTCCACGTGCAGGTCGGCTACTGACAGCGCACCGCCGCCGCCTTCCAGGCCGGTGACGAGTTGCTCCGCCGTGCAGTGATAACTGCCGGCACCGGCTGTGCTGCCGGCGCAGTCGCTCGACCAACTCGTGATCGTCACGTTCGATGCCAGTGGCAGCCGGTGCGGCGCCGGGTCGCTCGTGTTGGCGGCGTAGTGCCCGTCGTCCTCACCGCCGGGAATCCACGTTACGCGTACGAACGTCACCATCTTGAGGGTGTCGTCGTAGCCGGTGAACCGCACGGTCAGATCGGTGTCGGGGAACTTCAGCGGCGGCGGGGTCGTCGTATCGGCCGTGATCGGCACGAACGAGACCGGTGCGCCGGCGGTCGTGCTCGCCCCGGCCGCCGCCTGACCCTGACCCTGTCCGTTCGACGACGTGCACGCCGCCGTCGTCAGTACCGCCAACGTGGCCAACCCGCCTACCCCGACCACCAACCCACGCTGACTACGCATGACTGCCCCCTCGAAGACGTTGCACTCCAGTCGCCCTCACAGACGCCGCACCACCCGGCCGGGTTGCGGGCCGTTACCGGACCGTCGCTAGCCGAGGCGGGAGACCTGGTAGTGGCTGATGAGCCAGCCGTCCTCGGTGTTCGTCAGCAGGACTCCCAGACACACTCCGAGCGTCGGCCGGCCGGTGAAGGCGAAGTCGACGCTCAGGTAGCCGAGCACGAGCCCGTCGGCCGGCTGGCGGGTTTCCAGAATGCGGTAGTCGGCCGTCATGCCGATCGGCTGGGAGTCGTAGTAGTCGGCGATTCCCAGCCGGCCGACGCTGTAGGGATGCAGTCCCTGGAAGATCGCGTCCTCGGTGAAACAGCCGGCGACCTGCTTCGGTTCGTGTGCGTCCACGGCGGCTTTCCATTGGTCCAGCGCACCGCGCAGAATCGTTTCGCTGTTCATGGAATTCTCTCCTTCGACGGGGCCCGCAGCCGGACGGGCAGCGGACCTAGGTGGTGCGGGAATCGGTACCGCAGCAGTCCCGCCGCCACGGCGGCCAGTGCGACTGCCGCCGCCGCGATCAGCAGTGCCTGGTGGTAGCCGTCGTGTAGCAGTGGCGTGACGAGGACGGGGCCGGCGATCTGGCCGGCGCCGTAGCCGGTGGTCAGGATCGCGACGGAGCGCGGCATGCGTAGGTGCGCGCCGGCCGCGAGGACGATCGTGCCGATACCGAGGAAGGTCGCGCCGAACAGTATCGCCGAGACGATCGCCGTGCCGATCCCGCCGCGCACCGCCGGCAGCGCCGTGCCGACGACCTGCACGACGAGTGCGGCCATCAGCAACGTCGGCCGTGACCAGATTCGACTGCACCACGCCCACAACGCCGACGACGGCAACGCGGCCAGCCCGACGAGAACCCACGCGCTCGTGCCGATCCACGCCGGTGAACCCTGGTCGATCGCGGCGACGAGGAACGTCCCGGCGATGATGTATCCGACGCCTTCCAACGTGTACGCGGCCAGCAGCGCGGCGAACCAGCGCCGCCCGGTCCGATCTCCACTTCGGTCGGCTGCCGGTGCCACCGTGTCCGTCGGCAGGAACCACGCCGGGATCACCAGGATTAGGCAGAGCGCCGCCATCAGCCACCACGCCTGCCGCCAGGAGTCATGTCGCGCCAGGATGAGCCCGCCGGACAACGCGATCCCACCGCCGACACCGCCGCCCAGCGCCCACCCGAGGCCGTGACCACGCGGTGCCGCGAGCACCGCGCTGACGGCGATGACGAACACCAGCGCGCTGGCGATGCCGGCGATCAGGCGCAACGCGAACCAGGCCGCGCCGTCGCGGGTGGCCGGCATCAGCGCCAGCGTCGCGGTGAGCACCAACAGCGACACCCGCAGCGTGGTCCTTGACCGCACCAGCGCCGGTATCGCGATGCCCGCCAGGGCGCCGACCAGATAACCGACGTAGTTGGCGGTCGCGAGCACCGAGCCGAACTGCGCCGACAGATCAGCTCCTGAGTGCATGAGCGGCAGGATCGGTGTGTACGCGAACCGCCCGACGCCCATCGCCGCCGCCAGCGCGGCCGCGCCCACCACAGCCGTGGTGCGTGCCATGGGTCAGTGGCCTGCGCTCTGGCCGCCGTCGACGTGCAGGATCTCGCCGGTGACGAACGTGGCGGTCTCCAGGTACACGATCGCGTCGACGACGTCGCTGATCTCGCCCATCCGGCCGATCGGGTGCATCGCGGCGAGGAGGTCGTGGGTCGCCGGTGGGTGCATCGGCGTGCGGATGATGCCCAGCGCGACGGTGTTGACCCGGATGTCGCGGGCCGCGTACTCGATCGCCAGTGCCTTCGTGACCGCGTTCAGCCCGCCCTTGGTCAGCGACGCGAGTGCGGCCGGAACGCCTGAGTTGGCGTGGTCGACCAGGCTGGTGGACACGTTCACCACATGGCCGCCGCCGTCCCTGGACAGCATCGCCGCGACCGCGCTACGGGAGAATTCGAAGAAGCCACGCAGGTTCACGCCCGTTACGGCGTCGTAGTCGGCGTCGGTGTACTCGGTGAACGGCTTGGCGACGAAGACTCCCGCGTTGTTGACGAGCGTGTCGACCCGGCCGAACCGCGCCAGCGTCTGGTCGACGACTCGGGCGCCGACGCCCGGCTCGGCCACGTCGCCGGGCACGGTCAGCACGCCGGGATCATCGGACTCGCCGATAGAGCGGGATGTCGCGACGACCGAGTAGCCGAGCTTGCGGTAGGCGGTGACCAGGCCGGCGCCGATGCCCTGCGATGCGCCGGTGACAATGGCGACCTTGTTCGTCATGGGGATGTCAGCTTTCGTTCGAAGGTGCCCCGATCGTGCGGCCGACTCACGCGTCGTCGCCACGACCGGCTTGCTTCCTGCAGGTAGGCGCAGGCTCCTACCGCACTACGATGGGCAGGTGGAGCTCCGCCAGGTGCGCTACTTCGTCACGGTCGCCGACGAGTTGAACTTCGGCCGCGCGGCCGCGCGCCTGCGTATCGCGGGTCCGTCGCTGTCCCAGCAGATCAAGGCCCTCGAACGCGACCTCGGGGTGCGGCTGTTCGACCGCGACCGCCGCTCGGTCGCCCTGACCGCGACCGGCGCGGCACTGCTGCCGGGCGCACGCGCGCTGCTGGCGCAGGCCGACGAACTGCGCCAGCAGGCCACTGGCCGATCGGGGACCGAGCCGGTCCGGCTCGGTTACGTCAACTGGCGCCCGCCGGACCTGGTCGAACGCACGGCCGGTATCGCGCGACTGCTGGTCGACGCCTGGGTGCTTCCGTCGCACGCGCAGGCCGACCGGGTCGCCGACGGCAGCATCGATCTGGCGATCTGCTGGATGCAGACCCCCGACCTCACCGAACACGGCTTGAACGCGCGCCTGATCGGGGCGGATCGGCTGTACGCGGTCGCGGTCGGCCCGGACACGTCGGCGGTCGACGCACCGGACACGGCGGTGCTGCTGGACGCGGACACGGTGAGCTGGTCGTCGTGGAACCTCTACAGTGGACAGTTCGCCCGCGACACCGGCGCGCACGCGGTCCGCATCGACGACGGCGGCATCACCGGGCCCGCGTTCTTCGAGCACGTACGCCGCCTGCGCCGCCCGGTGGTCAACTCGCCGAAGGGCCAGACCGTCGCGCTGCCACCGGATCTGGTGCAGCGCCCGGTGCGCGACCCCACGCCGTACTGGACGTGGTCGCTGGTCTCCCGCCGCGACGAGACCCGAGCGGCGGTGCGCGCGGTCATCGCGGCACTCACGGCGGACGTCGGCCCGCTCGGCCTCGACGACGACGGAGCCTGGCTGCCGGCCACCGACCCGTACCGTCGATAGGGCCACGGCCCACCAGCCGATAGGGTCGTCGGCGTGGATCTGGACGACACCGCCGCCCGGCTCGGGGTGCCCGTCGAGGACGTCGACCGTGTGCGCCGGCTCGCCGGCGACCGGCCGTCGGCTCCGCTGCCCGCCAAGGCCGAAGCGCCAGCGATCCTCGACCGGCTCGCGGTGCGGCCGGAGGACGCCGCCGAGATCATGGCGGGCTGGCCGGACGCCGATGCTCCACTGTGGACGCCGGAGCTGCGTTGGCTGCTCGACCGCTCGATCGCCCTGGTCCGCGCCGATCTCGGGGGCCACGGCTGGCTGTCGCCCGGTCCGGAACTACCGCGCGAGCGGGGTCCGGCGTGGCGGCATCTCTACGTGTACGCGTACCTGGCCATGGCCGGCGTCGTCACGGGGTACCACCGCGACCACGGCATCGCCGATGACGTGTCGTGGGTGACCCTCGCCGACCTGGGCCGCAACCTCGCCGTCGACCGGCGGATGGACCGCGAGGGCTGGCCGGTCATGCAGAGCTGGCTGACGCTGCACGCGCGTGGCGGCGTCTACGAGCTGGGCCGCCTGCATCACCAGCGCGGCGGCACCGCCATCGATGTGCACATCCCCGAGTCGGGGCCGATGACCCCGGATGCGGTCGCGGCGTCGCTCGACGATGCCCGCGCGTTCTTCCCGCGCCACTTTCCCGACGAGCACTACACGACGTTCGCCTGCGGTTCGTGGCTGCTCGATCCACAACTGCTGGAGTACCTGCCGGGGGACTCCAACATCGTCCGGTTCCAGCGCAGGTTCGAGCTGGAGCCCTACGAGGAGCCGGAAGGGCTGGACTGCGACGTCGAGGTGCTGCGGTTCGTCTTCCGCACCCTGACCACACCGCTCGACCAGTTGCCGCGCCGCACCGTGCTCCAGCGCGCGATCGTCGACCACCTGAAGGCCGGCCGCCACTGGCACTGGCGCAGCGGCCACTTCCCGATCTAGCACACCCCTAGCGGCCAGGGTCGCTCGGATGCGGGGACAGCGGCGTCACCGTGTCGTGCCGCCACACCCGTAGCGGCATCGACGCGAGCACCTGCTCGAGTTGGTCGGCGTCGTCCGCGCTGAACAGGCCCCACGTGCGCCATTCGCCTGGCGCCAGCGGCGGCCGCCACAGCCGTAGCAGACTGCCCCGCGCCGCCAGTTCCGCCGCGCGGGCCGCCTCCCGCTTCCGCATCGCGGCGACGTCGTCCTCGGACGTGCCTTCGGGCACGGTCGTCACCATGTCGACCAGGAACTCCATCGGCGTCGCACCACCTCACGTCAGATTCCGACGACGACACACCCTAACGCCACCACCCGGCAGCGGCCGGACGGCGACCAGCGCCGTTCATTTGTAACGTCCGTTCCGTTGATTTCGATGAAGCGGTCGATCCTGGGGGGATCTGGAAGCGATTCAGCAGGCCCCCGCGGGCTGGTCGGAGGTGGCCGAGCGGTGGTCCAGATAAGCGATCACGCGGGACGTAGGACCAGTTGGTGGCGCTCTGGCCTAATCATGGCGCTCGCCTTTGTCCTTCTTTTGGCACCTTTCTTGGCCCTGTTGTCGTCAATATCGGCTACCAGTCGGGATGTCGATGTTGTCGACCTCCGAGGGACCAAAATCGACACCGCGGAAGTCACCGGAGAGCTGTCCCGGCAATCGCCAGCCGACCGTCCGCTGATCGTGTTGACGGACCCGGCCAACGGCGATCCGTGCGCCGCGGTTTCGTCGTTGACACCGGATCACCGCAACGTGCGGGAGATCGCGCCGCCGAGCTACTGCGCGTCGATCGAGGGCCACGGCACCGTGGTGACCATCGCCGATGACGTGCGGGTACCCGCCCTGCTGGCGCAGTGGTACGGCCAGGACTCCGCGCCGACCGGCGGCCCGTACGTCTGGGTCGCCTCGACGACGGCTTCCGTGAGCTACACGGCCGTCCCCGCCGTATTGCTCGCGTTGCTGCTGGCGGCCCTGGTCGGCCTTGCGACGCACTGGTTCGCCGGCGGGCCACGGCCACGCCAAGCGACCGGCCCGACCGGCGATCCGCTGATTCCCCCCGTACAGCGGACGACGCAGGCGCACTGGCCGGCCGCGCCATCGGTGCCGGCCGCGACCGCGCCTGTCCCGGCGAGAACCTCCGTCGCCGGTGCGCATCGGCACGCGGTGGCCAGGACGTTCGTGGGCAAGCACGGCGGTTACGTGGCGGTGGGCGGATTGCTGCGGTGGGCGGAGCAGGCGCCGGACGACGATCGGGTGGCCGAGCCGGGCGATGCCGTGCTCGTGGTCGGCAACGGCAGGGGGCCGGACGAACTACGGGTCAGGGTCGTACCGCGCGATCGTGCGGAGCGGACATTCATCTGATGGGAGGACACATGACCGAGTCTGCCGCGCTCGACGCGTTGCCGGTGCAGCCGGCGAAGAACCGACTGCTGATCACGCTGATCGTCGACACGTCCAGTTCGATGAACGAGGCCGGCCGCATCACCGAGCTCAACACCGCACTCCGCAAGTGGCGGGACGAGTTGCAGCGCAACGACTACGTGCGCCAGCACGGCGAGATAGCACTGATCACGTTCGGCAAGGATCACGTTCGGGCGATCGACCCGTCCGGCCGCACCCGCGATCCGGCCGCCGAACCGTATGTCCCTGTGACGCGGTTCAACCCGCCGGATCTGGAGGCCGGCGGTGTCACGCCGATGATCGAGGGCATCCAGCACGCGTTCAAGCTGCTGGCCGTCCGCCGCCAGCAGTTGCGGGCGACCTACCCGTTGGCCAACCGCCCGCTGGTCTACCTGATCACCGACGGCGTGCCGACCGACGCCACCGGCCACGCCAGCGACGACTGGCAGCGGTTCGCCGGTGTCATCCGTCAGCAGGAGGCCGGCAAGCACCTGCTGTTCTTCGCGTTCGGGGTGGCCGGCGCGCAGGAGGACGTCCTGGCGGGGCTGGCGCCACGCGCGTGGCACCTGTTGCGCAACGCCGAGTTCAACGAGGTGCTGCGGATGGTGTCGACGAGCATCGAGGCGGCGACCGCCGCCGACGCGCACAACGAGCCGGCCGACACGATCTACCACAAGGTCGAGGAGAACCTGGCCAAGCGCGATCGGATCGAGCGATGGATGCGGGAACAGGGCTGATGGCCGGGTCGGACCGCGGTACGAGGTGGCGGATCGCGGCGGCGTCCGTCGCCGGGCCGAACCACGTCATGTCCGCGGTGTCCAATCAGGACAAGCTGCGGGTCCACCGGCTGGACAACGGGGCGATGGTCTTCGCGGTCGCCGACGGCGCCGGTTCGCGCAGTCGGTCGGAGGAGGGCGCGCTGTGCGCGGTGGACGCGGCCGTCTCGGCGGCGCGGCACCTCTTCAACGGCCGGCTGCCGGCGAACGACACCGACTGGACCAC
>DATBDL010000355.1:0-7415 GCA_036269975.1 Pseudonocardiaceae bacterium | reverse complement strand
GGCGACGACGATCGACGCTGTCGGCGCCAAGGCCGAGAACGCCGACAGGGCATGGCAGATCCTGACCACCGCCCTCGGCATCGGCACGACGCCGGGCGTCGGCGACCGGGTACACCTGCCGGTGGCCGATGTGGACGGTGTGATCGACTATGTCGAAGCGCCTGCCGCCATCGGTGTCCGCACCGACGACGGGCTCTACCGCTTCTCCGGCCGCTTCGGCTTCATGGGCCTCGGCCACCACGTCTTCGCCGACGTCGACCAGCCCGCCCGCCGGCGTTCCTGGCAAACCTGGCTCACCGAGCACTACGCCTGACAACCATGCCCTTGTGTCGATAGTCCCGTTATTATAGTTTATCCTCCTAATTCAGGAGTAACGGAGGTCGACGTGGGCAGGATCATCGTCACGAACAACGTGTCACTCGACGGCGTGATGCAGGCGCCCGCGCGGCCGAACGAGGACACCAGGGGCGGTTTCACGCGGGGCGGCTGGGCGAACGCCTACCAGGACGACGTGCTCGCCGCCGAGATGGCCGGTGGCATGAGCCGGTCCGGCGCGCTGCTGCTCGGCCGCCGGACCTACGAGGACTTCCACCAGGTCTGGCCGAACCGACGCGACAACCCGTTCACCGAGATCCTCGACAACACGCAGAAGTACGTCGTGGCGACGACCCTGGCCGAACCGCTGCCGTGGCAGAACTCGACACTGATCGCGGACGACGTCATCGCGACCCTGGCCAAGCTGAAGGACCAGCTCACCGGCGATCTCGCGATCCTCGGCAGCGGCGCGCTGATCCGGTCGCTGCTGCCGCACGGCCTGATCGACGAGTTCGTGTTGATCACGGTTCCGCTGCTGCTCGGCACCGGGCAACGCCTGTTCCCGACCGACGGCGACCCGGTACGGCTGGAACTGGTCCGATCGGTGCCGACCACGAAGGGCGCGCTCGTCACGTACTACCGTCCGGCGTGACCGGATACGCCAGGAAGGGGCGGGAACGCCTCGGGGGTGGCGTTCCCGCCCGTGGCTCAGCGGCCGACGCGGGGGCCGACTCGGCGCGGGAGGCGGGTCCATCGTGGCCTGCCCGTCGGCACCGGCTTCCTCGTCCGTGCGCGACCGGTCGATTCGGGCAATCACGAATACGAAAATCATCAGTGTCGAATAGGCGAACATAACGATGTGGACACTGCCCGTCCCACCGGTCCGTGCTGGTCAGGAAGTGTTTCCCCAGGGAAACAGTGTGTTTCCTTCAATCGTTGCGTCACTTTTCCACTTTGTGTCCACCATCTGTCCACTCCCCCGCGAAGTTGGCTCCCCCCAAGGCGTCCATCTGCCGTAACGCGTGCCATCGGTTGGCGATTGCCCGGATGCGGCATCGGCCGGGTGGGGCCGGCAACACGAGGGAGGGCCTGTGACGGGAAAGCGCAGTGTGGACACTGCGGAAGGCATTGTTCACGAGCTCAACGACCTACGCCGGGGTCGCGGTGTGAACGCGGCCAATCTGGGGACCAGGATCGGGCCCCGGCTGTGGGTCGCGTGTTCGCTGGACGACACGGACGGTCCGGCACAGATCCGGCGCAGGGTGGTGTCCCGCCTGACCGAGCTGTGCGCGGAACTGCCGGACGACCTCCACGTCGCGGCGGCCGTCGCGCTCGCGCTGCACCACGAGGGTGCCGGCGAGTTCCTGGACCGGCGGATCGCCTGGCTCGCCGAGCACTTCGACCGTGACCCCCGCACCGCGCGCCGGCGGGTGGACACGGCGTTCCGGCTGCTCGCCGAGCGCATCGACGACGAGACCGCCGGCGCCGAGCTGGTGTCGACGGACGGGTGGTACCTGGCGTCGCTGCGGGCGATGCTGCGGATGGATCTGGAACCGGCACAGCTCATCGAGGAACGCCGCATCGTGGCGACCGTGGACGGGTTGTCGGACATCGAGGTGTCGCTGCGCGCACCCAAGGGGGTCAGCGAACCCGGTGACCTCATCACGGCCACGATGCCCCACGGCGGCGAGATCATTTCAGTGCACCACGTCGATCCCGGTCACACGAGATTCCACATCAGACTGTCCGAACGGCTGCGACGGGGGCAGTCGCACGACTACGGCATCCAGTTCCGGTCCTATCCCCGGTCCTGGTCCGAGGCGTACGACCTGCTGGCACCACTGGATCGCTGCGAGCACTTCGCGGTCCGGGTCCGGTTCGGTGGGGAGAAACCGGACCTGGTCTGGCAGTTGGAGCGCCAGGGCACCAGCTACGGCCTGCGGTGGTCCGCGTGAGGATCGGGGCGGCTCAACCGGTTGCCGGCCGCCCGGCAACCGGTGCGCCGCCCTCGTCGTAGTACACGTCGAAGGTCGACAGGAGCTGCTCGTCGAGTTGCAGCTCCAGCCGACTGTCCGTGCCGCAGCGCACCGCGACCGCCGTCGCCAGGACCTGCACCAGCGACACGAACGCCGACAGCGACCGCAACACCGTCACGCCACCGGTTTCCACGTAACACGTCACGTCGGCGTACGGCACGAGTGGCGACGCCGGATTGTCGGTGACGGCGATCGTGCGCAGGCCGCGAGTCCTGGCTTCGGCGAGTGCGCGCACGGTGTCCGCCGTGTAGCGGTGGATGGACATCGCGACGAACACGTCGCCCGGTTCGAGGTCGCGCAGCTCGTCCGCGATCATGCCGACCGACGGCGTGATCTGCCGTACGCCGGGCCGGACCATGTGCAACAGGTAACGCAGCAGGTAGGCGACGGTGAAACACTTGCGCAGCCCGATGATGTGCACGCGCCGGGCGGTCGCGAGCAGCTCGACCGCCAAGTCCCACTGCGCCTGGTCGAGCCGGGCGAACGTGCGCGCGATGTTCTGCTGGTCGTGCTCGACGACGGCGCCGAGCAGTTCCTCGGTCCCGGTCAGTTCGGCGACCTGCTCGAACCGCCGCACGAGCTGCGCCTGCTCGGCCAACTGCTGCCGGCACAGCTTGACCAGTGCCGGGTAACCCGGCAGGCCGAGCGCGGCGGCGAAGCGCACCAAGGACGACTCGTGCACCTCGGCGATCTTGGCCGTCTCGCCGATGCTGCGGAACGCGGTGGCCTCCGGATCGGCCAACAGGACACGTGCGATGCGGCGCTGCCCGGCCGCCAGACCGGGCATACGAGCTTGCAACTCGGCCCGCAGTTCCGGGTAGTTGCGCGGCGGTACCGTCATGACCCCTCGATTCACGCTGGTCAGGCCACGATACCCGGCATCGCGCAACTCCAGTTGCGTCCGATTACGTCCGGTTCCGGCCACTGGATGCAAGCAATATTGCATGTTATGGTCGTGACGCAAATTTTCTATCGGGAGGGCGGCATGGCGATCCGGCAGTCGGCGACCCTGGCGATCAACGAGCGCATCCTGGCCCGCGGTGCGGCCGGCGAACCGGTGCTGCACCTGGGTTTCGGCGAGGCCGGCCTACCCGTGCCGCCAGAACTGGCCGCTGTGCTCGCGGACTCGGTGCGGCACAACGACTACGGCCCCGTCATCGGCATCCCGGCCGCCCGCGAGGCCGCTGCCGGCTATTTCACCCGCCGTGGCCTGCCGACCGAGCCGGACCAGATCGTCATGGCGCCGGGCAGCAAGCCGTTGCTGTTCGCGCTGCTGGCGGTGCTGCCCGGTGATGTCGTGCTGCCGGTGCCGTCCTGGGTCAGCTACGCAGCGCAGGCCGCACTGCTCGGCAGACGGGTGATCGGCGTGCCGATACCGGACCGCGCCGGTGGCGTGCCCGATCCGGACCGGCTCGCGGCCGTCGCCCGGTCGGCCGGTGTGCTGATCCTGACGCTGCCCGACAACCCGACCGGCACGCTCGCGCCGCCCGACCTGCTCGCCGAGGTGTGCCGGATCGCCGACGACGCCGGTCTGGTGATCATCTCCGACGAGATCTACCGGGATCTGTCCCATACCGAGTTCCACAGTCCGGCCGAGTTGTCGCCGGACCGTACGGTGATCACGAGCGGGCTCAGCAAGAGCCTCGCCCTGGGCGGCTATCGAATCGGTTTCACCCGCCTGCCAACACCATTGCGGATCGGTGCGGATCTCGTCGGGGTGGCAAGTGAGGTGTGGTCGAGCCTGGCGAGTCCGATGCAGCGGGTCGCCATCGCGGCGCTGACCGAACCGCCCGAGGTGACGGCCCGGATCGCGGCCAGTCGTCGGCTGCACGGCACGGTGAGCGCGCGGGTGCATCGACTGCTGGTTCGGGCCGGGGCGCGGTGCCGGCCGCCGGAGGGTGGGTTCTATCTGTATCCCGATTTCGGCGCGCATCGGGAAAGCCTTGCCGGACAGGGGATTCATACCGACCGGGAGTTGGCCGACCTGCTGTTGGATCGTCATGGGGTCGGCGTGCTGGCCGGGGCGGAGTTCGGTGACGATCCGCACGGGCTGCGATTCCGGGTCGCCACCAGCCTGATGTACGGATCGACCGACGAGCAGAAGCTGGCCAGCCTCGACAGCCCCGATCCACTCGCCCTGCCGTGGATCGCCGACGGCCTCGCTCACCTGGCCAGGGCGTTGGCGGACGTCACGCGAGCCGGGTAGACACGGCGTCGGCGGTGGCGATCACGTCCGTCGCCCAGCCGAGCACCCGTTCGCGCGGCACCAGGAACGTCAGGGTCGACACGCTGACCCCGCCGATCACCGCGCCCCGCTGGTCGCGCACACCCGCAGCGACGCAACGGATGCTGGCCTCGTTCTCCTCGTCGTCCACCGCGAATCCGGCCGCCCGCACCCGCGCCAGTTCGGTGCTCAGCGCGTTCGGATCGGTCAGGCTGGCCGGTGTCCGCGCGGTCAGTGCCGCGTCGCCGAGGAAGCCCGTCAACTGCGGCTCGTCGAGACCGGCCAGGACACACTTGCCGATCGCCGTGGTGTGCAGCGGCACCCGCATGCCCACCCGCGATGCCATCTGCACGGCATCGGCACTGTCCACCTTGTGCGTGTAGGTCGCGGTGTTTCCGGTGCGCAGCGCGAGATGCACGGTCTGCCCGGTGCGGCGACTCAACTCGGCGAGCAGGTCGTCGACGCTGGCGCCGGCCTGTGCCGCCGCGATGCTGGCGGCCAGGGTGCGCAGGCGCGGCCCGAGCGGATAGCGGCCGGTGCCGTCGCTCTCCAGGAATCCGTTGGCCACCAGGGTGCGCAGGATTCGGTGCGCGCTGGCCTTGGGTACGCCCGCCGTACCGGCGATGTCGCCGAGCAGGTGCGGGCCGCCCGGAGTGACGGCGGCCTCCAGCAGCCGGATCGTCTTCTCGGCCGCGTTGCCGGCATCCGAGGACCGACCGGACCGGGAACGCCGCTGGTCCGCTGGGTCGTACATCGATTGACAGCCTCCGGCCCGATGCTAGTGTTTCTTACAACGATACGGCATTCTACATAACGGAACGAGATGACAACGGTTCAGGCCCTCAGCGCCGCCCTGGCACGGCAACGCGTCCTACCGGTCCTGCGCGAACCCGACCCGACCGCCGCCGTCTCGAAGGTCGACGCACTACTCGCCGCCGGTGCCCGAGTGATCGAACTGACCACCACCATCCCGGACTGGCCCGCTGCCCTGGCCGCCTGCGCGGGGGCGGACGCGTTGATCGGGGTGGGCACCATCACCACGGCAGGCCAGGCGACGATCGCGATCACCGGCGGAGCGGCATTCCTGGTCTCCCCGTATCCCAGTCCGACGGTCCGCTCCGCTGCCGCCGACACCCCGTTCATCGAAGGCGGCCTCACCCCGGCCGAGATCGCGGCCGCCGCGGCGTACGGCCCGGCGAAGGTCTTCCCCGCCCATGTCGGCGGACCGGCCTACGTTCGGTCACTGCGCGCGGTACTGCCGGACGCGCTGCTCGTCCCGACGGGCGGCGTCGGCCTGGCCGATGTGGACGACTACCTGGCGGCCGGTGCGCTGGCAGTCGGAGTCGGCGCTGGCCTACCGACCGACCCGGCCGAACTCGCGCGGGTGTTCGCGCCGTGAGCGGATACGACGTGATCGTGATCGGAGAGATCATGATCGAGCTGTACTGCGAAGAGGAGCTGGTCGACGGTGCGAGGCTGCGGCTCGGCTTCTCCGGTGACGCACTGAACGCGGCGGCGGCGGCAGCGGCGGCCGGCGCCAACACGGCGGTGCTGACCGCGGTAGGCACGGACGAAACAGGCGACGCGATCATCCGCCGAGTGACGGAACTGGGCATCGACCCGGCACTGATCCGACGTGAGTCCAGGTCGAACGGAGCCTACCTGGTCCATGGCGACCTGACCGGCCACCGCCAGTTCAGCTACTGGCGCAACGGAAGCGCGGCATCCACATTGGACTCTGCCGACCTGCCGCCATTCGCGGATGTCGGCGCGGTGGTCCTGTCCGGCATCACGGCCGCCCTGTCCGACACCGCCGAGCGGGCGGTGCTGGCCGCGGCGGAAGCCGCCGACAGGGCGGGCACGGCGGTGATCTACGACCCCAACTACCGTCCGAGGCTGACGACGGCGGCTCGCGCACGCGAGATCCTGGCAGCGGTAGCCCCACGCTGCGCGCTGATGACCCCGTCCTGCCCAGGCGATTCCGTGCCGCTGCTGGCGGCGGCCGATCCGGAACCGGCCGCCGCCGCCGCGCTCGCGTACGGCGCGCGATCCGTCGCGGTCACGGCAGGCGCCGCCGAGGTGCTGGTGGCCGATGCGACCGGCCGGTTCCGGCTGCCGGTACCGGTGAACCCGGACGCCGTGGACGCAACGGGTGCCGGCGACGTCTTCACCGGCACCACGGCGGCCCGGCTGGCCCTTGGCGATCCACTGCGCGAGGCGGTCCGGCTGGGCATCGGCGCCGCGGCGCTGTCGGTCACCGGTCGCGGTGGGACCGGCCACATCCCGACCCTGGCGCACACGAGGGCGGCCGCTCCCCCGCGCCAGGCAGGGCCAAGCGGCGCCGTGCAGGGCTGAACAGGGCTGAGCAGGGCTAAGCCTCGCCGGTCATCAGCGGCTGGTCGCTGAACTCCTGTGGCCGCAACGGCCAGCCGGTGCGTACGTCCAGCGACAGCGACCGGCACGTCGCCCGCCACAACCGTTGTTGGGCAGCGGCTCCGGCGGCCGCCCGTGGCAGCGGATGCACCCGGCGGCCACGCAGGTACGCGCCGTTGGGCACGGCGGAACTGGTGCACGCGTAGAGCACCGCGTCCACCATCAGCCCACGGGACAGCGGAGCGGGGGCGGTACCCATATCCATCCCGGCCGGCTGGATGGTCAGGCATCGGCAGCCGGTGCCGCGCACTTTGGCCGCCATCGTCTGGCACAGCATCATGATCGCGAGTTTCGACTCGGTATACGACCATGCCGGGTAATACCGCCGACCGCCGCCCAATTCGGTCGTCTTGGGCACTCCGAACCGATGTTGATCGCGAACGACGTGCACGATCCTGCCAACGGAA
>DATBDL010000354.1:0-8041 GCA_036269975.1 Pseudonocardiaceae bacterium | reverse complement strand
AGCCGATCTGTCTGCCTTTCTGGTCATTCCTGAGAAGACGTTGCGTGAATGGCGGTGCAAGGGTTACGGGCCGCCGTGGCGCAAGATCGGTAAGCACGTCCGGTATGAACCGGATGAGGTGAAGCGCTGGCTCGATGGATTAGCCGGCGACGCGGACGCGGCGTGACTCGATCGCCGGTTTGTTCAGCAATTCGAGAGGAGTGGTTGTGGCTGGTCATATTCAGGACCGCTGGTATCAACCCAAGCGGGACAGTGACGGCAAGGTGGTGCGGGACGCCAAGGGGAGGGTTGTCAAAGAATCCTCGCCGCTGCACGGGACCGGCATGCGGTACAAGGTGCGGTATCCGGACCCGAGTGGCCGGGAGCGGTCGGAGATGTTCCCGGACAAGCAACTGTCGCGAGCCAAGGCGTTCCTTGCCAAGCAGCAGCACGACGTATTGTCCGGGACCTACCTCGATCCGGATGCCGGCAAGCTGAAGTTCCGTGAGTACAGCGCAACTGTCATGTTGGGTCGGTCACGGGACGAGTCATCGGTGCAGACCTGGGCTGCCGTGTTGAAGAATCTGGTGTATCCGAATCTGGGTGATCTGGAATTGGTAGCGATCGGGACGGATGCGATTCGGAAGTGGCTGGGCTGGATGAATGGCCAGGATCGGCCGCCCGCGCAGTCGTACCAGCGGCAGGCGTACGACCTGGTCTCGTCAATTCTGGAGGCGGCTGTCGCGGATCAACGGATACGGGCTAACCCCTGTCGGGACAAGTCGATTCGGCGGCCGGCGGTCGGGCCGAAGAAGGTCACGCCCTGGCCGGAATCGAAGATGTGGAAGATCGAGTTGGCGCTGTCGCCTCGGGATCAGGTCGCCGTGACGCTCGGCGCTGGCCTCGGGTTGCGACAGGGAGAGATCTTCGCGTTCTCGATGGACAACGTCGATCGCGTGAAGATGGTGTATCGCTGCTCGCGGCAGGTGGTGAAGGTCGGCAGTGTGCAGAAGTTCAAGTTCCCGAAGGGGCACAAGGAGCGCGATATTCCGCTCGGTCTCGGCGTGCTGGAGACGTTGGACGCCTACGCCGAGAACTATCCGCCGGTCTCGGTCACCCTGCCCTGGGGTGAGCAGGACGGGCGCAAGTACGAGACCGTGAACGTCCTGGTGACCGACGACGAGTCGGAGCTACACACGGCGCGCAAGTTCAACACCGGCGTCTGGATACCGGCGTTCGCGCGGGCGGGACTCGACTACCAGCAGGACTACAGCGACGGCATGCACGCGCTGCGGCACCTGTTCGCGTCCTCGATGCTCCACCAAGGCGTCTCGATCAAGGAGTTGGCCGCTTTCCTCGGGCACGCGGATGAGGCGTTCACCCTCCGGACCTACGTCCACCTGATGCCCAACTCCTACGAGCGGGCGCGGCTGGCGGTGGACGCCATGTTCAAGCCGCGTCGGCAGGCCGTGGCGATTGACCCCAGCACAGGATGACGGCCTGCGTCGGTCAGCAGGTCCGAGACGGCCTGGAGACGGCCTAGACTCCAGAAAGCAAGATCGAATAACCTGTTTCCGCAGGTAGAAGCCCTACCGCTAGAAGATGTCGTTGATGATGTCCTCGCCGATGGCGAAACCTGCGCCGGTGGCTATTGCCTGGCCGAAGCCGCCGTTCAGGAAGCCGCCGAAGCCGCCTCCGCCGCCCCAGCCGCTGTTCTGGTACATGGGCTGTTGGTACATCGGCTGTTGGTACTGGGGCTGTTGATACTGGGGCTGCTGATACTGCGGCGGCTGCTGCTGAGCCTGGTTGGCCACGAAGTTGTGGATCGACTGCAACAGCAACGAGACCTGGTTCTGTTCCTGCTGGAATCCCAGCGTGATCCCCTTCAGGTCCAACAGCCACTCGCGGGCGTTCTGGTCGCCTTCGCTTGCCGCCGTTTGCAGTTTCTGGGCCAGCGCCGTGATCGCCTGCACCGTCTGCTGACTCTGCTGCTGCAACTGCTGGTAGTTCTGGTCGATGGTCTCGATGTCCACCGTGCGCCTCCGCTTGCGTGTGCTCGACCTCGTCAATCCTGCCACGTATGGGGGGACTCGACCCGTTCGCCCAGTTCAGCGATGCGGTCGGTGAGGAACATCCGCTCCGCCGCGTTCTCCGCCAGCGTCAGGGCCGCCTGGTACGACTCGGCCGCCTCGCGTTCGCGGCCCAGCCTGCGGAGCAGGTCGGCCCTGGTGGCGGGCAGATACCGGTAGCCGGCCAGTCTGGGGTCGGCGGCCAACTCGTCCACCCTGGCCAGTGCCACTTCTGGGCCGGCGACCATGGCCAGCGCCACCGTCCGGTTCAGCTCCACCACCGGTGACGACCACAGTCCCGCCAGGAAGTCGTACAGGCCGAGCACCTGGCGCCAGTCGGTTTCCGCGTAGTCGGGGGCCTGGGCGTGCAGCGCCGCGATCGCGGCCTGTACCGCGAACCGGCCGGGGCGACCACCTCTCAGCGACTCGCGGACCAACGCGTCGCCTTCGGCGATCGCTTCCTTGTCCCACCTGGAGCGGTCCTGGTCGGCCAGCAGGACGAACCGACCTTCCTCGTCCACGCGGGTGGCTCTGCGCGCGTCGGTCAGGATCAGCAGGGCCAGCAGGCCGCGTACCTCGCGTTCGTCCGGCATCAGTTCGTGCAGCATCCTGGCCAGGGTGATCGCTCGGTCCACCAGGTCAGCCCTGACGAGTTGGTCGCCTGCCGGCGCGGTGTGGCCGGTCGTGAACAGCAGGTGCACGACTACCAGCACCGCGTCCAGGCGGTCCGGCAACTCCGCCGGTTCCGGTACCCGGTAGGCGATCCTGGCTGCCGAGATCTTCTTCTTCGCCCTCGTCACTCGCGCGGCCATGGTCGGTTCCGGCACCAGGAACGCGTTCGCGATCTCGGTCGTCGTCAGGCCGCAGATCAGGCGCAGCGTCAGCGCTACCTGCGCCTCCAGTGACAACGCGGGGTGGCAGCACGTGAACACCAGGCGCAGCCGGTCGTCCCCGATCACCTCTTCGAACGGCTCCGCCGGCGCCACCGCCTCCGGTTCCACCAGCAGCGGCAGCTTCGCGCGCAGCGTGGTGGCGCGCCGATGGGCGTCCAGCGCCCGCCTGCGGGCCGCCGTGGTCAGCCAGGCGCCTGGATTGTCCGGTACGCCCTGGCGGGTCCAGGCGTCCAGTGCCGCCAGGTAAGCGTCCTGAACGCACTCCTCCGCCAGGTCCAGATCGCCGGCGACGCGCGCCGTCGCGGCGAGCACGAATGCCCACTCGCGACGGTGCGCGTCCGCCACGGCCTGGCGGGCCGCCGCGTCACCTTCCCCGGTCACCGAAACCTGGCTGTCAGGCGCCCGAGAAGTCCATGATCGGCCGGACCTCGACGCCGCCGAACTGGGCGGGGCACAGCTTCGCGATCGACAGCGCGTGGTCCAGGTCCTTGGCCGAGATCAGGTAGAACCCGCCGAATGCCTCCTTGGTCTCCGCGAACGGACCGTCCGTGACGACGTCCTTGCGGATCGACGTCGCGGTCGCGACCGGCTGTAGCGCGCGGCCCTGCAGGATCTCCCCGCCCAGCTCGGGAACCTGCTCGGCGAACCGGTTGTGCGCGTCCATCACCTGCTGGAACAGCTCGGGCGTCCCGTTGGCGTACTCGTTCTCGGTCTCGTAGATCAGGATCAGGTACTCAGCCATGCTGTGTTCCTTCCACGTACTGGACTCCAACACTCTCACGACGGACGAGCGGGCGCCGAATCGACAACCCGCCAGCTAATGTCATCGGTATGGATAGCTGGTTGTCTCATTCGGTGCCCGTTGTCGCTGGCCAGCCCCGGCCACTGCGGCTGTACGACACCGCGACCGGTGAGGTCCGGCCGACCGCGCCAGGTCCGACGGCCAGGATGTACGTCTGCGGCATCACCCCCTATGACGCGACGCATCTCGGCCACGCCGCCACGTACCTGGCGTTCGACCTGGTGCACCGGCAGTGGCTGGACAACCGGCACGACGTCCACTACGTACAGAACGTCACCGACATCGACGATCCGCTGCTGGAACGCGCGGAACGCGACCACGACGACTGGGTCGTGCTGGGCATGCGCGAGACGGCACTGTTCCGCGAGGACATGGAGGCGCTGCGCGTCGTGCCGCCCCGCGAGTACGTCGGTGCGGTCGAGTCCATCCCGGAGGCCGCCGAGGAGATTGCGAAGCTGCTGTCCGCAGGCGCCGCGTACCGCCTCGACGACCAGCAACCGGACATCTATTTCGACCACACCGCGAGCGGCCACTTCGGCTACGAGTCGAACTACTCGGAAGAGACGATGCTGGCGCTGTTCGCCGAACGCGGCGGCGACCCGGACCGGGCGGGCAAGCGGCACCCGCTGGACGCGCTGCTCTGGCGCACCGAGCGGGACGGCGAGCCGTCCTGGAACACCGAACTGGGCCCCGGCCGCCCCGGCTGGCACATCGAGTGCACCGCGATCGCGGTCAACCGGCTCGGCATGGGCATCGACGTCCAGGGTGGTGGTTCCGACCTGGTGTTCCCGCACCACGAGAACAGCGCGGCACACGCGGAGGCACTGACGGGCGCGCACCCGTTCGCCCGCCACTACTGCCACTCGGCGATGATCGGTCTTGACGGCGAGAAGATGTCCAAATCGCGCGGCAACCTGGTGTTCGTGTCCCGCCTGCGCGCCGACGGAATCGACCCGATGGCGGTACGGCTGGGGTTGCTGGCCGGCCACTATCGCACCGACCGCACGTGGACGGCGGAACTGCTCGCGGTCGGCGAGGCCCGGCTGGAGCGGTGGCGCCGTGCCGCGAACAGTCCGGCCGGCCCGTCCGCCACCGACACCGTCACGCGGTTGCGTGACCACCTCGCCGACGACCTCGACACGCCGTCCGCGCTGGCGACCGTGGACGCGTGGGCGGCCGACGCGCTGACCGGCCACGGCGGCGACGCCGACGCGCCCGGCGAGGTCCGTATCGCCGTGGACGCGCTACTCGGGGTGCTGCTCTGAGGCGGGCTCCGCTACGGCTTGCTGTTTCGGGCCTTGTTGCCTGGAGCGCCGGCCGATCAGGACCGACGGCGTGCCGGCGACCAGCAGGCCGGCCGGGAGCAGGAAGGACGTCAGCGCGCTCGCGTGGTACACCGGCGTGAACGCGGCCGGAGTCAGCGCCGCGCCCATGAACCGACACGCCTGCACGACCGACACCGCGCCGCCCCGGTTCGCCCCGCCGGACAGTGCCAGTGAGTTCACGCCGACCAGCACCATTTGGCTGGCCACCCCGCACAACGCCCACAACACGGCGACCGCCACCGCGGACGGCACCGTGCCGACGCCGACCAACAGCACGGCACCGACCGTCATCCCGAGCGACACCGACCACCGGCCGCCCCGCCGGTCCACCAGGTGGCCGACCAGCCGGGCGGTCAGCATGCCCACGATCCCGAACCCCGTCAGCAGCGCGCCCCGGCTGCCGGCGGACAGGCCGAACGCGTCCTGCGCCCGGAACGACACCAGGAACGCCAAACCGCCGAGACAGCCCCACCCGAGGAACCCGGCCAGCCCGATCCACAGCACGGCGGGACGGAACGCGCTGCGCAGCCGGTTGACCGGTCGCGCCTGACCCGCCCTGCGCGCCGTGGCCGGCAATCCCACGACGGCCAGCACCCCGGCGACGACGGCCGAGCCGACGAACGCGTAACGCCAGCTCGCGGCGGCGACCAGGCCGGTGACCAGCGGCGCGCTGGTCTGGCCTGCCGCCTGCAAGGAGCCGAACAGGCCCAGGGCGCGGCCGAGCCGGTTGGCCGGTGTGATCTCGGCGACCGATGCCAGCAACAACGGCGTCGTGAAGGCGTTGGCGGCGCCCTGAAACGCCCTGGCCAGCAGGAACAGCCAGAACGGGCCGGGCAGCACGCAGACGAGCGACATCACGAAATAGACCACGTAGGCCGTCCGCGTGCTGCGGGCCGCGCCCCAGCGCTGGCCCAGCGTGCCCGACACCAGCATCAGGCCGGCGAACGGGATCATGTACGTGGTCAGCGACAGTGCCGCGTTCCCTGTCGACGTGTGGAAGTCAGCGCCGATCTCCGGCAGCACCGGCGACACCATGCCGCCGCCGAACGGGCCGAGGATCCCGCCCGCGTACAACGCACCGACCTTGAGCCGTCGCCGGACGGACAACCACGTGTCGACGCCGGTCACGTCGGCTATTGGCCGGCCGGACCGTGGCCGCCGCCGCGACCGGTGCCGCGGCCGCGTCGCCGCAGGTAGCGCTCGAACTCGGCCGCGATCGCGTCGCCGCTGGTCTCGGTCAGGCCGATCTCGTCGCCGCGCTCCTCAAGAGCGCGCACGTAGTTGCGCACGTCCTCGTCCTCGTCGGCCATCTCGGTGACCGTGCGCTCCCACTCCTCGGCCTGCGCGGGCAGCGCGCCGAGCGGTACCTCGACGTCGAGCAGCTCCTCGACCCGGTGCAGCAGCGCGAGCGACGCCTTCGGTGACGGCGGCTGCGACACGTAGTGCGGCACGGCGGCCCAGATCGAGATCGCCGGCACACCCGCCTGTACGCAGGCGTCCTGGAACACGCCGACGATGCCGGTCGGCCCCTCGTACCGTGAGTGTTCGAGGCCGAAGCGGGCGGCCGACTCCTTGTCGTACGCCGTTCCGGTCACCGGCACCGGGCGGGTGTGCGGGGTGTCCGCGAGCAGCGCGCCGAGCGTGATCACGGTCGTCACGCCGAGGCGCTCGATGTGCTCGAGCAGCTCGGCGCAGAACCGGCGCCACCGCATGTTCGGCTCGATGCCGTGAACGAGTACGACGTCGGTGGCGGAACCGGGCGGGCGGCAGATGGTCAGCCGGGTGGTCGGCCATTCCACCCGCCGGGTCACACCGTCCAACAAGTGGACGGTGGGCCTGGTCACCTGGAAGTCGTAGTAGTCGTCCGGGTCGATTTCGGCCAGCGGCGTGGCGTCCCAACTCAACTGGAGATGCTCGATCGCGGTCGTCGCCGCGTCACCGGCGTCGTTCCAGCCCTCGAACGCCGCGACGAGGATCGGGGGGTCCTGCGGCGTGGGGTTGTCCGATGTTGCGGAGCTGGGGTCGCGGTCGGTCACTCGGCAAGCCTACGACCGAGCAGGCTCGGGTGGAGATCGTAGGCTTGGACCATGGTCGATCGCGTGTCGCTGCCGTTCCTGGACGCCCTGGCCGAGCGTGTGCTGGTAGTGGACGGCGCGATGGGCACGATGCTCCAGTCCCAGGATCTGGACCTCGACGATTTCGCCGGTCTCGAAGGCTGCAACGAGATTCTCAACGTCACCCGACCGGATGTGGTCGGCGCGGTCCACCGGGGTTATCTGGCGGCCGGCGCGGACGCGATCGAGACGAACACGTTCGGCGCCAACCTGGCCAATCTCGGCGAATACGACATCGCCGACCGGATCTACGAGTTGTCCGAACTCGGCGCCCGCCTGGCCCGCGAGGCCGCCGACGAGTTCAGTGAGCCGGGCCGGCCGCGGTTCGTGCTCGGCTCGGTAGGGCCCGGCACCAAGCTGCCCACCCTCGGTCACGCCCCGTTCACCGCGTTGCGCGACGCCTACGCGGAACAGGCGCGCGGCCTGCTCGACGGCGGCGTGGACGCCGTGATGGTGGAGACGTGCCAGGACATCCTCCAGGCCAAGGCCGCGGTGATCGGCGCGAAGCGGGCGATGGCGGCCGCCGGCCGGCGGGTCGCGCTGATCGCGCAGGTCACCGTCGAGACCACCGGCACGATGCTGCTGGGCACCGAGATCGGGGCGGCGCTGGTCGCGCTGGAACCGCTGGGCATCGACCTGATCGGGCTGAACTGCGCCACCGGCCCCGCCGAGATGAGCGAGCACCTCCGTTACCTGTCCAAACACGCGCGTGTGCAGCTCTCCGTGCTGCCCAACGCCGGCCTGCCGGTGCTCGGCAGGCACGGTGCCGAGTACCCGCTGACCCCGGCCGAGCTGGCCAGCGCGTTGGCCGGCTTCGTCACCGAGTTCGGCGTGCGGCTGGTCGGCGGCTGCTGCGGCA
>DATBDL010000353.1:0-9978 GCA_036269975.1 Pseudonocardiaceae bacterium | reverse complement strand
CCACTCCATGCCGATCGCGAGGTCGTCGGTGCTGTGGGGACACGTGCTGACATCGCTGGTGTCCAACGCCATCTCGGTGGTGGTCATCGTCGGAGTGGGGCTGCTCATGGGCTTCCGCTCGTCGGCCGGGGTGCTGGCGTGGCTGGCCGTTGCCGGGATTCTGGTGCTGTTCACGCTGGTGTTGACGTGGGTCGCGGTGATCGCGGGACTGTCGGCGTCGTCGACGGACGGCGCGACGGCCTTCTCGTACCCGATCATCTTCCTGCCGTTCGTGAGCTCGGCGTTCGTCCCCACCGGCACGATGCCGGGGCCGGTGCGCGCCTTCGCGGAGCACCAACCGGTCACGTCCATCGTCAACACGATCAGGGCACTGTTCGAACGGCAGCCGGTCGGCGGCGACATCTGGATCGGCCTGGCGTGGTGCGTGGGCATTCTGGTGGTCGCCTACGCGTTCGCCATGGCCGCCCACCGACGCAGGATCGCCTGACCAGCGGTGTCACGACAGATCACGGGCCGCTCGCCTGCGGTCCCGGACCACCAGGGTGCGGCTCAGGCCCGGTCCGCCCAGGAGCAGGGCGTAGCCGGCGATCTCCACCACCGGTTGCACCCAGAACACCGCCACCACCGCGCACACCACCGCCCCCGCGATGCCGCCGAGGCCCCAGCGGGCGTGCGAACCGCCGAGCAGTCGGCGCAGCGCGGCCGGGATCAGGGATCGCAGGTACGGCCGCAACCCGCGCCACCACAGCCCGACCACCACCGTCCAGCCGAGCACGATCAGGCCGAGCACGATCAGCCTGGGGCGGACGGCATCGCCGGAGCCGTACACCGCCGCCCACGTGAACAGCGCCAGCAGGAGGTCCGCCTGCGCCAGGTACGCCGCCCGTTTCACCAGGCCCAGCACCGACACCAGCGCGATGTTCTGGTGGATCGAGTCCTGCTGCGGGTCGCTCGCGGCCGCTGCCCGCAGGCCGGCCATCGTCTGGCCGGCGGACCGGCCGAGTTGCAGCAGCGCCAGGTTCGATCTCGCCAGTGCGTGCGTCGGATCGATCGCCAGGGCCGTCCGGTAGGCGCGTTCGGCTTCGGCCCGGCGTTCCAGGGCCCTGTGCACGACGCCGAGCAGGTTGTGCACGTCGGCCTGGTTCGGGTCCAGCTCACGGGCGCTTTCCGCGTGCCGCAACGCTTCGGACCGCCGCCCACGGACCGGGTAGAGGACCCTGGCCATCAGGTAGTGGGCGTACCACTGGTCGGGACCGAGTCGTAGATATTCGGCGGCGGCGGCTTCCGCCTCGGCCGGGCGGTCCAGTTCCAGCAGCGCGATGGCCCTGCGCTGCCAGGCCGGCAGGTATTCCGGATCGATGCCGATCGCCGCGTCCGCCGCGGTCAGGGCGTCCGACCAGCGATGCGCCCGCAGGCAGGCCAAGGCCAGCAGGCCCAGCGCCACGATGCTGTCCGGCCGCTCCGTCAGGAACACCGACAACACGGCCGCCGCCTCGTCCGGGCGGCCGACGTTGATCAACCGCAGCGCGGCATCGGTGGGTGACGCGGCCACGTCGGACATCGGCAGGTCAGGCCATTCGGCGACGCTTCAGGTACCGGTGCAGTTCGTCGTAGCTGCCGTCGCCGTTGCCGAACACCGCCACGTTGCGCGCCACCGACAGCCACGCCCCGGTGGACGGGCGCACCTCCGCCAGTGCCGCGTCGAAGTCACGCGGGCCGATCGGGCGTGGCTTGCCCGTCCGGGCCGAGTCGAGCAGCGCGCGTTCGGCCGCCGTCTCACACAGGTGCGCGAGGTCGGCGCCGGAGTAGTCCTCGGTGCGCTTGGCCAGGTCCCGCACGTTCACGCCGGCGACCGGGCGTTCGCGCAGGTGGTAGTGCAGGATCGCCTCGCGCGCCGGCAGATCCGGCGGCAGGACCAGCAGCATCCGGTCCAGCCGGCCGGGGCGGCGCAGCGCCGAGTCGACGTCCCACGGATGGTTGGTCGCGGCGAGTACGAAAACGCCCTCGTTGGACTGCTGCACACCGTCCAGTTCGGACAGTAGCTGATTCACGGTGCCACGCTGGCCGGCGCTCGCTCGTAGCTGGCTTCGCTTGTGTCCCAACGCGTCGATCTCGTCCAGGAACAGCACGCACGGTGCGGCCCGGCGTGCCTCCGCGAACAGGTCGCGCAGATTCCGTTCCGACGAGCCGAGCCACATGTCGAGCACGTCGGCCAGCGTCACGGCCAGGAACCGGGCCCCCAACTCGCCGGCGACGGCACGGGCAAGGAACGTCTTGCCGCAGCCGGGTGGCCCGTAGAGCAGCAGGCCGCCGCGCAGGCTCTTGCCGTACATCCGGCGCAGTTCCGGGTTGCGCATCGGGGCCAGGAACGCCGCGTTCAGGCGCTGCTTGACCTCGGTCATGCCGCCGACGTCCGCCAGCCGCACCTGCGACTGCTCGACGTCGAACCCCATGATCGGCGCACCCAACGGCGCGGTGCCGCTGTCGACGAACGGCTGGGCGACGCCGGCGAACTGGTACTCGGCGGCGATCCAGTTGAAGCTGTGCCGCTCGGTCGGTTCGTCGCCCGCCTGGCGCTCGCGTGGCGCGGCCGGCACGGGCGGGTTGACGGGTGGATTGACCGGCTGCTGGTTGCGCTTGGTCGACGGCTGGCGGTTGTCCTGCTGATGCCGTTGGTCCTGCTGCCGCTGGTCCTGCTGCGGCCGTTGGTCGGTGCCGTTGCGGGCGGCCATCGCGCGGGCCATCAGCGCGCGGCCCTCCGGCGAGTTGGGCATCCGTTGCAGGGCCGATCCGATATGTGAGATCGCGTCTTCCACCTGATCGGCGTCCAGCAGCAGTTGGGCGAAATGCAACCGCAACGGAACGTCGTCGGTATTGGCCGCCACCGCCGCGCGCAAGCTGCGCAGCAGCGGAGTGTCCTCACTCACCGGTGTCCCCTCCGTCAGTCCAGCGCCGTGCCCCCACGTAGGTTACGTGCCTCGGCCATGGCCTGGCCGTGAACCGGCCCACCGTTATCGGTCGGAGATCGACAAGATCGCCGACCACAAGCCGGCGACCAGTATCGATACTCATGTGAGCCGCAATCCGGGCCATGCGACACATCGCCAGCCGGTCGGCGTGGTGTCGTCGGAGTCCAACACGATCTGGCCGGCGTTCGGCATGAGCGGCCGCGCCTCGAAGACCAGCAGGTTCGGCGCCAGCCGGGGCACCGCGACCTCCACCACAGCACCATGCGTGACGGCCACGATCACGCCGTGCGTATGCCGTTGCCGTATGCCGGCGATCGCGTCGGTGAACCGGGCGATGGCCTGCGCGGCACTCTCACCGCCGGGGACCGGTCGGTCCAGGTCACCGGCCTGCCAAGCGCGTAGGACGACGATGAAGCGGCTGACCGGCTCCGCGCCGCTGGTGCCCTCCAGGTCGCCGAGGAACACCTCGTGCAGCCCGTCGACCACCCGCACGTCAAGGCCGTGCCGCGCGGCGATGGGGGCCGCGGTCTGCTGTGTGCGGACGGCCGTACTCGCGTAGACACCGACGACCGGCTCGACGGCCAGTTCGTCGGCCAGTTTCTCGGCCTGCTCTTTTCCCAGCCCGGTCAGCGGCGGGCCGGGCGGCAGGGAGTCCAGGACCATGCGGACGTTCGCGTCGGTCTGGCCGTGGCGCGCCAGTATCAGGCGTAAGCCGGCCATCAGGCGCCGTGCCCTTCGCGGACCTGCGAGACCCAGTCCTGGGCGGCCCGGAAGTCGGCGTCGGTGGTGCCGGGGGCCGGTGTGGTGGCCAGGCCGTCGGCCTTCGGGTACGAGCCGAGGAAGCGGACGGACGTGCAGCGGCGGCGCAGCGCGGCCAGGGCGTCACCGAGGCGGGCCTCCGCGATGTGGCCGTCGACGTCGAAGAAGAACCGGTACTCGCCGAGGCGCCCCTTGGTCGGCCGGGACTCGATCCGGGTCAGGTTGATGCGGCGTTCCGCCAGTTCGACGAGCAGGTCGGCCAGCGCCCCGGTCCGGTCGGCGGTGAACGCGACCAGCGACGTGCGGTCGGCACCGGTCGGCGCGGGCAACTCGCCGGGGCGGCGCAGCAGCAGGAAGCGGGTGGCCGCGTCGGCGATGTCGGCCACGTCGGTGGCCAGCACGGCGAGCGGGTAGTGCGTGGCGGCCACCGGCGCGGTCACGGCCGCGTCGAACTCGCCGGTAGCCACGGCGACCGCGGCGCCCGACGTGGAAGTGGTCGCGATCGGAGTCGCGGCCGGGATGTGTTCCGCGAGCCACGCGGTGACCTGCGTCAACGCGTGCGGATGGCTGGCGACGGTCTTGATCTGGTCGGCCGTGGTGCCCGGCCGCACGAGCACGCTGAACCGGATCGGCAGCACGGTCTCCGCGACCGCGACCAGCGGCGTTCCGTCGGTCAGGGCGTCCATCGTCGCGTTGACGGCGCCCCCGACCGAATTCTCGACCGGTACGCAGGCAGCGTCGAAGTCGCCGGCCCGCACCGCGTGCATCGCGGCCGGCACGGTGTCGACCGGCACGAGCTCGTCCTTGCCGGCCCGGACGAGGCTGAGGGCGGCCTGCTCGGTGAACGTCCCCTGGGGCCCGAAATAGGCGATGCGCGACACGCCGCCACCCTAGCCGCGCGGGACGGACATCACCCGTACGGCCTGTTTACATCTCAAGCAGAGGAAATGTCATGCTGACGGCGTGAGCACGGACGCGGACGGTGACCTGGTTACTCCGAGCATCGTGCTGTGTTCGCGCAACGCCGACATGGCGTTGTCATGGCACGACATCGCCGATGTGCGGCCCCGCATCGAGGTGTACGAAGGCTCGATCCTGGAGGTCGGCGTAGACGCGGTGGTCAGCCCGGCGAACTCGTTCGGCCTGATGCGCGGCGGCATCGACGCGGTGTACTCGGCGGTCTGGCCGTCGATCGAGTCGAGGGTCCGCAGCGCGATGCTGGCAATCCACGGCGGCGAACTGCCGGTGGGCGAAGCGGTGATCGTGGCGACGGGCGCGGTGCGACCGGCGTGGCTGTTCAGCGCACCGACAATGCGCGAACCGGCAACGTCGTTACCGCGCGGGACGGTGCATCCGTATTTGGCGGCACGGGCTGTTTTTCGCCTGTGGCGGACCGGGCATCTGGAGGACGGGCGGCCGGTGCGGCGGGTGGTGCGAAGCATCGCGTTGCCGGGTTTGGGAACCGGATTCGGTGGCGTATCACCGGAATCGTGTGCGCGGCAGGTGGCGGCGGCGTGGGACGAACAGTTCGGTGACCAGGACCGCTCAGCCACCGCTTAATTTCAAAGGTCTGCGATGGCCAATATGTCTGTCGCGCCGCGCGAAGAATTGCGGCTGATGCGGAGTCGCTTCCTGATTCCGCCATACATGTTCGCCGAACTCGACGCGCATCTGCGGAACGGTTGACCCTTGCAGATGAAGACGTGAGTGGCCGCCCGGTCGAGGTGGGTTCGATCGGGCGGCCGTTTCCCCCCGGCTACCGATGCCGCGCCTTCGAGGGGGCGAGATGCGGCTGGGTCGGGATTACCTGGTTTCGGCTTCCACGGCTGCTACCGCCGCAGCACTGCGGATCTGGACCTTCGCCGGCTCCGGCGTCTGGCGGACCACCTCACGAACCCGGACCTTCAACAGACCCTTGTCGTAGTCGGCCTCGACTCGATCGGCCGTTACGTCGCGCGGAATCGTGAACTCGCGCCGGAACTCACCCGAGTGGATCTCGCGGCGCAGCACGCCGTTGGTGGTCGACTCCGTTTGTTCCGCTCGCTTGCCGCTGATGGCCAGCTTGCCCTCGGTGACCACTACCTCGACGTCCTTCTCCACGTCGACGCCGGGCAGCGCGAGCGTGACGACTACGTCGTTCCCGTCCTTGGTCACGTCGGCGGCCGGGGTGAACGCCACTGGCCTCGCGGCGTACGTCGGAACCAACGCCGCGTCGAACTGGCGGAACAACGTGGTGAAGGGGCTCCAAGTGGAACCCCGCACGGCAACAGCCATGTCGGAACCCTCCTGCTCTCAAGTTGAGCCCTTACGACTCACCTTTCATGAGCTTCAACGACTCCGTGCCCGGTCTTGTTCCCGTGGACGTAAGTCGGTGGACTGGTTCGCTGAGGGTGAACTAGCGTGCCGCTCCGGTGCTGATCGAGAGGGATGTGCGGGTGGATCTGCGTGACATCCAGTCCTGTCTGCGGGCGGGGATCGAGAGCCGAGCGGTCGAGGTCGGGCCGTTTCTCGTCCTCTTCAACGACGGTTCGGACAATCCGTTCAGCAACTACGCCGTACCGGTCGACGGCGCCGCTCCGACCGCCGACGACGTGCGGGCGCTGATCGACTTCTTCCACGGCAGGCAACGACTGCCACGGCTGGAATATGTCCGGCCGGCGCCGACCGTCGACGAGCCGCTGAGCGCGGCCGGGTTCGACGTCGCCGGCACGCTGACGCTGATGGCGTTGGACGACGAACTGACGCCGGCACCGCCCGCCGACGGCTACCGGGTCGCGTTGATCACCGACGTGCCGTCGCTGCGGCAGGCCGTCGCCGTGCAGAACACCGCCTACGGCGAGGGCGATCGGGAACCGAATCCGGGCGGCCTCGTTCGCACGATCGAGGGCGGCGGGCGGGTCGCAGTGGCCGTTCACGAGGCGACCGACCAGCCAGCGGGCGCCGGACTGTCGACCGAGCCGCAGGGTGGACTGGTCGAAATCGCCGGGGTTGGCGTGCTGGCGCAGCATCGGCGGCACGGGGTCGGCGCGCTGGTGACGTGGGCGCTGACGAACGAGGCGCTCCGGCGTGGGCACCAGCCGTTCCTGCAAGTCGAGAAGGACGAGCCGTTCCGGGTCTACCAGCGGCTCGGCTACCGGGTGGTGGGTGAGATGGCCGACGCTCGGCGGCCTGTCGCAGACTGACTCCCATGCCTCTGTTCTCGTTCGAGGGCGCCAGCCCCAAGGTGCATCCGTCCGCCTGGATCGCGCCTACCGCGACTCTTGTCGGCGACGTGACGGTCGAGGCCGACGCCTCCGTCTGGTACGGCGCCGTGCTGCGCGGGGACTTCGGACCGATCCTGATCGGTGCCGGTGCCAATGTGCAGGACAACTCCGTACTCCACGGCGGGCCGGACGGCACGATCGTCGGGCCCGGCGCGACGATCGGGCACGTCTGCGTCGTGCACGGGTGCGTCATCGGCGCCGAGGCTGTCATCGGTAACGGCGTTACCGTGCAGGACGGCGCGCAGATCGGGGCGCGTGCGCTTGTCGCCGCCGGGGCCACTGTCGCGCCGGACACCGTGGTCGACGACGAGATCCTCGTGCTCGGTGACGTCGCGAAACAGCCGCGGCCGCTGACCGATGGCGCACGCTGGTGGGTGGACAACAACCCCGCTACGTATCAGGAACTTGCTCGTCGTCACCGGGACGGGAGCGCTCAAATCGACTGACGCCATCACATCGGGTGTGACCCAAGTCACGCAAGGCTGTCCACCGCTGTGGATAACTCTGTGGACAACTTGTGGGCAGTGGATCAACTTCGGTGTATGGGATTCGGTCGCGGCAGGTTGGCCGGGTGCGGGGGTGTGGACGGCGATTAATCCTGGCCTGGGGACACCTTTATCGGCCGTTCACCCGATTGACGTTCACCCGCTCGGCCGCCGTACGGTGACCAAGTGCCTGTTCGGGTGCTACTCGTCGACGACCACGAGGTGGTCCGACGCGGCCTGCGCGACCTACTCGACGACGAACGCGACATCGTCGTCGTCGCCGAGGCCGGCACGATCGCCGAAGCGCTCGTCCGCGCGGCGGCGACCCGACCGGACGTGGCAGTGGTCGACATGCGCCTACCGGACGGCGACGGCGCCACGCTCTGCAAACGTTTGCGTGCGGCCAACGGCCCGAAATGCCTTGTCCTGACGGCATTCGACGACGAGCCGGCCCTCGTCGCGGCGATCGAGGCCGGGGTGTCCGGCTACCTGCTCAAACAGGTACGCGGCCAGGACCTGGTGACGGCCGTACGGGAAGTCGCCGCCGGCCGCTCACTGCTGGACCCCGTGACGACGGCCCGCGTGCTCGACCGCATCCGACGCGGCAACGACGACCCGCTCGACGCCCTGACCGAACGCGAACGACACGTGCTGGACCTGATCGGCGAAGGACTCAGCAACCGGGAGATCGCGCAGCGGCTGTTCCTGGCCGAGAAGACCGTGAAGAACTATGTGACGTCGGTGCTGGCGAAGCTGGGGATGCAGCGACGGGCGCAGGCAATCGCCCTGATCGCCCGCCGCGCCCGTGACTAACCGATCCGGCCACTCCGAATCGCAGCGATCAGCCGCTCGACATCGGCTCGGAGGGTTGGGCCGTTGATGTTCTTGCTGTCGCGTACCTGGTCAAGCGTGTGCGCGATCTCCACGCAGGTGCCCGAGTTCGTGCTGCGGCTCGACTTCCGCCAACGCGTCATTCCGTCGTCTCCATCCTGTCGATCATGGCGGCGAGGAACATCGCCGACTCCGGCGCGCCCAACGCCACGCCCCTGATCGTATCGACGGCGTCGCGATAGATCTGAACATCCTCGGCTGCGTGCAGCAAGAGTCCGGATCGGCGGTTCTCCACGTTGACCACGGCATCCACATCCTCGGACTCGATCAACGTGAACTGACCTTCCAGGCCGGGATGCCAGCCGATCTCCAGCGGCACCACCAGGATCTCGACATGCGGAAGCGTGGCCATATGTTGCAGGTGGCGCAACTGTTCGAGCATCACTTTTCTGCCACCGATGAGCTCTCGGACGGCAGCCTCGCCGATGAGGGCGACCATGTGAACGGGATCTTTGCGGATCAGCACCTTCCGCCGATTGATGCGCGTTGCGATCCGGTCCTCGATCTCGTTGGCGGGCACATCACCTGCCGTCATCATCGCGCGGATGTAGCCGATCGCCTGCAACAAGCCCGGAACCATCATCGGTGACATCTCGGTGATCGTGGTGGCGGTGCTCTCGAACTCTATGAGGGCGGTCAACTGTTGGCGCTGGTCAGGCAGGCTGACCGCCAGCCACAAGGGCTCGTTGGCGCCGACGACCAAGTCGAGGATCTCCTCGTACTGCGGGCCACTGACCTGCATGATCGTAAGTAGGCGGGCGACGTCCGTCGGCTTCGGGACGCGTTCGCCGTTCTCCCATCGCGAGATCAGGCCGCGGTCCTTGTCGATCGCCTGGGAGACGTCCAGCAGCGTCATCCCGCGCGCTTTGCGGATGTCACGCAGCATGCCACCCAACGCCCGCGCCTTGGGCGACCTCATATTTGCCATACCGCCAGCTTATGGTGATCAACACCGTTGCTGACAATAACCCGATCAGTGAATTGTTTGCACTACTGGCAGCTATTTATTGACCTGTGTGCAACAAAGGCACCGACCACGTGACTCTGGTACCCGTGTTCGGAGTGGACTCGACGTCGCAGTGGCCACCGACGGCGACCGCACGATCGGCGATGTTGCGCAGGCCCCTTCGGGTCACGCCGACCGGGATGCCGCATCCGTTGTCCCGCACCGAAAGGCACAGTCCATCACCGTCGCGGGTGACGTGGATGTCGACCTCGGTGGCGCCGGCGTGGCGGACCACGTTGGCCAGTGCTTCGCGCAGGGCGGCGCGGGCGTGGTCGGCCACGTCTCTCGGCAGGCCGACTGGGTCGCCGGTCAGTTCGAGGGTGGGTGCGAAACCGAGGAGTTCGCCTGCGGTGGCGGCTTCGGCGCGGACCGATTCATACAGGTTCGCGGCTGTCGGCGTGGGGTCGGCGCTGCGGAGGCGGCCGACGGTGGCGCGGATTTCGGTGATGGTCTCGTCGATCTGGTCGACGGCTTCGGCGATCTTCGGGGCGTACCGACGATTTACCTTGCGGGACAACAGGTCTAGCTGCATGCCGGCGGCGTAGAGGCGTTGCACCGTGACGTCGTGCAGGTCGCGGGCGATGCGTTCGCGTTCCTCGTAGACG
>DATBDL010000352.1:0-6419 GCA_036269975.1 Pseudonocardiaceae bacterium | reverse complement strand
ACGGGCACGCGTGGGAGCTGATGCACATGGATCTGTCGGTCGGCGCAGGCCAGGCCTGAGCTCGAGGGTGGACCCCGAGAATGCCGGAGACCCGGTGCCCACCCGTGGGGATGGGGCACCGGGCCTCCGGTCAGACGGCTCGATCGTGCGGCTCGGCTGCCCGGCCCTGGTCGTTGGGCAGGCAGCCATGCCGATCAGACGTCGTAGTAGAGCGCGAACTCGTACGGGTGCGGACGCAGCCGCAGCGGGTCGATCTCGGTTTCCCGCTTCAACGAGATCCACGTGTCGATCACGTCCGGCGTGAACACGCCGCCTTCGAGCAGGAACTCGTGGTCGGCCTCGAGCGTGTCCAGCACCGCGCCGAGCGAGCCGGGCACCTGCGCGACCTCGCGAGCCTCTTCCGGCGGCAACTCGTAGAGGTCCTTGTCGACCGGCGTCGGCGGCTCGATCTTGTTGCGGATGCCGTCCAGCCCCGCCATCACCATCGACGCGAACGCGAGGTACGGGTTGCCGGACGAGTCGGGGCAACGGAACTCGATCCGCTTGGCCTTCGCGTTGCTGCCGGTGATCGGGATGCGTACGCACGCCGACCGGTTGCGCTGCGAGTAGACCAGGCTCACCGGCGCCTCGAAGCCGGGCACGAGGCGGTGGTAGGAGTTCACCGTCGGGTTGGTGAACGCCAGCAGGCTGGGCGCGTGGTGCAGGATGCCGCCGATGTAGTGCCGCGCGGTGTCGGAGAGGCCCGCGTAGCCGGACTCGTCGTAGAACAGCGGCGCGCCGTCCTTCCACAGCGACTGGTGCGTGTGCATGCCGGAACCGTTGTCGCCGAACAGCGGCTTGGGCATGAACGTGGCCGTCTTGCCGGCCTGCCACGCGGTGTTCTTCACGATGTACTTGAAGAGCTGCAGGTCGTCCGCGGCGTGCAGCAGCGAGTTGAACCGGTAGTTGATCTCGGACTGGCCGGCCGTGCCGACCTCGTGGTGCGCCCGCTCGACCGTGAAACCGGCGTCGATCAGGTTCAGCACGATCTGGTCACGCAGGTCGGCGTAGTGGTCGGTCGGCGAGACCGGGAAGTAGCCGCCCTTGTACTTGACCTTGTAGCCCCTGTTGCCGCCCTCCTCGTCCGCGCCCGTGTTCCACCAGCCGGACTCCGAGTCGATCTCGTGGAACGACGCGTTCTCGGTGGTGTCGAAGCGGACGGAGTCGAACAGGTAGAACTCGGCCTCGGCGCCGAAGAACGCCGCGTCGGCGACGCCGGACTCGCTGATGTACTGCTCGGCCTTGCGCGCGATGTTGCGCGGGTCGCGGCTGTAGGGCTCGCGGGTCAGCGGGTCGTGCACGAAGTGGTTGACGATGAGCGTCTTCTCCGCGCGGAACGCGTCGACACGCGCGGTCGCCAGGTCCGGCAGCAGCAGCATGTCCGATTCGTGGATGGCCTGGAAGCCGCGCACCGAGGAGCCGTCGAACGCGACACCGCCCTCGATCGCGTCCAGGTCCCACGACTGGGCCGGCACTGTGAAGTGCTGCATGATGCCGGGCAGGTCGCTGAAGCGGACGTCGACGAACTTCACGTCCTCGTCGCGGATGAATCCCAGGACCTCGTCGGGACTGTTGAACACCGTCGTTGGCTCCTCTTCTCGTCGGGCCAGTGCCTCGCGTTGTCGCGGCAGGTCGGTCATCATCGTCGCACCGCCGTGGCCAGCGGGAATGTGCCAGCCGTTTGGGTGACGACGGTAGGAGGGTGGTGTTGCCCGGTGGTCACCTCGATGTTTCACCGATGTTAACGGGCTGGTGCGCCGAGAGCTGATCTCCGTGCCGACCTACGCTGACAGGGTGACAGGTCGGTTCGAGACGTGGCTGGCCGGCGGTAAGGCCGCCGCGAAGACGCAGGTCAACACGGATGGGGTAGCGCCGGCGCCGGTTCGTCACCCAGGGCAGCGGTTCGACCTGCCGGTCGCCGGCGTCGGCTCGGTGGCCGGGATGGGGCGCCGATTCGGTGGATTGCTGGTCGACTGCGTGCTGGCCGAGCTGATCGCGTCGCTCTTCGTGCACGTCCAGTTCGGCCGGCTCGACGCGTCGCAGACGCTGAACTACTGGAGCCTGCTCACCTGGTTCCTGATCACGGTGGCCGGCACGTCGTTCTTCGGCGCGACACCGGGCATGGTCCTGCTGGGGATCAGGGTGGCCCGGCTGGACGGGCGGCCGACGGTGGGCGTGTGGCGGGCGGTGCTCAGGGCGGTACTGGTGGCGCTGGTCATGCCGGCCGTGATCTGGGACGGCGACCGCAGGGGCCTGCACGACAAGGTGGCCAGCACGATCGTGCTGGCCACCCGGTGATTTTGACGACGGTTCCTAACGACGCCGGATCGTCCGCTGCACGTTGCGCATCTTCGCGCCCGCCGGCAGCGGCCCCTTCGGCAGCGCGGCGCCACGACTGGCCAGCGCGGCCAACCGGGTCTCCAACGAGTCGATCTGCGACGTCGAGATGTTGCGCGGCAGCTTCATGATGTGCTGCTGGAGGCGGCGCAGCGGGATCTGGCCCTCGTCGTTGCCGACGATGACGTCGTAGATCGGCGTGTCGCCGACCACCCGTGCGACCCGCTTCTTCTCCTGCGCGAGCAGCGCCTTGACCCGGTGCGGAGCACCCTCGGCGACCAGCACGATCCCCGGCCGGCCGATGATGCGGTGCACGGCGTCGAGTTGCGTGGTGCCGGCGACGGCCTGGGTCACGTTCCAGCGGCCGCGCATGTTGTCCAGCGCCCACCCGGCGGCCCCCGGCTGCCCGTCGGCCTTGGTGTAGACGCTGCGCTGAACACGCCGCCCGAACACGATCACCGCGAGGAGCGCCCCGAGTACGACACCCAGCGGCAACAGGACGAACTGCAGACGAAAGAACAGGCCGACGACGAACGCGAGCGCGGCCGTGCCCAGCAGCACACCGGCCATGATCGGCACGAGCGCCTTGTCGTCGCGGCGCTGCATCTTGAATGCCTCGAAGATCTGGCCACGCTTGGCCTTGCGCTCCGCGCGCCGACCGATGGCAGCCTCTTTGGCCGCCGCCTTGTCCTGCTTACCAGCCATACCCACCAGGATACGGTTGCCCTCACCCCCGCCGACGCCCTGTCGTGCCAAACACCGCGCGGTGCACAGCCCGGCCTGTCGCCCATACGGAGGACGGCGCGTTCTGCCAGGATGCAGTGCCATGGACGGGGTACCGACGCGGAACGGGACGCTGGACGAGCTGGACCCCGAACAGCGGCGGGTGGTGCTCGCGCCACGTGGGCCGGTGTGCGTGCTCGCCGGTGCCGGCACCGGCAAGACGCGCGCCATCACCCGTCGGATCGCTCAGCTCGTGCACGTCGGGCAGGTCGCGCCCGGTCAGGTTCTCGCAGTCACCTTCACGGCGCGCGCCGCCGGTGAGTTGCGGACTCGGCTGCGTGCCCTCGGCGTGCACGGCATCCAGGCCCGCACCTTCCACGCCGCAGCGCTGCGGCAACTCCGCTACTTCTGGCCGATCGTCGTCGGTGACGCGCCGTGGCAACTGCTCGATCACAAGATCCGGCTGGTCGGCCAGGCCGCGCACAAGGTCGGCCTGCCCACGGAGCCCGAAACGCTGCGCGACCTGGCCGGTGAGATCGAATGGGCCAAGGCATGCCTGGTGACCCCGGACGACTACCCCGCCGTCGCGGCGAAGACCCAGCGGGACACGCCGGCGGCCGCCGAGCAGGTCGCCGCCGTCTATCGCGCCTACGAGGCGGCCAAGAACGACGCCCGCGTGCTCGACTTCGACGACCTGCTCCTGCACACGGCGGCGGCACTGGACGAGCACGCCCAGGTGGCCGAGGAGTTCCGGGACCGCTACCGCTGCTTCGTCGTCGACGAGTACCAGGACGTCACGCCGTTGCAGCAGCGGGTGCTCGACGCGTGGCTCGGCGAGCGGGACGACCTGACCGTGGTCGGCGACGTCAACCAGACCATCTACTCCTTCGCCGGCGCGTCGCCCCGGCCGCTGCTCGAGTTCACCCGCCGCTTCCCGGCCGCCACCGTGGTGCGGCTCGAACGTGACTACCGGTCCACCCCACAGGTCGTGTCCATGGCCAACCGGGTGATCGGCGCGGCACGCGAACGGCCGGCCGGCTCCCGTCTGACCCTGGTCGGCCAGCGGCCGCCCGGCCCGGAACCGAAGTTCACCGAGTTCGACGACGAGCCGGCAGAGGCGGCGGCCGTCGCGTCGCGGATCAAGGACCTGCTGGACGGCGGCGTGTCGGCCAGTGAGGTCGCGGTGCTCTTCCGGGTGAACGCGCAGTCGGAGGTGTACGAGCAGGCGCTGGCCGAAGTCGGCATCCCGTACCTGGTGCGCGGCGGGGAACGGTTCTTCGCCCGGCCGGAGGTACGGCAGGCGGTCATCACCCTGCGCCAGGCCGCCAACGGCACTGAGCCCCACCAGACCGACGACCTGCCCGGCACGGTCCGAACGGTGCTGGCGCCGCTCGGCCTGTCCGCCGACCCACCCGCAGGCGGCGCGGTGCGGCAGCGCTGGGAGTCGCTGCTGGCGCTGGTAGAGCTGGCCGAGGAACTGGCCAGCGTGCTGCCGGACGCCGACCTGCCGCGTTACCTGGTCGAACTGGACCAACGGGCCGAGGCGCAGCATCCGCCGACCGTCGAAGGGGTCACGCTGGCGTCGCTGCACGCCGCGAAGGGCCTGGAATGGCAGGCGGTGTTCCTGGTCGGCCTGGTCGAGGGCACGCTGCCGATCCAGCACGCGGACGAGGACCAGGCGGCGATCGAAGAGGAGCGCAGGCTGCTCTACGTCGGGGTCACCAGGGCCAAGGAGCATCTCTGGATGTCCTGGTCGCTGTCCCGCGCGCCCGGTGGCCGGCGCGGCCGGCGCCGCAGCCGTTTCCTGTACGGCCTGATCCCGCAGGACCACCCCACCGCCCGACTGGCGAAGGCGGCGGCGGCCAAGGACCCGCGCCGCGACAGCGCGCCGCATCCGCGTTGCCGGATCTGCGACGCGCAACTCACCGGCACACTGCCGGTCAAGCTGGGCCGCTGCGTGGACTGTCCGTCCGATGTGGACGAAGAACTGCTCGCGCGGCTGCGGACCTGGCGGATCGCCCAGGCGAGAACGTTGAAGGTGCCGCCGTACGTCGTCTTCACGGATGCGACATTGGTCGCGATCGCGGAGCAGCGGCCGGCGGACCCGGCCGGCCTGGTGTCGATCTCCGGTATCGGCGCCTCGAAGTTGGACAGGTACGGCACCGACGTGTTGGCGCTGGTCGCGGGCAGGGGAGCGGTCGGTACCGAGAGCGTCTGAGTCGTCACCATCCGGTAGGACCCTGACCAGCGATGATGTTGCGCGGTCAGCAGGCGCCAACTCATGCGTTCAATTCGAGAAAAACTGTTGCCCCGACCCACCCGGACCTAATAACCTGCAGTCACCGGGTCGGAAGGCCCGAATCGTCCCTCGAACACAGGTAGGAGGTGGACATCGTGGAGAGCACCAAGACCCGCGTGTCCCCAGGCTACCTCGTGGTCGGGGGCACTCGTATGCCCGAGACCCACGTCGTGTGGTCGAAGCCGTGCATCGGCCAGGAGTCCCTTGCCAACCGACCGTCCGTTGTCGGGGGTGTCCAGCAAGCTGCTGTCCTGGTGATGTCCACGCACAAGTCTGTCTTCCGCACGATCGATGCAGTTACCGGTATACCGCCGTCCGCACAGGGGCGAACTTGACGACGCGTCAAGCGCTCAGGCTCTCGAAGGCCGCGGACCCGGATATGGGGTCCGCGGCCTTCTTGTTTGTCCAGCCAGAACCGAAGTGACAGGAGTCGAAACCATGTACACGGCAACAGCCCCGCCAGCGGGGTCGTTCCTCGAACTGGGCGGTGGTGTCGCAGAGCTCTTGGATGCGACGCCGCTGACCGGGCCAGACCTGGCGTGCCAGGTCAACGACCCGGACCTGTGGTTCGCCGAGGCACCAGCAGACCTGGAGCGGGCGAAGGCGCTGTGCGCCGCCTGCCCGGTCCGCGCACAGTGCCTGGCCAGTGCGCTCGCCCGGCACGAGCCGTGGGGCGTCTGGGGTGGCGAGATCTTCGAGCGGGGGCTCGTCATCCCGAGGAAGCGGCCGAGAGGGCGGCCGAGGAAGGAAGACCGCAGGCACGAGCCCGTGCCGAGCGTCCGGACCGAAGCCCCAGCCCAGGAGACCGCGGCATGAACGCCACACGCAACACCCAGCAGAACCCGATGACCGATGAGTACTACCCGAATGGGGCTGTCATGTTGTTGATGCAGGAAGACCTCGCCAGAGCACGAATGCGAGAGAGCCAACGCGCTGCCGCCGAGTGGCGGCTGGCGCGTCGGCTCACCTCCGCCCGGCGCTGGAACCGACTGGCCGGTTGGGCTGGTCGGCGCGCCTCGGA
>DATBDL010000351.1:0-7845 GCA_036269975.1 Pseudonocardiaceae bacterium | reverse complement strand
CGGAGCCGCGACGGTGGTCGGGGTGACGCGAATCGGGAAACGGACGGGCGCTATGGCATACGTCGGAAGCTATTCGTCGTCCGGCGGTGCCGGACTCGCGGTCGCGAACGTAGATTCCGCAACCGGCACGCTCACCGTCGGCTCGGTCGTGCCCGGCGTCCCGGACGCGTCCTGGCTCGCCACATCGCACGACGGCCGATTCCTCTACACGACGAACGAGGAGGACCCGACCGGTTCGGTGACGGCGTTGGACCGTTCGTCGCTGGCGGTGCTGAACAAGCAGTCCACCCAGGGCGACGCGCCGACTCACCTGAGCGTGCACCCCAGCGGCCGCTACCTGCTGACCGCCAACTATGGATCGGGCAGCGTAGCCGTGCTGCCGCTGGCCGCGAACGGTCACGTCGAGCCACTCACGGATCTCGTGCAGCACACCGGGAGTTCCGGCAGCCAGCCGCACGCCCACCAGATCATCACCGATCCGACCGGCCAGTGGGTGCTGGCGGTAGATCTGGGGAACGATTCGGTCTACGTGTACCAGCTCCAGAACGGCACACTGCGGCAGCACCAGCAGCTCGTGGTCGCGACGGGCACCGGCCCGAGGCACCTGGTGTTCCATCCGACCGGTACGCACGCCTACCTGGTGTGCGAGGACAAGTCGCAGGTGATCGTGTGCACGTGGGACGCGACGCGCGGTGTGCTGACACCCGGCCAGATCATCGGCACGGTGGAACCGGGAGCAGTGACCCCGAACTTCCCCGCCGAGGGCGTGGTGTCCCCGGACGGGCGATTCCTGTACGTCACCAACCGGGGTGATGACAGCATCGCCACGTTCGCGGTAACCGGCACCACCCTGACCCTGCTGAACACCAGTCCCTGCGGCGGCGACTGGCCACGCCACGCAACCCTCGACCCGACCGGGCGACACCTGTACGTGTCCAACCAACGTTCCGGCACGGTGACCTGGCTCCCCCGTGACCCCGCGAGCGGCAAGCTGTCCCCCGTAGCCGGCCAGGCGGCGGCAACGGCGGTGGCGATGGTGTTGTTCGCATGAGCGCCTTCGACCTGTTACTGCCGCGCCCGGTGGCAGTGACACCCGCTGAAGGCACATTCCCCCTAGACCGAGCCGCACTGACGGCAATCCTTTCCCAAACGTCAACCGAAGCCATCCGTTTCCACATCGACCCGGCAGCCGTACAGCACGCAGAAGGCTATCGTCTGGAAATCAGACCAGACGGCGTCACCGTGCGGGCAGCCGACCGCTCCGGCGCCTTCTACGCGACACAAACCCTACGCCAACTACTGGGCCCCAACGCATTCCGAACAAACTACACCGGCGGGACACTCCCCTGCGGAACGGTAACCGACCACCCCAGATTCAAGTGGCGCGGCTGCTTGCTGGACGTAGCCCGACATTTCATGCCCAAAGCCGCAGTGCTGCGTTTCATAGACCTGCTAGCGGCCCACAAACTAAACATCTTCCACCTACACCTGACCGACGACCAGGGCTGGCGGATAGAAATACCGGCATTCCCACGCCTGACCGAAACCGGTGCGTGGCGCACCGAATCCAGGGCAGGATCCCCACCCACAGGCAAATTCGACGGCCAACCACACGGCGGTCACTACACAACCGAAGATTTGCGCGAAATAGTGGCGTACGCGGCCGACCGGGCGATCACGGTGGTTCCGGAAATCGACATCCCAGGCCACACCCAAGCTGCCATAGCGGCCTACCCGGCCCTCGGCAACACGGGACAGCCGTTGCCGGTGTGGACATCCTGGGGCGTCTGCGAAAACGTGCTGAACGTGGATCAATCCACAGTAGACTTCTTCCGCGCGGTATTCGACCAGGTCGCCGGCATATTTCCATCCAAGGTAATAGCGGTAGGCGGCGACGAAGTACCAGTAGCCCAATGGGAGAACAGCCCAGCGGCACACCAAAGAATGGCGGAACTGGGCCTGACAGAGGTCCACGAACTACATGGCTGGTTCGTCCGAGAAATAGTGCACCACCTGGCCACCCTGGGCCGAAGAGCGCTGGGGTGGGATGAGATAGCCGGCGTGGGACCGGTGCCGCCAGGCACGATCATAGCGTCGTGGCGAGGCGAACAGGCAGGCGTCAAAGCGGCAAAAGCAGGCTACGACGTGGTGATGTGCCCGGAGCAGTACGTATACCTGGACCACCGCCAGTCAACGGACCTGGACGAACCGATCCCGGTAGGAATCCCGCACACACTGGCCGACGTATACGGCTACGAACCAATACCAGCCGACCTGACCGGCCCAGCCGCGGATCGGGCGCTCGGCGCCCAAGCCCAGATCTGGACCGAACACCTGGACACACCCCGCCGGGTGGACTACGCGGCCTTCCCAAGACTCGCCGCCTTCGCCGAAGTGGTGTGGACACAGCCACAACTACGCGACCCAGCCGACTTCCGGCGCAGAATCGAAACAGAACACCTGGCAAGGCTGGACGCGCTGGGCGTGGAATACCGGCCGTTGTCCGGCCCACTCCCGTGGCAACGCCGCCCCGGCATCCCAGGCCGGCCCCGCTAGGCAACCAAGCCGAACCCGCAACACCCCGACGCATCCGCAGCACCCGACGCATCCGCAACATCCCGACGCGTCCTCGACATCCCGACTCACCCTCGACACCCGACGCATCGGCGAGCGTCCTTGGCCGTCCGCGTACCGCACCCTCCGCGACCTCGGCTCGTTCCTCCCCCGCTGCTCACCGCTTCGACTCACCAAGCCGACCGAGTCACGCCGACCGAGTCACGCCGATCGAGGACCGAGGTCGTGTCGCGCCTAGACCACTGCCGCCCGAGCCCGCTCCGCCCCTTTTTGGGCTCAACGAACGAGACCGGGTGAAAAGATCCCGACTTCCGGAACGATCACCTGATCCAGTGATCTTGAACAGCCAACTCAGCCTCGCGGAGCCGAGCTGAGACCGAGCAAAGCCAAGCAAGCCAAGCAAGCCAAGCAAGCCAAAGCCAAGCCAGGCAAGGCCGATCAGGCCAACGTCGCGATCGGGCTGCTGCCTGCCAAGACCGACCAAGGCCACCCCCATCAACCCGCCACGCTCGCCAGGTCTGGCGCTACCAGTCTGCGCAGGAACTGGCCCGTGTAACTGTCCTCCGTGGCCGCGATGTCCTCCGGTGTGCCCTCCGCTATCACGATCCCGCCGCCCGAGCCGCCTTCCGGGCCCATGTCGACGATCCAGTCCGACGTCTTGATGACATCCAGGTTGTGCTCGATCACGATGACCGTGTTTCCCTTGTCCACCAAGCCGTTGATCACGCCCAGCAGCTTCGCGATGTCCTGGAAGTGCAAGCCCGTCGTCGGCTCGTCGAGGATGTACACCGTACTTCCGGTCGAGCGCTTCTGTAGTTCGCTCGCCAGCTTCACCCGCTGCGCCTCGCCGCCGGACAACGTCGGCGCGGGCTGGCCAAGGCGCACATATCCCAGGCCGACCTCCACCAGTGTCTTCAGGTGGCGATGAATGGCAGTGATCGGCTCGAAGAACTCCGCGGCTTCCTCGATCGGCATGTCGAGAACGTCCGCTACCGTCTTTCCCTTGTAGTGCACCTCGAGCGTTTCTCGGTTGTACCGCGCGCCCTTGCACACCTCGCACGGCACGTACACGTCCGGCAGGAAGTTCATCTCGATCTTGATCGTGCCGTCGCCGGCACACGCCTCGCACCGGCCGCCCTTGACGTTGAACGAGAAGCGGCCGGGCTGGTAGCCGCGGACCTTCGCCTCCGTGGTCGACGCGAACAGTTTTCGCATGTGGTCCCACACGCCGGTGTACGTCGCCGGGTTCGACCTCGGTGTGCGGCCGATCGGTGACTGGTCGACCTGCACCAGCTTGTCCACCAGGTCGACACCCTTGACCCGCGTGTGCCGGCCGGGCACCTGTCGCGCGCCATTGAGCTTGTTCGCCAGTACCGTCGCCAGAATGTCGTTGACCAGCGTCGACTTCCCGGAGCCGGACACGCCTGTCACGGCGACGAGGCAACCGAGCGGGAACGACACCTCGATGTCGCGCAGGTTGTGCTCGCGCGCTCCGACGACCGTCAACTGCCGTTTGCGGTCCACGACGCGCCGCAGCTCGGGCAGCGGGATCTCCTGCCGGCCGGACAGATAAGCGCCGGTCAGCGACCGTTCGTTCGTCAGCAGATCCTCGTACGTCCCGCTGTGCACGACCTCGCCGCCGTGTTCCCCCGCACCGGGACCGATGTCGACGATCCAGTCCGCGGTACGGATGGTGTCCTCGTCGTGTTCGACGACGATCAGCGTGTTGCCGAGGTCGCGCAGGCGGGTCAGCGTCTCGATCAGCCGGTGGTTGTCGCGCTGGTGCAGGCCGATCGACGGCTCGTCCAGCACGTACAGCACACCGACGAGCCCGGAGCCGATCTGCGTCGCCAGCCGAATGCGTTGCGCCTCGCCGCCGGACAGCGTGCCGGCAGCGCGGTCCAGTGACAGGTAGTCCAGGCCGACGTCGAGCAGGAAGCCAAGGCGCGCCTGGATTTCCTTGAGTACCCTGCCGGCGATCATGGCCTCGCGCCTGGCGAGCTTCAGACTGCCGAGGAATTCCGCGCACTCCCGCACGCTCATTCCGGACACGTCCGCGATCGACTTCTCGCCGTACGTCCTGTGTTCCAGCGTGACCGCGAGAATTTCGGGCTTCAGCCGCGTGCCCTGGCACGCCGGGCAGGGCACCTCCCGCATGTAGCCGTCGTACTTCTCGCGCATGTACTCGGACTCGGTCTGCTCCTGCCGCCGCTCCAGGAACGGGATCACACCCTCGAACGCCGCGTAGTACGACCGTTCCCGGCCGTACCGGTTGCGGTAGCGGACGTGCACCTGGTCGTTCACGCCGTACAGCACGGCTTTCTGCACCTTGGCCGGCAACCGCCGCCACGGCAGGTTCATCCGGAACCCGATGGTCTCGGCGAGCGAGGACAGCAACCGCTGGAAGTACTCCGCGGTCTGGCCGCCCTGCCACGGTGCGATCGCGCCGTCCTCCAACGACAGCTCGTCGTCCGGGACGATCAGCTCCGGGTCGACCTCCTTGCGCACGCCGATGCCGGTGCACGCGGGACACGCGCCGTAGGGCGAGTTGAACGAGAACGACCTCGGTTCCAGGTCGGTGATGGTCAGCGGATGGCCGTTCGGGCACGCCAGGTTCTCGGAGAACGTCCGTTCGCGCTCGGCGGAATTCGCCGGCTCGTCCACGAACTCGATCGTCAGCAGACCGTCCGCCAGTCGCAACGCCGTCTCGACCGAGTCGGTGAGCCGTTGCTTCGCGGACTTCTTCACCGCGAGCCGGTCGATCACGACGTCGACGTCGTGCTTCTCCTGCTTCTTCAGCTTCGGCGGGTCGGTGAGCTGGTGCACCGTGCCGTCCACCCGTGCCCGCGCGTAGCCCTGCGACTGGAGCTGCTCGAACAGGTCGACGTACTCCCCCTTGCGCCCGCGCACGACCGGCGCGAGCACCTGGAACCGGACCCCGTCCTGCATGGCGAGGAGCTGGTCGACGATCTGCTGCGGCGTCTGCTTGCTGATCAGCTCGCCGCAGGTCGGACAGTGCGGCTTACCGGCGCGTGCGTAGAGCAGGCGCAGGTAGTCGTAGACCTCGGTGATCGTGCCGACCGTGGAGCGGGGGTTGCGGTTGGTCGACTTCTGGTCGATCGACACGGCCGGCGAAAGGCCCTCGATGAAGTCGACGTCCGGCTTGTCCATCTGACCGAGGAACTGCCTGGCATACGCGGACAGCGACTCGACGTAACGGCGCTGGCCCTCGGCGAAGATCGTGTCGAACGCCAGGCTCGACTTGCCGGACCCGGACAGGCCGGTGAACACGATCAGGCTGTCCCTTGGCAGGTCGATGCTGACGCCCCGCAGGTTGTGCTCACGGGCGCCGTGCACGACGAGTCGGTCGGCCACAGTGGTCCTCTCTGGTACTTGCTCCAGCCTGGGGGTGGCGTCCGCGCACGGGGCGCCACTCGGGCGCCACGCGACCGCGCGGCTCAGCCGCCAACCATGCTAGGTGCACCCACCGACAAAATCCCGCGGCCATCGGACCTGGCCCAACACGGTCGCCGGACCGGCACAAACCGGTCCGCGGTCCCCGTTCGCTGATTCGGCCCTACCGGGGGTTACGCATCCAGCCTACGCTGGGGTTACCGCCCCTGATCATGCCCAGCACCCGCACCCAACTGTCTCTGGGAGCCGCAGTGCCAGCCTTGCAAACCGGTCGTTCCCGCAGTTCCGCCTCCGATCACACCGCTGACCACCCCTCTCACCACTCCGAACAGCGTTTCGCCCATGAGGGCCTTGCCGCGGTGCGCCGCGCCAGCGTGACCCTGCACGAGATCGTCGACGCGATGGACGACACGGCCATGCACGGCCCGAGTCGACTGTCCGGCTGGACGAGAGGGCACGTGGTCAGCCACCTGGCCAGGAACGCCGATGGTCTGGTGAACCTGCTGAGCTGGGCGAGAACCGGGATCGAGCACCCGATGTACGCCAGCGGGGTCGACCGCGAGGCGGACATCGAGGAGGGCGCCCAGCGGTTGGCGCAGGTGCAACGGGAGGACCTGCGAGCCGCCCACCAGCGGTTCCTGGCCGCGGCCGATGGTCTGACGTCGGACGACTGGGCGGCGAAGGTGACGGACCGGCGAGGTTGGGCCGTCGTCGCGTCGTTCGTGCCGTGGGCGCGCCTGACCGAGATCGTGGTCCACCTGGTCGACCTGAACGTCGGCATCGACTTCGAGCGCGCGACGGACCTGGTCGGGCCGCAGGCCGAGCCGTTCATCGACTACGTGGTCACACGGTATGCGGACCGCCCCGACGTGCCGCAGGTACGGCTCGCGGTCGACCTGCCGACCGGCGGACAACGGGTCTGGACGCTGGGCGAGTCGTCCCCCACGCATGACGTGCGCGGACAGGTCGGCGCGATGTCGGCGTGGCTGACCGGCCGCTCGGACGGGTCGGACGGCCTGACCGGAGACGTGCCGAGGTTGCCGGCCTGGTTGTAGGGTCGGCGATCGTGGAGATCGTCGAGGAGTACACGGGTCACGTAGAGCCGGGCGGCGCCGCGGCAAGGCGTGCGCTGGACGGGTTGTCCATCACCAAGATCTCGGTCGGCCCGACGGACAACAACGCGTACCTGCTGGTCTGCCAGGCCACGAACGAGGCCCTGCTGATCGACGCGGCCAACGAGCCGGAAAGGCTGTCCGACCTGATCGGCGCCGGCCCCGGTAGGCCGACGCTGCGCACGATCGTGACCACCCACCAGCACCCCGACCACTGGCAGGCACTGGGTGCCACGGCCGGCGCGTTCGGCGCGAACACGGTCGCCCACCCCGCCGACGCGGGCCCGCTACCGGTACCGCCGGACGTCCTGGTGGAACACGGCGACACGGTCCCGGTCGGCGCGTGCACGCTGGAGATCATCCACCTGCGGGGCCACACACCGGGCTCGATAGCCGTCCTGTACCGCGACCCAACCGGCCACCCCCACCTCTTCACCGGCGACAGCCTGTTTCCCGGTGGGGTGGGGAACACGCAGAAGGACCCGGAACGGTTCGCGTCGTTGATCAACGACGTGTCGACGCGGATCTTCGACGTGCTGCAGGACGACACATGGTTCTATCCAGGTCATGGGGACGACTCGACCCTGGGCGAGCAGCGGCCGCACGTGAAGGAATGGCGCGAGCGGGGCTGGTGACTCAGGTCGGGACCACCTCGACCATGTCCCGCAGCCCGCGAAAGTCGGCCTCGTTTCGGGTGTAGAGCGGCCGTTCTCGTGCGGACGCGATCGCGGCGATCATCAGATCC